>NZ_JAOTRZ010000081.1 GCF_030247655.1 Trichlorobacter sp. | reverse complement strand
TGCAGCGTGTCACGGTCAGCGCCGACCGGGGGATATGACTGGCGTGGGTCGGCCGGATATGGAAAAAGAATTTACCGGCGCTGACTATCTCTGCCGAATAGAACAGACCCGCCACCACCAGCAGCCCGATCACGGCCAGTGCTATTCTTGTAGATCGGCCGCCGCCCTGCATCGCTGGGGTTTCATCACTGACGGGCGGGATTGACTCCCTGATGCGCTGTTTTTCGGCATATTTGCTAAAAATGATATGGCAGTAAATACAAGCATTGGATGCAGGCTGCGCCTTGCCGCATTGCGGACAGCTGAAATCGGGCATTGGCGGATCAACCGCCTCGCGGGAGACCGGGAACCTGGTCTGGCACTTTCGACAGGTGGCGATTGCGTCGACAGCCGGAACTTTATCGTCAGGAATTTCGACACTCCACTGGCAACCGGGACAGGTAATCTTCATGTGCCTTCCTTTAAATCAGGGTAATTCCTGACGTGGCGCTAAATCCGGGCGCCAAAAAGCGCCCATACCAGCACTCCAATGGTTACGAGCACACAGAGTAGTGCAAGCAGATGATCAACAACGTGCTGGCTCCTTTTTTCGTTATAGCCAAGCACCGCCCCGAGAGCGATACCAGCCAGCACCCCACCACCGTGGGCCCAGTTATTGATGCCGGGAAAGATCAGACCAAAGATACCAATACTGAGGGCCCAGCCACCGATTTCACGATAGACCGTCCGGCCATAGTTGCCGCCCCTGCTCTTTCCATAATAGAGCAGCGCTCCAATTAAACTGCACAGCGCAGCTGAAGCACCAACAGTGAACGGCACACCGGCAAAATACGAAACCAGATATCCTGCGACACCACCCAACGTGTAGATGACAAACATCCGGCTGCTTCCATACTCATTTACAACCCATGGGGCCAACTGACGAAATGCCATCAGGTTAAAAAACAGATGCAGTATGCCACCATGGAGATAATTAGCACTGACAACAGACCAATAGCGCCCGAAATGGTCGATAGGCACGGTTCCGCTTGCCCCCAACAGCAGTAAACTGTTGTGGCCCGGCGAAAGAAAACCGGAGGAGGGATCTACTTTGGTACTAAGCAGAAGTGAAAGCCCGAAAAAGAGTATATTGACGGTAAGAATACTCCCGGTAACCCAATTACCACCGGCTGCACCGATCAGTACCCAAAAGGGATTTGAGCGGGACGTGCCGCACCAGGAGCAGTGAGACTCTTCACTGCCTATAATTTGTCTGCAGCGAGGGCAGAGGATTGCACGCTGACTCATGAAGACACGAAGATGTCTGACAGGGCGTTGCCGCGAGAGGTAACATGATAGACAGCACCAGGAAATTCTATGCGTAAAGTTCGAGCCATGGAGGGGTTATAGCACAGAAAACGTATATTTCAAAACTTGCCTCAGAAGGTTTTGCGAAGGTTTCAGCCGGATTACTATTTACTGACTATTGTAGCCGTTTGTGTATACTCAAGCTGCCTGTGGCTGTTCACTACCAAATCCAGACAGTTAATCTGTCGCCCCGAAGGAGGCCGTCATGAAGACAGGAGTTTCTCTTTTGCTGGCGTTGTTTGCAGTCATCTGCTTCCCGCTGCTCGCACTGGCCATCGATCCGGGAACGGCCAACGGCTCGCTCACGGTTGGCGCGACCGTTGTGAACCTCACCCACTCCTATGCCCATCTGCATGACAATGCAGAGGACGGTCCGAACAGCAAAAAGGAAATGCGTATCCTGGTGGCTGACCGGGCGGTCCAGCAGGAAGCCATCGCCGGTCTCAACCCCTTTTTCACGCTCTCCGCAATGGTGCGAAAAGGAACCGTCCGCGGGGTTCTGGTGCGGTTTGATCCCGCCAAGCCGAAGGAAGTTGTTGTTACGGTCCTCTTTCCGCAACAGGAAGAGCGCTATTCGCTGGGCAACAAGACCATCAGCCAGAGCGAACGCAGCCCGCTCGACAAACTGGTGATAACAAACTTGCGCGTCAGCGCAGCCATGGAGCAGAGCAGCGAAGGCAACCCGGTACAGGGATGGCCGGCCGAGAAATATGCCTTCAGCTTCAACGCCCCACTCTTCCGGGAACCTGCCGTGACCGCCATCCTGAAAGGTAAACAGGCCTTGAACTCCCCGCAGGTCAAGGCGGTGCTGGCCAAGACGGCAGCCATGGCCAAAGGGGATTATGCAGCTGTAAAGAGCGTCTGTACGGAGCGGTCAATTGAGGAGATGGACGGATTCATGGCACAAGGCAAGGATGAGTCCCTGAAGATGATGGCAGAGGCGGGCAAGCAGATGGGACAGGCGGTAAAAAAATCCCCTCTGACGCTGGTTGTGCGTGGGGACCGCGCCACCCTGCTGATCAAACAGCAGGACGGCAGATCTATGATCGGTCTGGTGAAACGGTCAGGGGTCTGGCTGGTGGACTGACACGAATGCTGTCCTTAATAGTTCTGCCATAATTCAAAAAGCGGCCAATCGGCCGCTTTTTGAATTACGTATACTGTCCCCGGATGTACTGAGATAGTATTCACCTGACAGTTGGTCATTTTCTAGGGGTGGCCATACCGCCCTTGAATGGATAAAGATGAAGTTGCTCAGACTAAATCTTTTCATCAAGGAGAACAGTATGACCACCGCAGAGAAAGTATCACGAAGAAAGCTCAGTTTGCTAGACCTGGCCGCTGATCTCTCAAATGTCAGCAGAGCCTGTAAGCTTATGGGCTATTCACGGCAGCAGTTCTATGAAATCCGTCGTAATTATCAGACCTACGGTTCAGCTGGTTTAGTTGACCGGCTACCTGGAGCCAGAGGCCCCCATCCTAACCGGGTTGATGAAGCTGTTGAACAGGCGATCCTTGATCACTGTCTGTCTCATCCTTCCCATGGCCCTGTTCGGGTTGCCCATGAGCTGACGCTTAAAGGGATTCAGGTTAGCTCTGGAGGCGTACGTGGTGTTTGGAGCAGGCACAGCCTTCTGACCAAACAGGAGAGGTTTCTACGACTCGAAAAGAGCGTCAGAGAACAGCCGTTTGAACTGACAGACGAACAGATACGAGTCTTGGAACGCTTCAGCCCAGAATTCCGAGAGCGCCACATCGAGACCAAGCACACCGGTGACCTGGTGGCAGTAGACACCTTCTTTGTCGGTACCCTGAAAGGCGTAGGCAAAGTTTATCTGCAGTCAGTTATCGACTGCTATTCACGCTATGCCTGGGGCAGGCTCTACACCAACAAACTGCCGGTCACTGCCGTGCATGTCCTTAACGAGGATGTCCTGCCGTTCTTTGAAGAACATAATGCCAAGATCAGCACTGTCTTGTCAGACAACGGCAGGGAATTCTGCGGCAGGCCAGACAACCATCCCTACGAGCTGTTTTTGCAGCTTGAGGAAATCGCACACCGCACAACCAAAGTCAGAAGGCCACAGAGCAACGGCTTTGTTGAACGGCTTCACAGAACCTTGTTGGACGAGCATTTCCGCATTATGGGGCGTACCAAATGGTACGAGTCACTGGAGGAGATGCAGGCTGATCTGGAAGCCTATCTCAAGACCTACAACTACGACCGCCCACATCAGGGCAGAAACATGCTTGGCAGGACGCCATACACGGTTTTCATAGACGGCTTGCCAAAGAACGACAATTCAGATACTGAGGACTACAAACTGGCAGCGTAAATCACAAACCATTCAAGGGCACTGTCAGGTGAATACTATCTCAGTACACCCTGGAATTCCGCTAACTTATCAACTTATCGATTACGGTTCTAAGGCGAGTTCCAAGGACTGTATTATCCAAATAAGCAGTGATTTCACGCCGCAATTCTTTATCGTCAACGATATTTAACCCACCACCGGTAACATTAGAAATTGTATGTGACTCAACAATTTTTTGTTCAGCAAGCACATCCCAAACACTATCATTGTATGGATTTCCTGCCTTAAATCCTTTATTTTTAAACTTTAATTGAATAGATTCGAATCCATAATATCCTTTAAATTTCTTCAAAGCTCTCTTAAGCGCATCTTCCGCAAAATTTTTCTTCAAATCTTCACGGATCGACTTACTCATAACCAAATCCCACGAATATTCAGCTTCCTTAGACATTTTGCAGTTATTGTGAATAATTATTGAAGACTCATCTTCACAATTAACAAATGTCACAGTACCTTCGAAATTACTGTTAAAAAGTTCAGTACCTGCATCAAAACAACAGTTCTTGAATTCTACATCACAAAATATGCAATTCTTAAATTTAATCCCAGAAAAATCAAAGGCTCTTACTAATCCTGTAATTACAATTCTGTTTAATTGCCTATTTTCTATATTATTAACTTGGCCAATGTATGACAACATTTTATTAATTCTAAGAACTTTATCAGAATCAGTAATAAAACGCTTTAATACATTGAATAATGCCTTACCAGAATCAACAAAACATGAATTATCTGCTTGTTCATCGATTATTTTGAATGCGTGGTTAAAAGCTTTACACAATTTATCATCTTCCATACGCCCCAATTGCTTAACAAGCCAATCAATTACTTGAGTTTTACCAGTACTATTAAGTGCTAGTGTTCTTGCTATTTTTGAACGTTCAGATTGAGTGTAAAGGCCAGACAGCCCCTTTGCTAAAAACCGAGCTATAAAATATACCCTTAGTACGTCGTAACGTGGTGCAAACATATCTTTTTCAGTTCGAATCAAGAAATGGTGGCTTGTAAACTTCATTAAAATTGATGGATCGGTAACACTGCAAAAATATTCTAAACAAAATCTCAAATACTCTAATGGAATATCCTTGTTCTGAAACTCGCGAAATAACTCTTCGAATAACAACAGCTGCTTTGTAGGATCAATATCTAATTCTTGACGACTATTTTCCCTTCTGCACATATCTTCTAATAATGGCTCTAATGGGTCCGTCATATACGGATTAATATACGAAGAACTAACATCACAACCTTCAACATAGTGTGCGATTAGGGCTAATATAAATGGTACACCAGACAGCCTATCTTCATTTTCCTCTTCAACGGTATCATAGATAGCGCCGCCTATTTCCTTCGACAACCGCAAGGCTGTATCCCTTTCAACAGGGTTTTTCAAGCGTTGTTCAAAATACTTTTTCCTTTGTTCTTGGTCAAAACCTTTGAGCTTATAAACTTCAATTTGTTCTTTATTTATTCCATCCTTGACCGTTTCCCAATAAGTTTCTCTGGAAGTAAGTAGAATTCTTGCTTGACCAATTCCATCATCTTCAATAGCAACATCTACAAGCGAATCAATAATATCTTGTGGGCCAAAATCGAATAATTGACTTCCACAAAGCTCATCGAATCCATCAAAAATCACTACACAAAGCCCTGAATTTATAAGGGCTCTCAAGGCTTTTTTATTTGACAAGAGACGATTGGCGTTAACAAATCGACGTGATATCGCTTCGTTCCAAATATACTCCATCGATAGTTTATTATAATTCATGTGTTTCCATTGCTCTGACTCTATCAACAATGGAATAACAGAACTGTCTATTGACTTAATATCTGCACATATCTTTCTTGCAACTGTAGTCTTACCAATCCCGCCGTGTGCTGTTAAAATAGCAATCGCTGTTGACTTCAAACCATTAGTCGAACCAAGTAACCATTTTTTCAAAAAATCAAGAGCATCTTGCTTAGTTTCACCATTTTCAAGCCTAATATCAGGAGTAATGAAATGTTCAACCGGTTCAAACCCGTGCTGTTCCATTCCTTTAAGTAAATTATTCATTAATAATTCTTTTGATGTCATTACATTCAATGAACAGAAATGTTTTTTTGTATTTTCATAATTCAATGCGAGTGGACTACTTGGTGTTACAATTAAGTTATATCCAGTACGAGATGACAGTTCTTTCCAATTTTGTACATTTTGGGGAGTTGCTTCTTTAAGGGGACAAGATGATTTTAAGTATAAATAATGACCATATACGGTAGAAACTGGAGTAATATATTCAGCCTGCCAGAATTCCCAATAATTTGTTTCTTTCAGCAACTTAGGCCCATTTTCAGCCCCTAGAGCTTCCAGAACGTCTTGAAAATGCTTCATATATCCTCCCATTCTGTGCACAATATAATCATAAGATATTTGCAAATACAAAACGGCACCAATGTTGGTGCCGTTACTAATCCTACTTCAAATTCTTCTTTATCCGCTCCACCGCCTCAATCACATTCTCACGGTGTCCGAAGGCCGATAACCGGAAGAACCCTTCGCCGCTGGGGCCGAAGCCGGAGCCAGGGGTACCGACCACGTTGCATTCGTTCAGCAGCTTGTCAAAGAAGTCCCAGCTGCTCATACCGCCCGGAGTCTTGAGCCAGATGTAGGGGGCATCCACACCGCCGTAGCAGGTGACGCCAACCTCTTTCAGACCTTCACGGATAATGCGGGCATTCTCCATGTAGTAGTCAATGATCTCTTTGGTCTGAGCCCAGCCCTCATCAGAGTAAACCGCAGCAGCAGCCTTCTGAACGGGATAGGAAGCGCCGTTAAACTTGGTGGTGGTGCGGCGCAGCCAGAGTTTGTTGAAGCTGTACTTCTCGCCGCTGGCAGTGGTGCCCATTACCTCTTCCGGTACCACTACCAGACCGCAGCGCACGCCGGTAAAGCCAGCAGTCTTGGAGAAGGAACGGAACTCAATGGCGCACTTCTTGGCCCCTTCGATCTCATAGATGGAATGGGGAATTTCAGGATTGGTGATGAACGCCTCATAGGCAGCATCAAAGAAGATGATGGCGTCGTTGGCATTGGCGTAATCGACCCACTTCTTCAGCTCGGCCTTAGATGCCACGGTACCGGTCGGGTTGTTGGGGAAGCAGAGATAGATGATATCAACCTTGCCGGTGGGCAGCGAGGGGATAAAGTTGTTGGCCTCGTTGCAGGGCAGGTAGACGATGTTCTGGTAGTAGCCTTTTTCGTCTGCCTCACCGGTGCGGCCGATCATGACGTTGGTGTCGTTGTAGACCGGGTAGACCGGGTCGCCGATGGCAACCACGTTATCAAGGGCAAAGATATCCAGGATGTTGGCGCAGTCACACTTGGAACCGTCGGAGATGAACATCTCCTCGGTCTTGAGATCAACACCCAGTGGCTTGTAGGATTTCTCAATAATGGCATTGATCAACCAATCATAGCCCTGCTCCGGGCCGTAGCCTGCAAACTGGGCAGTGGTGGCCAGATCATCGACAGCGGCATGGAACGCCTTCAGTACAGCCGGTGCCAGAGGCCGGGTCACGTCGCCGATACCCAGACGAATTACCTTTGCATCCGGGTTGGCAGCGGTGAACTCACGCACACGACGGCCGATCTCAGGGAACAGGTAGCCAGCTTTTAACTTCAGGTAGTTATCATTAATTTTTGCCATCTTCGGTAGTTCCTCCATACATCATATTGATATTCCAAAAACAGAATCTGTAAGCAAATCTAACTCACGCAACGACGCGACGCCGCAACGAAAATATTTAAAGCTTCACGGTTCAGACTTTGTAAAGCGTTGCGTCGTTGCGGCGTCGCGTGAAACAATTTCTTCGTTTTTGTGTTTACTTCAGCCCTAACACATCCTGCATGTCGTACAGACCGGGCTGCTTGCCGACAATCCACTTGGCTGCGCGGATAGATCCACGGGAGAACATATCGCGGCTCATGGCGCGGTGTGAGATTTCAATCCGCTCACCCATGCCGATGAAGTAGACCGTATGTTCGCCGACGATATCGCCACCACGCACGGTCTGCATGCCGATTTCTTCTTTGGTGCGCTCACCGCAGATCCCTTCGCGGTGGTAATTGGCAACCTGATTGTAGTCACGACCCAACGCCTCAGCCACCACCTCTCCCATCCGCACGGCAGTGCCGGAAGGGGAATCCTTTTTCTTGTTGTGGTGCAGCTCCACAATCTCCACATCAAAGTCATCGCCCAGGGTCTTGGCCAGATCCTTGAGCATCTTGAAGCAGACGTTGACACCAACTGACATGTTGGGGGCCAGCACCGCCGGGATATCCTTGGCCAGCTCAGCAGCCAGAGCGCGTTCTTCAGGGGTAAAACCGGTGGAGCCGATCACGATTGATTTCTTCTTCAGGCCGCAGACCTCAAGATTCTTGAGCGAGATCTTGGGGGTGGTGAAATCGATCAGGACATCACATCCTTCAACCACAGCGTTCAGGTCATCAGAAATGGAAACACCCAGGGTACCAACTCCGGCAATCAGGCCCGCATCCTGCCCAACCTGGGGATGACCGGGACGCTCAAGGGCACCGGAGATGGTGCAACCTGCCTCAACAGCAGCGACGATAATACGTTGTCCCATGCGGCCAGCGGCGCCGCAGACGGCTATCTTGATCATATCAAACACCTCGAACTCACCACAGAGGACGCCGAGGAACACGGAGGAAAATCAAACGCAAAATCATAAAACCTGTTGGGGAAAACAAAAAGCAAATCGTTTATATGGATTCTTTTGTTTTTCCCGTTTTTACTCTGCGTGCCTCTGTGTCCTCTGCGGTAAAAAATAAGATTAAATCAGCTTGTACTCTTTCATGATGGCTGCCAGCTTGGCCTTGTTGGCTTCGCTCATCGGTGCCAGCGGCAGACGAACCTCATCGGAGCACTTGCCCATCAGCGCCAGGGCGGTCTTGACCGGTACCGGGTTGCTTTCAATGAACATGGCGTTGCTGATCTTCAACGTATCCAGATGCAGTTGACGGGCCTTTTCCAGATCACCGGCAAAGAAAGCGTCGGTCAGGTCACCAATCGCCTTGGGCATGATGTTGGCGGTGACCGAGATCACACCCTTGGCGCCGCAGGCCATCATCGGGAAGGTGATGAAGTCGTCACCGGAGAAGACGTCGATCTGGCTGCCGCAGAGGGCCATAACCTCAGAGGCTTGCTGCAGGGAGCCGGTGGCCTCTTTGATGGCAACGATATTTTTGTGTCCGGCCAGACGCGCTACGGTTTCTGGCAGCAGGTTAACACCGGTACGGCCCGGCACGTTGTACAGGATCTGGGGAATTTCAACCGCATCGGCAATGGCAGTGTAGTGGAGATACAGTCCTTCCTGGGTCGGCTTGTTGTAGTAGGGAGTCACCAGCAGCACCCCGGCCACGCCAATCGCTTTGGCCTCGCGGGTCAGATGGATAGCCTCGGCAGTTGAGTTGGAACCGGTACCGGCGATGACCGGCACACGCCCTTTGGCCTGATCAAATACGATCTTTATGACGTTCAGGTGCTCTTCATTATCCAGAGTGGACGACTCACCGGTTGTCCCGCAGGCCACGATGGCATCTGTACCGTTCTCAATCTGGAAATCCACCAATTCACGCAGCTTTTTTTCGTCCACCGTACCGTTGTTGAACGGCGTAACAATGGCAACAATACTTCCTTTGAACATGACTGCCTCCCCTGACGTAAATAAAAAACCAAGCTACTGACATTATTTAATTACACATCTAAATTTAAATCATACAAAAGTATTGTCACGTTTTGTTACCAGCTGGCACGCCAGCTGATAACAGGCCTCCACATGTTGATTACCGATATAGCGCATCATACTGATGCTGATGGCGGCTGCGGCCGCCTGCCCTACCAGTGGTACGAAACGGGCAACACTTTTGACACCTACCCGCGCCCCCATTTTAGTCACCAGTGAGGTCACCAGACTGGTGGTAACCGCCTTACCAATCAACCGTGAACCCAGGCGTTTGGTCAAATCAAAGGCCATAATCTTCAGCTTTGGGCTTAGCTCTTCAACCTGCTCCGGAGAAAGCCCAAAGCGGACATTGATCCGGGGTAACAACTGCATCAACATCCCCACGTCCGCCAACAGGTCGCCACCAGGCAACGGCACCAGTACCGCCGCCCCGGAAACCAGTGCTCGCCTGGTGACCATTGTGCGACAGTCGTTACGGGCCTGTTCAATTTCATACAGCGTGGCTACGGCCAGGTTAAGGCTCATGCCCTACCTCACAGACTTGATTACAGAAACAAGAAGATCTGCTCGCATGCTAATGTTGTCTTCACCAGGCAGCCAGGAAGACTCCACTGCCAGCAGAATAAAACCTTAAATATCGGCTAATCCGTTGAAAACGGTACTATATATAAAAAGTGGAATTTTTTAACACAGCCCCCGTTAAAAGTCAAAACGTGTTTATTCGGTTGATAAAGGCGATCAACAGACCGTAATGAAAGTGGTTAAAGGGGAAATTTATCCGGGGCAACAGTGCAAGTTCCGGTTCATCATCCTCAATCAATAGCGGTTCACAACTGACAATCCGCCCCCCCGGCTGAACCAGCTCGGGAAATTCCTGTTCAAGCAGATCAAGCTGTTCCGGTTGCAGCTCTTTGGTAAGCCGGACCACAATCAGATCATCGTGAAAACGGATCGAATGGTAATTTTTGTAAAACCCTTCAATGACCGCAGCAGCCTCTTGCTCGTCCTTGGTAATGGTGAAGATGGAAAAGTCTTCTCCGGAAATAAGCCCCTTGGCCAGCAACTGTTCCTTCACAAACTCAAAGAACTGCTCCCAGAAGCCATCACCGTCATCCACCAACACCAGCGGCTTGGGCGAAGTCTTGCCGGTTTGCACCAGGGTAAAGACCTCCATCGCCTCATCCAGCGTACCGAAACCGCCTGGAAAGACCGCTACGGCATCAGCCTCTTTGACAAAGGCCACCTTACGGTTGAAGAAGTACTTGTAGGTAACCAGACGGGGAGTGTTCTGCATGACCGGATTAGCGCTCTGTTCGAATGGCAGCTTGATATTGACGGCAAAGGAGTTGTCGCTGCCGGCCCCCTCATTGCCTGCCTGCATAATGCCGGGGCCGCCACCGGTGATAATCATCCAGTTGTGCTCGGCCAGCAGACGGCTGAAACGGATGCAGGTCTGGTAAATAGGCTCATCCGGCTGAGTACGGGCAGAACCGAAGACCGTGACCTTCTTGCGGTCACGGTAGGGACTAAAGACCCGGGTGGTGTAGCGCATCTCCCGCAGGGTACGATTGATCAGCTTCAGGTCCGGCAGATAGGTGGTCTCCTGCCCGATTTTAAGGGATGAAATAACCAGTTCCCGCACCAGATGGGCATGGGTGATCCCCCCGGTGGCCGATATCAACCGGTCAATCAGTTTATCCACTTCTTCATTGGTATGGGAAAAACTTAACTCCATGGCACCCCCGTCATAGCACTCAAACCGCGCAAATAGTGGCGCACACTAGCACAGTTCAAACCGGCTGTAAACCGCCGGACCTCGGGAATCACAGCTTGATTTTATCTGAAGCGCTAGTGTAGTATGCAACCTCTTTTAACACCTATTTGACCTACAGAGACAAGGAGTCCCGCACCATGCTTGATGTGATACGTAAAAAGAAGGATTCGGTCATTATCAAGACCGTTTTCATCATCATTGTACTGTCGTTCATCGGCACCATCTTCCTGGTCTGGGGTAAGGGTGATGAGGGGATGAGCAGATCAGCAGGCTACGCAGCCAAGGTTGACCGCACCACCATTTCACTTGAAACCTATCAGAATGCCTACCAGAATATGACTGAAACCTACCGTCAGATCTTTGGTGGCAACTTTACCCCGGAACTTGAAAAGCAGCTTAATCTCCGCCAGCAGGTCATTGATCGCCTGGTTGACAGCACCCTGATCATGAAGGCCGCCAAAAGTCAGGGCGTCTCAGTCAGCAAAGAAGAGATTTCCGCTGCCATTGCAGCCATGCCTGCCTTCCAGCAGAACGGCAGTTTTGATTTCAGCCTCTACCAGCAGATGCTGAAGGCAAACCGGATTACCCCGGAGGCGTATGAAGAATCAAAAAAGCGTGAACTGCTGATTGACAAAACCCGCAAGACCGTGATGGACAAGGTAACTATCAGCGATGACGAGGCATTAAAGCAGTTCCATAAAGAACAGGACAAGCTGGAACTGTCCTATGTCTCCTTTGCAGCAGCAGATCTGGCTGGCGAGGTAAAACTTGCCGAGGCTGACCTGCAGGATTTCCTGACCAAAAACGCTGAAAAATTCAAGAACCCTGAAAAAATTGCGCTTTCCTGGTTCATACTGGATAACGCAGGCCAGAGCCATGCCCCGGTAACGGCTGAAGAGCAGAAGACCTTCTATGACAAAAACATGGATCGCTATCTTGACAAGGACAATGCCCCGATTCCTTACGAGCAGATAAAAGAGCGGGGAAAGGCAGATGCGCAGCGACATAAAGCAGCCAAAGCGCTCTCCGAAAAGGCAGCCTTCACCCTGTTCCAGAACATCAAATCTGGCGATCTTGCTCTGGTGGCAGGCAAGTTGGGTGCAAAGGTCCAGGACACAGCACTGTTTAGCGCCAACAGCGCCCCTGCAGCCCTGGCCGGAGAAACGGCCCTGTTGAAAAAGGCCTTTGAGCTGAAGCAGGGTGAACTGGGCGGACCGGTTGAAACCACCAAAGGGATCTACATCTTAAAGGTGAAGGAAAAG
>NZ_JAOTRZ010000080.1 GCF_030247655.1 Trichlorobacter sp. | reverse complement strand
AAATGAAACTGTCCTGTTCCGGTCCCGTCTTTGTCCACATATAACCAACTATAACAACGAAAGGAGTAGATTGCATGAGTGACAACAGCAAATGCCCGGTAACCGGTAAGTCCAGCAGTCAGGTAGCAGGCGGCGGAACATCTAACCGTGATTGGTGGCCAAACCAGTTGAATCTCCATATTCTTCACCAACATTCAGCAAAATCCAACCCGTTGGGCGAAGAGTTTAACTATGCTGAAGAATTCAAAAAACTTGATCTTGCTGCCATTAAAAAAGATCTCTATGCCCTGATGACTGACTCGCAAGACTGGTGGCCGGCTGACTGGGGTCACTACGGCGGCTTGATGATCCGGATGGCGTGGCACAGTGCCGGCACCTACCGTATGGGTGATGGACGTGGTGGTGCAGGTTCCGGTTCGCAACGTCTGGCACCACTCAACAGCTGGCCTGACAACGTAAATCTTGATAAGGCACGCCGTCTGCTCTGGCCGATCAAGCAGAAATACGGCCGGCAGATTTCCTGGGCAGACCTGATGATCCTTGCCGGAAACTGCGCGTTGGAATCAATGGGCTTCAAGACCTTCGGGTTTGCTGGTGGACGTGAAGACGTCTGGGAGCCTGAAGAGGATATTTACTGGGGAAGTGAAGATGCCTGGCTTGGCGACCAGCGTTACAGCGGCACGCGTGATCTTGAAAACCCGCTGGCTGCTGTGCAGATGGGGCTGATCTATGTCAACCCGGAAGGGCCCAACGGCAATCCAGACCCGGTTGCTTCCGGGGTTGATGTGCGCGAAACCTTTGCCCGTATGGCCATGAATGATGAAGAAACGGTTGCCCTGGTTGCGGGAGGCCACACCTTTGGTAAATGCCATGGTGCAGGAACTGCAGATCATGTGGGGCCGGAGCCGGAAGGTGCGGGCCTTGAGGAGCAGGGGCTGGGCTGGAAGAGCAGCTTCAAGAGCGGCAAAGGTGGCGATACCATCAGTAGCGGCATTGAAGGAGCCTGGAAACCAAACCCCACCACTTGGGACATGGGCTACCTGAAGGTGTTGTTCAAGTATGAGTGGGAGCTGGTCAAGAGCCCGGCTGGCGCCAATCAGTGGCTGGCCAAAGATGTGGATGATGAAGATATGGTGGTTGATGCCCACAATCCATCAAAGAAGCTCCGTCCCATGATGACCACGGCTGACCTTTCCTTGCGCTTTGACCCGATCTACGGACCGATTGCGCGGCGTTATCAGCAGAACCCTGAGGAATTCGCCGATGCCTTTGCCCGGGCCTGGTTCAAGCTTACCCATCGTGATATGGGGCCGCGCTCACGCTATCTTGGTCCAGAGGTTCCGGCAGAAGAGCTGATCTGGCAGGATCCGGTTCCGGCAGTTGATCATGAGCTGATCAACGAAAAAGATATTGCTGAGCTTAAGGCAAACATCCTTGCCTCTGGCCTGTCAATCGGCCAACTGGTTACCACTGCCTGGGCCTCAGCCTCCACCTTCCGTGGTTCAGACAAGCGGGGTGGTGCAAACGGGGCGCGAATCCGTCTGGCTCCACAGAAGAATTGGGTGGTCAATCAGCCGGAACAACTGGCAAAAGTTCTAAAGACCTTAGAGGGAATTCAGCAGCAGTTCAACAGTGCCCAATCAGGTGGTAAGCAGGTCTCACTGGCTGATCTGATCGTTCTGGGCGGCTGCGCAGCGGTTGAACAGGCAGCAAAGAATGCAGGACAGGCAGTAAGCGTGCCGTTTACACCGGGCCGCACCGATGCCACGCAGGAACAGACCGATGCAGATTCCTTCAGCGTGCTTGAGCCCAAGGCAGACGGGTTCCGTAATTACCAGAAGGCCAAGTATGCCGTAACGGCAGAGGAGTTGCTGGTGGATAGGGCTCAACTGTTGACCCTGACAGCACCGGAGATGACCGTGCTTATTGGTGGAATGCGGGTACTGGGTGGCAACTACGGGCAGACACCCCATGGCGTCTTTACCAAACAGCCCGAGGCGTTGACCAATGATTTCTTTGTCAACCTGCTGGATATGACTACTGCCTGGAAACCGGTCTCCACTGATGCTGATCTTTTTGAAGGGCGTGATCGTAGCAGTGGAGAACTGAAATGGACTGCCACTCGTGTTGACCTGATCTTTGGCTCCAACTCGCAACTGCGGGCAGTGGCAGAGGTCTACGGCTGCAGTGATTCGCAACAGAAGTTTCTGCAGGATTTTGTGGCAGCCTGGAATAAGGTGATGAACGCAGACCGGTTTGATCTGGCCTGATTGACATCAGCCCTACGGAAAACTTAACCCAGGCGTCTTGTCTTGTTATTAAAATGTGTTAAGAGTTGATGGGGAGATGGCCCTGACTATCTCCCCTTAATTTCCTGAAAGGAGGAAATACAAATGGCAGAAACCGGACAGGGTTGCGTTAAACCGGCCGGAGGTCCACTGACAGCAGCACCACCACCAACCGCGGCACAACCAGTAAAGGAGGATCGAACCATGACCGTAGCACGCGTTGGGCATCAAGCCCCTGATTTTGAAGCCAACGTCTATTACAACGGCGGCTTTCAAACCATGAAACTCTCTGATTATAAAGGAAAGTGGATCGTCCTGTGCTTTTATCCGGGCGATTTCACCTTTGTCTGACCGACTGAACTGACGGCGGTCGCCGTCAAGCATGAAGAACTGAAAGAGCTGGGTGTAGAAAGTTTTGCCGCAAGTACAGACAGCCGCTTTGTCCACAAGATCTGGCAGGCTGAAGAACTGTCAAAGATGGTACACGGCGGGGTGCCGTTCCCGATGATTTCCGATGCCAGCGGCCTGATTGGCCAGGCATACGGTGTGTTTGAACCTGCTGCCGGTGTAGATATCCGTGGCAGATTCATCATTGATCCTGATTTCAACATCAGAGCCATGGAAGTGCTGACCCCAGAAGTTGGCCGTAGTGTCAACGAGCTGATTCGTCAGATAAAGGCGTTCCAACATGTCCGCGCCACCGGTGACGTGATGCCGGCAGGCTGGACACCCGGCAAACCAACCCTTAAGCCAGGACCAGATCTGGCTGGTAATGTCTGGAAGGAATGGAAGCCGGAGATGGCTTTTTGATTAATCATACAAAATAGCTGAATAAAAAATTTACCTCAGAGGACGTAGAGGGATACAGTAATGACGAATAATTTGAGTCTTTCTCTGTGGACCTCTGTGTCCTCTGCGGTGAGTAGATTTTGAATATTTTGGAGGTTTCTGTGCAGTATCTATCCATACTCTATCGTTTGTTGATTTCTTTCTGGGTTGGTGGCGCGGCTTTATTTACCTTTGTGCTGACACCAACCCTGTTTAAAAGTTTTGATCGTGACATGGCGGGAACCATTGTTGGTGTCCTGTTCCCCGGTTACTTCAAGACCGGCCTGATCTGTGGTGTTCTTGCTTTGGGATGCCTGCTGTTTACCCGTGAAAATCGCTGGTTGTCATCGGCACTGATTATTGTGGCTATGCTGTTGGTCACTTCGTTGCAGGCCTTTGTGATTGAACCCAAGGCTGCAGCTCTAAAAAAGGATATTCCGTCCTTTGTTACGACCCCTAAAGATCATCCGGCACGGCAGCAGTTTAGAAAGCTGCACGGTATATCTGCGGTCAGTAACCTGGGCGTTATAGGCGGTGGAATCGCACTTTTAATTCTGTTATACAAACGCACCACCATATGAAAGGAGAATACTACATGTCCAAATCAGTAAAAGGCACCAAGACCGAACAGAACCTGCTGAAATCATTTGCCGGTGAGAGCCAGGCCCGTATGCGTTACACCTATTTCTCTGCTGCAGCAAAAAAAGAGGGTTATGTTCAGATAGCTGATATTTTTGAAGAGACCGCCAACCAGGAGAAGGAACATGCCAAGCGCTTTTTTAAATTTCTGGAAGGTGGCGATCTTGAGATAACGGCCTGTTTCCCGGCTGGCAAGATCGGTACGACTGCTGAAAACCTGCTGGCATCTGCCAATGGTGAGCATGAAGAACATACTGAGCTGTATCCTGCCTTTGCTGCTGTGGCAAAAGAAGAAGGTTTTGCTGAAATTTCAGCTGTTTGGAATGCAATATCTATAGCAGAACAACAGCATGAAAAGCGCTATCGTGATCTACTGGCAAACATAGAGGCTGGCCGGGTCTTCCAACGTGAAGAGATCGTGGTCTGGCGCTGCCGTAACTGTGGCTACCTGCACAGCAACAAGTCGGCGCCTGAAAAATGCCCGGCCTGTGCCCACCCTATGGCGCATTTTGAACTACTGGGAGAGAACTGGTAGGAGAATATAGCTGCATTTCCGTGCATCATGTTCAACGGTCGTTTCTGTATACAGGGACGACCGTTGCCTGTTTTTTAGGATTTCGAGGTCGGCGATAGTATAAGTTTACATTGTGTTTGTGTTTAAAATAGATATTGACACATGATTACAGGTGGTTAGCTCTGGCGATTATCCGTTGTGCAAACCGAAAAAACGCTAGTGTTTACATGATATTTTCCAAAGTTATCCACCTGCATCAACAGGTTTATCCACATTTTTTGTGGATTAATCTGTACCCTTCAGATAACAACCGGTTAGCCACCATGATGAAAAAATATATTTCTTGAGTTGGTTTGAGTCGTCGTTGCGGAGATGGATGGTGGGTCAGAACATCACAGCTACTCATAGCGCCATTTAAAGGTAACCACCTTACAGTTTGGCAGGACAGATCGCAGTTTTCCCAGTCCCTTTTCTGTGACCTTGGTGCCGCTGAAGGTCAACCAGCGCAGCCAGGTCAGCGGATACAGGTTGGGCAGTCCTTTGTCAGTAATCTCTGTGTGATAGAGATACAGTCGCTTGAGATTGGTCAGGCAGTTCAGGTTACTCAGTCCGGTATCCGTGACCGTGGTGTTTGACAGATAGAGTTCCTGCAGACCGGTCAGGTTGCAGATCCGGCTTAATGCCTCATCACCGACATCATACAGAAACAGGGCCTGAAGATCGTCTGCCTGCAGTTGTGCAAGAAAGGTAATGCCGTTTTCTCCATCGCCCCGTACATCAAGTCGCAGCCCCTTGTCCAGCGGTATTTCCCGAGGGCCTTTGGCGGAGCCCAATTTCTGCCAGTCGCGGTAGTCCACTGATGTAATGTTGCGTATGTAGAGTTCTCCACAGGATTTTTCGGGGGGGAAACGGATGATGCGGGTTTCAAGTGGCGGTGAAAGCCGTTCTTCTGGTGTTTCCTGGTCGCCGTTAAGTAGTGCCAGGCGCTTTCTGGCCTTTGCGATATCAAGGTCAACGGTTGCTGCCATTTCAGCCAACAGGTCGATACCGTCCTGGAGTCCGTCGTCTACACGTTGCCTGAAACGATAGATGTCAGAATGCCGCAATTCATCGATCCGTCTGTTTAAATCTTTGATGTTCTGACGTGTATAGGCTATCTGGCGGATCAGTCGAACCAGTTCGGCACCAATATCAAGCCCTTTTGCTGTTTTGGGACCCAGCTGCCATTCCCTCAATATTTTCTGCAGTCGCCCTCGATCCCCTTCCTGATAGGCCAGATTGGCAGTGGCCATCAATTCTTGTCGCCTGAACCGTTCATGGTCATCACTGGCCAGGTCTGGGTGGATTGATTTCGCTACTTCACGATAGAGGGCCTTCAGGCTCTTTTCTTCAATGATCGATGTGCTGTCCGGGTCATCATCCAGCAAGGTGGTCCTGGTAAAGCTGGCAGCAGTAGATTCATGTTCAGTGGTGTAAAAGTATTTGTGGTGTTCTTCTTCATCTTCACCGGTTCCCAGCAGGCCGCTGATCTGCCATTCAAGTTGCTCAAGCTCTGCAATTCTGCCACCCAGCATCTGCTCGTAGGTATGTTCAAAGATCCTGATTTCAGATTTGATGGCTGCCAGCTCACGCTCTATCTGGGACTGTTCTTCAAGGAGATCAGCCAGCTCACGGCGTTTTTTGGCAAGTTCTATCTCTTCAGGGGATTTCATGGCGTTAATGTTCCCAGGAGCACCAGCTCTCGTGCCAACCTTAGCGTTATTTTGCATTTGCGTTGTAAGGCAGCGCGGTACAGGGCATCACAGGCGGCGACCAGTGAACCGACATCGCGGGGCAGTACCGTTAAAAGCCAGCTTGCCACGTCATCAGGCAGGATGATCTGTCGATCCTGGGCCAGTTTGGCAATCAACATCTGGCGGGATCGGTCATCCGAGACATCCAGGCGGGCCACTAATCCCCACAGCAGGCGGGAGATCAGATGATCATCAATGGTGGGCAGTTCTTTTGGGGTAAATCTGCCGGCCAGGGCCAGGGTGTGGCCGCTGCTGTACTGCTGATTAAAGGCCTCCCACAGGGCGTTGCGCAGGTCAGGCCGGTCTGGCAACTGGTCCAGGTCATCCACCAGTAACAGGTTGCCGGGGGAGGCTAGAACGGGGATGGTCAGGTTGCGGCATGACAGGACCTGAAACTGTTCTCCGGCCAGCTGGCGCCCAATGGCATGCAGCAGGTGGGTCTTGCCTGATCCGGCCGGACCGTAGAGGTAGAGCAGTTTTTCCGGCTCAGCCGGATTGGTGATCCTGCGGCTGAATTCAAGGGCGGTGCTGTTGCCGGCGCAGGAGATGAAGTTTTCAAAGCCGTAGCGTGGGCAAATGGGCAAGTCAAGGGCCTGCTGCAGCATTAGAACAGTGACCCCTGGGGACGTTCCGGCGTAAGTCTGCCAAAGTGCTGATAGGCTGCAGGCGTGGCAACCCGTCCGCGGGGGGTGCGGTTCAGGAAGCCGTTCTGGATCAGAAACGGTTCATAGACATCTTCAATGGTGTCACTTTCTTCACCAATCGCCGCACCAATAGTGTCCAGGCCCACCGGGCCACCGCCGAATTTGTCGATGATGGTTAACAGGATCATCCGGTCCATCTGATCAAAGCCCATCTCATCAATCTCCAGCAGACGTAGGGTTTCCTGCACGACGGTCAGGGTGATGGCACCGTCAGCCCTGACCTGGGCATAGTCCCGCACCCGACGCAGCAGGCGGTTGGCAATCCGTGGGGTGCCACGGCTGCGGCGGGCCAGTTCCAGCGCGCCTTCTTTGTCAATTGCCATGCCCAGAATGCGGGCCGAGCGGGTAACAATATAGGCCAGCTCATCATGGGTATAAAATTCAAGCCGGGAGATGACGCCAAAACGGTCACGCAGAGGGGATGACAGCAGACCGGCCCGGGTGGTGGCCCCCACCAGGGTGAAGCGGGGCAGATCAAGCTTGATGCTGCGGGCACTGGGGCCCTGGCCGATGATGATATCCAGCTGAAAGTCTTCCATGGCCGGGTAGAGGATCTCTTCTACCACATGGGAAAGGCGGTGAATCTCATCAATGAACAGGACATCGTGGGGTTCAAGGTTGGTCAGAATGGCCGCCAGATCACCGGGGCGTTCAATTACCGGACCGGAGGTGGATTTGATGTTAACCCCCATCTCACAGGCTATGATGTTGGCCAGGGTGGTCTTGCCCAGACCGGGCGGCCCGTAGAGCAGCACATGGTCAAGGGCTTCACTGCGTCCCCTGGCAGCATCAATAAAGAGTTTCAGGTTTTCCCTGATCTTTTCCTGACCAATGTAATCCTGCAGGGTACGGGGGCGCAGGGTGGCATCAAATTGCAGGTCGTCGTCGCGTTTTTCAGGGGTGATAGCTCGTTCCATGGGGCGAACTATGACCGAATTTTGCCCGCTTGTCAAAGGAGCCAGGAACATGATAGTAGTTGTGGGCCTCACAGCTGGTTGCCGGGGCTTTTTTATTGAGCGAGGATATCATGACGAAAGAATTGACGATCGGGTCGGTTAAAATGGGGGGCGGACGCCCGCTGGTGCTGATTGCCGGGCCCTGTGTGATTGAGAGTGAAGAGGCAACGCTGTGCCATGCCGAGCGGCTGATGACCATCTGTAACGGGCTGGGGATGCCGCTGATCTTTAAGTCTTCCTATGACAAGGCCAACCGTACTTCGGTCAACGCCTTCCGTGGTCCCGGCATGGTTGAAGGGTTGCGGATACTGGCCAAGGTTAAGGAAAGTCTGGGGATCCCGGTACTTTCTGATATTCACTCCATTGAGCAGGTTGCTCCGGCTGCCCAGGTGCTGGATGTGCTGCAGATTCCCGCCTTTCTCTGCCGTCAGACTGATCTGGTGATTGCTGCCGCCAAGACCGGCAAGGTGGTAAATGTTAAAAAGGGGCAGTTTCTGGCCCCCTGGGATATGCGTAACGTGGTGGGCAAGGTGGCGGCCTCAGGCAATGAAAATATCATCCTGACGGAACGTGGTGCCTCCTTTGGTTATAACAATCTGGTGGTGGATATGCGCTCCTTTCCGGTGATGCGCTCCTACGGGTATCCGGTGGTGTTTGATGCCACCCATAGCGTGCAGTTGCCAGGCGGGCAGGGTGAGTCCTCCGGCGGCCAGCGTGAGTTTGTGGAAACCCTTTCACGGGCAGCGGTTGCCACCGGTATTGACGGCATCTTCATGGAGGTGCATGAAGATCCTTCCTGTGCCCTGTGTGACGGCCCCAACTCTATCCCGCTTGCTGAGCTTCCTGCGTTGCTGAAGCGTTTGCAGGCCCTTGATGCGGTGGTGCGATGAGTATTCTTGACGAGGCCCGCAAGGTTATTCAAGCTGAGGCTGCCGCAGTAGCAGCACTTGCCGACCGGCTGGACAGCTCTTTTGAAAAGGCCGTACAGATGGTCCTGGCCAGCTCTGGCCGGGTGGTGGTCAGCGGTATGGGTAAGTCTGGTCTGGTTGGCCAGAAGATCGCCTCAACCATGGCCTCAACCGGCACTCCGGCCTTTTTTCTGCATCCTGCAGAAGGGATTCACGGTGACTTGGGCATGATTATGACCGGTGATGTGGTGATCGGTATCTCCAATAGTGGCGAGACCGAAGAGCTGCTGAAGATTCTGCCGGTTATCAAACGTCTGGGTGCCAGTCTGATCGCCATGAGTGGTAATCCTGCCTCAAACCTGGCCCGTTCCAGTGATGTCTTTCTGGATGTTTCGGTTGCTGAAGAAGCCTGTCCTTTGGGGCTTGCCCCAACCTCATCGACCACCGCCACCCTTGCCATGGGGGATGCCCTGGCTGTGGCACTGCTGGTTGAACGGGGCTTCAGGGCTGAGGATTTTGCCATCTTTCATCCCGGCGGGGCGTTGGGCAAGAAGCTGCTGTTGCGGGTAGAGGATCTGATGCATGGTGGCGACTCGATTCCGCTGGTGCAGGAAGAGATGTTGATGAAAGAGGCGCTGTTTGTGATTACCGCCAAAGGTTTGGGTGTTGTCGGCGTGACCGATGCCAGCGGGGCGCTGCAAGGGGTCATTACTGACGGTGACCTGCGGCGTTGTCTTGAGCGTGGCGAAGATATCCTGCATAGCACTGCCGGAAGTCTGATGCGTCGCAATCCCAAGCGGATTCTGCGCAGAGAGCTGGCTGCTGCAGCCCTGCAGATGATGGAGCGTTATGCAATTACGACGCTGTTCGCCTTTGAAGATGAGCAGGAGCAGGCCCCCTGCGGTGTGATCCATCTGCACGATATCCTGAAGGCAGGCATTGCGTGAACGAAAAGCTCAAACATATAGAACTGCTGCTGCTTGATGTGGATGGCGTTATGACCGATGGCCGGATCATCTGGGATGCCAACGGCACCGAGATCAAGTTCTTTAATGTCAAGGACGGCCATGGTATCAAGATGGTGCAGCGGGCCGGTATCCAGGTTGGCATCATCACAGGACGTGTCTCTCCGGTGGTTGACCTGCGGGCAAAAGAACTGGGAATTGATATCCTCTATCAGGGCTCGCTGCGTAAACAGGAAAGCTACGACGACATCAAGCAACGTACCGGATTGGCTGATCACCAGATCGCCTATATGGGGGATGATGTGATTGATGTGCCGGTCATGCGGCGGGTCGGCTTTTCTGCCGCCCCTGCAGATGCCCTGCCGGAAGTTTTGAAGGTGGCTGACTTTGTTTCCAGCGCCAGAGGCGGGTGGGGCGCTGTGCGAGAGCTATGCGATCTGCTGCTGAAAGGTCGTGACATGTGGCAGGAACTGGTCGTGGACAGGTACGAATTGTGATTATACAATCTCTGTGCCAACAGGCTCGTTATAGGCTGTTATCCGCTGGACAGTCTGTTAGCCCAATGCTATAGTGCGTTCATGCAAATGCCGAACACAAGGCAAATCAGGCGGATTCTGGCAGTAGTCATTGTGGCCTCAACTGTTGCCTTGGTGGTGGCTATTCTGTTCAGGCAATTTCGTTCAACCCCGCCTGAAACAGCCTCAAAATCAATCTCCCCTGAAGTTGATATGTCTCTTTCCAAGCTTACCTTTTCTGAAATGAAAGGTAATGAAAAACTCTGGGATATGACTGCCGAACGTGCTGATTATGATAAAGAAGCTGCATTGGCAAAGCTGACCGGGGTCAGGACCGAGATCTATGATGGCAAGGCCGGTGGTATAGTGATTACCTCAAAAACCGGCAGGTATCATGAGACACAGCGTCTGGTCATCATGCAGGAAAAGGTCCATGCCGTTACTAAAAAGGGGATGGTATTTGATACCGAGCAGCTTGAATACCGTTCTGGTCCCGGCCTGGTTGTAACGAATCAGCCGGTAAAGGTTGTTGATGGACGGCTTACGTTAACAGCTCAAGGGATGGAAATGTCGCTGCATCAAGAAGAAGTCCGTTTCCGGGGGGCTGTCCATGCCGTTATTGAGGGAGCACATGCTAAGCGTTAATCGGACCTTACTGTTGTTACTTGTTTGCCTGCTTGGAGTGGTACCTGTCTTGGCTGCTCCGCAACCTGCTGCCGGACCTTCGGCAAAGCGCGATCGTTCTTCAAAGCCGATCAACGTGAAGGCAGATGAACTGAAGGCAGATAATAAGGGCAAAACTGCTATTTTTACCGGACGGGTGGTGGCTCGTCAGGAAGATGTAACTATTTATTCCGACAAGCTGATTATTTATTACGGTGAAAAAGATGATCAGGTAGAAAAAATTGAGGCTGTTGGTTCAGTGCGGATTTTGCAGACTAACCGGGTTGGTACCGGTGGTCATGCCCTGTATGAGAGCAAGGAAGGCAAGATAACCCTTACCATTAACCCCAAGGTTACTCAGGAAAAGGATTCTGTTACCGGCAAGGTGATTGTCTATTATCTGGATGAAGATCGCAGTGTGGTTACCAGTGGTGAAAATTCACGGGTAGAAGCGGTTATCCATCCCAAGCAAGGCAGTGGATCGAAAAAGAATGACGCAAAAAAACAGCCATAGCAGAAACCTGCGTGCTGATGGGCTTTGCAAGACCTATGGTAATCGTCAGGTGGTGCGTGGCGTTAACCTGACGCTTGACTCCGGTCAGGTAATCGGTCTGCTTGGTCCCAATGGAGCGGGTAAAACCACAACCTTTTATATGGTGGTCGGGTTGACACGGCCTGATGGTGGACAGGTCTGGCTGGATGGTGATGAAATTACCGAGCAGCCGATGCATCTACGGTCACGTAAAGGGATCAGTTACCTGCCACAGGAGGCATCAGTCTTCAGAAAACTGTCTGTTCGGGACAATCTGCTGGCGATCCTTGAGACGTTTGAGGTTGACCGCGAACTGCAGCAGCATCGTGCTCAGGAACTCCTGGAAGAGTTTGGTGTCACCCATATTGCTGACTCAAAAGGATTTGCGCTGTCAGGTGGAGAGCGCAGACGGGTTGGAATCGCCCGTGCCTTGATTACCCATCCGGCCTTTATTCTGTTGGATGAGCCGTTTGCCGGTATAGATCCAATAGCGGTAGCAGATATTCAACAACTGATTTTAGGGCTGAAAAATCGTAATATCGGCGTTCTTATTTCAGATCACAATGTTCGTGAAACCCTTGGTGTCTGCGATGCAGCCTACATTGTGAATGCCGGTGAAATACTGGAATACGGAACCCCCGAACAGATTGCTGAGAGCAAAAAAGCCAGGGAAATCTACCTGGGTGAAGACTTTAGACTTTAAAGACGGCAAGGAGCAGCTATGGCGATGGAGATGCGCCAACAACTAAAGATGACGCAGCAACTGGTGATGACACCCCAGTTGCAGCAGGCCATCAAGCTGCTTCAGATGACCAGGATAGAACTGCAGGATGTGGTTCGTCAGGAGCTGGAGGAAAATCCGATTCTGGAGGAAACGCCGGAACTGGATGAGGTTCGTGATGGGGAGTCACTTCTGGAGGTGGTGGAGGTTGAGCTTCCTGATGAAAATCTTGCAACTGGTGATAATTTTCAGGAGGTTGAGGCTGGCGAAGAAACCCTGCGCGATTGGGATAGCTACCTTGATGGCTATAACTACACCTCGGGTGAACAGTCAGGGGATGAAGATGACAAGCTCTCCTTTGAAAACCTGCTGACCCGCAAAGGGACTCTGTTTGATCACCTGCATTGGCAGTTGCAGATGGGGAATTATAGCGACGAAGAGCAGATGGTTGGAGAAGAGATCATCGGCAATATTGATGATAATGGTTTTTTCTGTTCTACTGTTGCTG
>NZ_JAOTRZ010000079.1 GCF_030247655.1 Trichlorobacter sp. | reverse complement strand
AGCTTCTTCAACTCCTCTTCTTTTGCTGCTAGAGCAGCCTCTTTTTCAGCCAGCTGTTGCCGACGTGCCTCTTGAATTGCCCGTTCTTCCCGAGCTGCACGGGTTGGGGGCACTGGGTCTCCCTGCGTACTACTCTGGGGAGTACGCACCGGCTCCGTGGTGCCTTGAGAAGCGGTTAAGGCCACGGTTGCAAAGGTACCCAGGCAACATGCCATGGCTATAATTGAGATCCAGCGTTTATTCACCCGGCTACTCCTGACCTTTTTTCTGGGTGGCAATTTCATCCAACAGCAGTCCCTCCTTGTGGGCCTGCTCTTTCAAAAAAGCTTCTTTTTGTTTTTGTTTAAATTGTTCCATTACTTTTTTCTCTTTGGTGGCCTGCACCAGCTCATCCCTGCGATCCTCCAAAACGTGATCTAGAGATTCAACCCTTCGTTGTTGTTCTTTTATCTCATCCCTTTTACGTGCAAAAAAATCGGCATACAGGCGCATCTCAAAGATGGAGTCAATTTGTTGCTGACGACCACTAAACTCTTCCGCCAGCTTTGCAGCCTCACTTTTTTCTTGTTCCAGCCGATCTGAAGCGGCATCAAGATCATGTCTGGCTGCAGCAAACTCCTGCTTTCGCATCTTTTCCAGCTCGACTCGATAGTTAAGAACCTGCTGCATCTCAAACTTCTTTTTAACAGCCATTCTAAAGCCCTCTGCTACACCTCAAAAATCTGTTGTAACCCTTCAATAGAATCAGCCAGCGTTGAAGGGTCTGCAACGGCCTGCTTCTGATAGGCAGTCATGGCATCAATCTTACGAATTGCGTGATCTATGCCCGGGTTACTACCAGCCTTGTAGGCACCGATATTGATCAAATCTTCAGACTGTCGATAGGTAGCAAGCGCCTCCTTGAACTGGCCTGCCAGCTTTCGATGTTGTTCATCAGTTACATCGCTCATTACCCGGCTGGCACTGGCCATGATATCGATCGGTGGATAGACATTCCGGGCCGCAAGATCCCGCGACAGCACAATATGCCCATCCAGAATGCTCCGCATTGCATCTGAAATAGGCTCGTTAAAATCATCTCCCTCAACCAGCACCGTATAGAGGCCTGTGATACTTCCTTCAGGAAAGTTGCCGGTCCGTTCAAGCAGTTTTGGCAGGGCCGCAAATACTGACGGTGTATAACCCTTGGTTGTTGGTGGTTCACCGATTGCAAGGCCAACTTCACGCATAGCCATGGCAAATCGGGTAGCTGAATCCATCATCATCAACACCTTTTTGCCTTGATCCTTAAAATACTCTGCAATGGTTGTTGCCAGATAGGCACCACGCATCCTGACCAACGGCGGCTGATCAGAGGTAGCCACCACGACCACTGACTTGTGAAGACCCTGATCCTGCAGGTCTTTCTCAATAAACTCGCGCAGCTCCCTGCCACGTTCTCCGATCAGAGCGATGACGTTGACATCTGCCTCTGTGTAGCGGGCGATCATGCCAAGCAGAGTTGACTTTCCAACCCCTGAACCCGCCATAATTCCGACACGCTGCCCCTGACCACAGGTTAAAAGCCCGTTGATTGAACGAATGCCCAAGTCCAGTGGCCGCCTGATAGGCGGTCGTGTCATCGGATTAACCGGCGCCGCATAGATGGGATACTCTTCATCCAGGCGCAGCGGACCTTTATCATCAATCGGGTTACCCAAACCGTCTATTACTCTACCGAGTAAGCCCGGGCCAACTTTCAGGGTCGCTTTATCACGCCTGACGGCAATCAAACTGTCTAGTCCTACACCTCGCAGATCACCCAGTGGCATTAACAGTGTCTTATTATCTCTGAACCCGACTACTTCAGCAGGAATCGGTGAGCCATCTTTAGGGCGGATTTCACAGATTGCCCCTACCGAAGTGTCTGGACAATAGCCCTCAATTACCAGCCCCACAACCTGTGTCACTTTACCATGCAAACGAACCGGATTAACCGACTCAACCGCGCGCATATACCTGTTCATGTCCACTTTTTGACTTGGCATGATATCAATCAACCCACGTCTGAGACTGCTGTTCCAGCGGTGCGTTCTTCCAGCAACCGTCGGTAGACCTCATCAAGTTGCGCTTCAAATCCAGCATCAACAGTTCCTCGGTCTGTCTCAATCTGACAACTGCCAATCTCCACGGTGGGGTCTGCTTTCAGCTGAAAGCGTACTGTTGAAAGCTCTTTCTGGAGCGCCATACTGTTATTACTGCTCAGCAGGGCATGATCATCAGGATGGAGCCGGATAATCAGTTCATCCTGTTCATTAAGCCCTGACAACGCAGTCTTGATCAGGCGCAGTACAATCTGACGATCCTGAGTAACCTCACGGGTAAGTATCTTCCTGGCAATTGCAAACGTTAAATTAAGCAGGTCATCCTCTGAATCACGTAAAACCTTTTCGCGGAGCAGTTGTAGATCCTCTGCTGCAGTACGCAACCCCTTAAAAACGTTTAACAGGCCACGTTCGGCCAGATTCTTACCATCCTGCAGGCCACGCTGATAGCTCTCTTCCTGATAACGCTGCAGGTCTTCATCGCTAATATAGGTACCGGGTGGCAGTGCTGGTTCGTCAGGGCCGGGTTCTTCACGCTGTATATTGGAAACGAAGTTACCTTTAGTGCCCAATTCAGAGGTATCAAACAGTGCCAGAGGGGTAAAGCACTCTGTTTTTTCGGACATTTTTACATTCTGAAGCAATCCACCTTTCAGAATACTCTGGAAGCTGAAATCACCGACCTGAAGTTCTTCGTCGCCAGCTTTAATGACTTTAGACGAGGACATCTTCGCTGCCCCGTCCACCAAGCACAATTTTGCCTTCTTCTTCCATCTTGCGAACGATCTTGATAATTTCGGACTGTGCCTTTTCAACATCGGATAGCCGTACCGGCCCCATAACCTCAAGGTCTTCCTTGATCATGTCTGCAGCACGACTGGAAATATTCTTAAAGATCTTGTTTTTGACATCATCGGTTGAGGTCTTCATGGCCAAGGTCAAGGTATCGTTAGAGACTTCACGCATGATTGCCTGAATGGAACGATCATCCATGGCAAAGACATCTTCAAAGGTAAAGAGATGTTTACGAATGACTTCTGCCAAAGGCGGACTCAGCACATCAAGTTTTTCAAGAATCTGCTTTTCCTTGCTGCGGTCAAAGTGGTTGAACATATCAACGACCTTCTCAACACCACCAACCTTGTAGCGTTGCACCCCCCCCATAGACTTGATCTCACGCTTCATGACATCGTCTATTTCCTGGAGTATTTCAGGCGAAACCTGTTCAACGTCCGCAATCCGCAACACCACCTCTGCCTGTAATTCTTGCGGCAATGCGGAAATTATCTCGCTTGTCTGCTTAGACTTAAGTTTGGCAAGAATAACGGCAATGGCCTGGGGATGCTCTTGTGAAAGGAAGTTAGAAATACTTTTGGGATCCATAGACGCAAGAATATCGACCAGATCGCCATAGCTAGAAGCCTGCAGTTCCTCCATTAACATCTGGGCTTTGGTTGGCCCCAGCGCCCTTTCCAACACCTTACGCACAAACTCATCGCCCTGTGCAAAGATGCCGGATTCAGGCGAGATTACTTCGTTAAACTCCTCAACCACCTCGCCAATAGTGTTACGGGTTACATGGCCAAGGCTGGCCATACTCTTAGAGATCCGCTTGATCTCCTCGTCTTCCATATGCTCATACACCTTGGCAGTGACATCCGCACCAAGATACAACAATAATATTGCTGCCTTATCAGCACCAGTCATAGCGATTAGTACCTCTTATCATGAACTCTCACCTAACCAGTTTTGTAAAATCTGTGCAACCTGGTAGGGATTTGTCTTGGCTTTTTCCATCAGTTCCTGCTGTTCAGCCATATGCATGGCAAGCTGTGCCCGCTCGCTGGCTGACATTTTTTCCTGGGCATCCGGCGCAATAGCCTCCAGAATATCAGGTCGAGGCGGACGGGCAGCCCGCAGCGTATTCAGCATCGGCTTAACCACAAACATCATCAGTGCCAGGAATCCAACGGCAATCAGAAGATTTTTAAACAGTGTCAGGAAAAACGGATTCATCCACCATTTGGCACTTTCTGCTGAACCTGCTGCATCACCCGCATCCTGGAATGGAATATTCTGAATACTGATCTGGTCCCCACGCTCCTGATTAAAACCAACAGCACCTTTAACTAACGCCTCAATCTTCTGCAACTCATCCGTCGAGCGTGGCACATATTTAGGTTTAACCGCTGCCCCGTCCTTGCCAGGAGCTGCAGCCTCGTACTTCCCATCCACCAGAATGGCAACCGACACTTTGCTCAGTGTGCCTACCGGTTCTACGGTACGGGACGTTGAACGACTCACCTCATAATTAAGAGTTTCATCGTTCTTGCTGCCACCACCAAGTGCACCACCACCGCCAGGTGCAGTACGTCCCAGATTAGTCTGCACACCAGGCACACCAATGGCGGCAGCTGACCCGCCAGCTTTTTCTTCTGTACGCTGTTCACTTCGAACCGCAATAGTTTCTGGATCAAACTTTTCCTCTACCCGCTCAACCTGTTTAAAATCAAAGGTAGCCGAAACCCTGGCAACTGATTTACCCCCTCCAACCACCCGGTCCAAAAGTGTCTGAAGCCGCTCTTCGGCATTCCGTTCATACCCACGCTGGGTTTCCTGCATAGCCGTAGTGGCCTTGGCACTTGCATCTGCCATACCACTTCCACCCTTGCTCAGAATCTTGCCCCGACTGTCAAGCACCGTCACATTATCAGTATTCATTCCCTCAATCGAAGACGAAACAAGGTGAACCACCCCCTGTACCTCGCTATCACGGAGAGATTTACTGCCTTTCATCTTCAGCACCACCGATGCGGTAGGGGGTTTTTCAGCCTCTTTAAACAGGGTCTTCTCTGGAATAACCAGGTGTACACGAGCCTGCTCAACACCACTGATCTGTGTAATAGTGCGTGCCAGCTCCCCCTGAAGTGCCCGCTGGTAATTGAGTTTTTGCACAAACTCGGTCATGCCGAAGTTTTTACGGTCAAAAATTTCAAAACCAACCCCCCCGCCCTGCGGCAAACCTTCAGAGGCGAGCGAGAGTCGGAGTTCATACACCCTGTCGGCCGGAACCATTACTCCCTTGCCATCAGGAGTAATCTGGTAGGGGGTTTTAGCCTCTTTCAATTTTTTGACAATCTCACCTGCGTCTTCGCTTGCCAGATTCGTGAATAGCGGCCGGTAGTCAGTCCGGTTGGCAAGCATGATTAAAAGCGCAAAAGCGACAACGCAAGCCAGCACCACACCCCCAACCAACAGCCGCTTACCTGGTGCCAGCGCCATAAATGGCTCTATAATTCGCTTTAATCCTTCAGGCATCTCTTTCCTCTACTCGTCACTGGAATGCATCGACATTAAACCGACATCCGCATCACTTCCTGGTACGCCTCAAGCGCCTTATTCCGCACCTGCGACATAAACAAAAATGACACGCTGGCCTTTTCAACAGCTATCATGGTTTCATGCAGATTCTTGTTCTCTCCTGTTGCCAGTTTTTGTATCGCCTGATCAGACTGCTGCGAAAGATCATTCACCTTTCCCACAAGTTCCTTAAAAAACCTGCCTGCCCCATCCGACACCGATGTGGACGATGATGCCTTATCAAGCGGAAAGGCTGCAGAGACCCCTATGCCACTAATCCCCTTAATCTCCATAAACTAGCTCCTATTTACTGATTTCAAGCGTTTTAAGCGCCATGTTTTTAGCTGCCTGCGCGGACATAACATTTGCTTCATACACCCGTGTTGCCGTAATCATGTCCGCCATCTCCTCAACAACATTCACGTTTGGCATAGCGACATAGCCCTGCGCATCAGCATCAGGATGACTTGGGTCGTACTGCATGCGAGGTGCGCTTTTATCCTCCACTATTTCTGACACCATAACTTCACGCAGGTGCTTCCCGGTAACACCATCAAGCGTTTTGCCAAACCCATCAGACACCGGCGTTGCCATAAAAACAGCATCTTTCCGTTTGTACGGTCCACCTTCTGGCGTACGGGTGGTATTCACGTTCGCCAGATTGCTTGAAATCAAGTTCATGCGAGTTCGTTCAGCAGTCAGTGCCGACGAACTGGTATTCATTGCGGTAAACAGATCCATTATTTACCCTCCCTCAAAGCAGAACGTAGTCCCTCAAACTTCTTAGACAGCAACTGAACCGAGGCATTAAACATCACCTGGTTCTGCATCATACTACTCATTTCGTTTTCCATCTCCACCGAGTTACCGTCACGCCCAGGGGTCTTGGACGGCGTCTCAACAACCACGCCCTTTACCTGATTGATCCGCTCAGCGCTACCACCCCGCAAAGGAATATGAGCCGGATGAGTCGTTGATCCCGCAGCAACGGCCCCCATCCCCCGTGCCGACGACTTCTTGACAGCAGATTGCAGCTGCTGTTCAAATTCAAGCTTTTTCGGTGTATATCCAGGGGTTTCCGCATTTGCAATATTGGCAGAGATCAGGTTTTGATTGCGCGTACGCAGATCAATACTCTGTCCCAACACATTGATTGTTGTACTAAAAAGGCCCTCAACAGGCATCATGACACCCCCTTCTGCAGTTCAGCAGAAAATTATGCGAATCATTTTTTGCAATTTCCATGCCTTACGCAGTTCTACACAGAAACAGCAGTATTATCGGGACTCGTTTGAAAACATACAGCCATTGTTGGTCAGACCAGATGTGTCGTTATTTTGACAATAACGTTATTTTGACATCATTTTTTCTTTGACGGGGAGGGAGGGGGGCGCAACAGCTTGCTTTCTTCAAGTGACTGGCGTGCAAGACGCTGCCAGTCAGGATCACTACCTTCTTTTAATATCCGCTCAAACAGCGCACGGGATTGTTCAATACGCCCATCAAGGGCTGCAAGCTCACCAAGCTTGTAAAGGAATTGGTCTTTACGTTCGTTAGGTGACGCACCCAGCCCCGCCTCAAGCAATCCGGCAGCCGCCTTCCGGTCACCCAATGCCTGGCGTGACACAGCGGCAACATAGTAAGCATCCCCCAGCAGCACCGGCTTCTCTTTCATCCCCTTAACGGCAGTCAGATAGGACTCCATTGCCACCGCAGAACGGGAATACTCCTTGGCTTCCCACAAAGCCCGCCCCAGATAGTAGTAGCTGACTGGAAAGACAGCCTGCTCTTGCTTGTTCAGAAGCCAGGAAAGCCCTGTGCGCACCGCCGGCAACTCCCTGGCAGCAAACTGGATCGCTGCCAGCCGCTCCTTCGCCCAGCGCGATTGGCTATGGGCGGGGTTACGTTGTAAAAAGTTTTGCAGAACCTTTCTGGACATTACCGTATCACCCAGCAGTTCAGACTGATCGGCAACCTGCAGTGTCAGATAGGGAGCTGTATCCTCGCCGATCCACGGCCGTTCAAGCAGCCCGGCGTAAAGCGCTATCAGATCAAGAGGACGACCTGATTTGTCAAAGGCCATGGTAACAGACTGGAAGAGACCGGGAATTCTGGCTGCTATTGCCAGATAATCTTGATTATCAGTTGCCAAACGGATTAGGCCGATAGGGTTTTTAGCCCAATCCGAACCTTTGTAAACCAGTGCCACAAGATCTTCGCGGATATCTCGAATTACCGTACTATACACACCCTTAGGGAAACGCTTCTGGTAAACAATCGCTAAATCAAGAGCGGTATCTGCCGGACCGTTAATCGCCTCCAGCAATGCATGCTTAAAGACGGTCTCTTCACGCAAATCAAAATCAGAGGTATTGGCGGCTATATCAGCGTAGGTCTTACTAAGCGCCTGATAATTATCTGGAGTAGCCTCAAGAAATGCGCGGTCTGCCAACTTCATGACCGCAATCTGGTGTGCCTTGTTGTCTTTGAAGGCCTCTGACACATTGCTATAAATCGCTCTGGCATTTTCTTCGCCCCCCTGCCGTGTCAACACATCAGCCATGCGCACCAACAACACAGGGGCATACTTTTTATCGGCATTGGCAACAATCAGCCTGGCCAAGAGCTGCCGTCCACCAGGCAGATCGCCACTACGGGCGATACTGTCACCATAATAAAACATAATGGCCGGATTAAGCTCCAGAAACTCCTGCCACTCACGGGCAGCCTCACGAAAATTATCCAGAGCCTGAGCATATTTTTGCAGACGATATTGCGTCTCCGCCAACCGATACAACGCCAGTGGACGAATCTGTGACTGACGGGAAGCAAAGAAGGCAAAGCCATCTTCTGCAGCGGTCAACTTTCCTTTATACAACGCACCTTCTGCAGCCAGAAACAGCCGCTGATCCTCATCATTCAGCACGGTTTTAAGGGCATTCCGATCTGTAGGGACAAACGGGATCTCCGGCTTAAGTGGTGGATCAAAGTTTTTGAGCAATTTTTCGGCACCGTTCCTGATCCGCTCCCTGCCCGGCAACGCCTGCCGTCCTGATGCACCAGCCAGAAAAATTGTTCCAACATCCAGCGACAGCGCTGGCAAACCATCCACATGCACGGTTCGCCAGCCTACCCGACCGGCCGCAATGGCAAAGGTTACCACGGTATCATCGCCGCGTTGCGCCACCACCAGCCCCCCTATATTTGAATCCGAGTAGCGGCGTAACGAACGAAAGAGTGGACCGGAGGTATCACTGAATCTAATCCTGAGCCTATTACCTGGGATCTTTGAAACGATAAACCGTGGTTCTTCAGACAGCTTAACGGTTATACGGGTAAAACGAGGCTTGGCATGGACTTCAATACGATGAATCTGATTTGGTAGAGAGGCGTACGAGGCAAGAGGCAACAGTACGAGGGGTAATGTCAGCAACAAACAGACCGGCAGAAACAGGTGGAAACAACCTGGCCTGCCCGGCAACCATGAAATGACTAGACGGAAGGCAGTCGACATAACCGTTTTACCTTACTTGCCAGTTCATCAGGATCACAAGGTTTGATAATAATATCCTGAGCACCATACTTAAGCGCCTTTAGCACGGCGGTACGGGTCCAGCGCTGTGCGCACATGATAATCGGAACCGGCTGATCCTGACGCAAGGCGTTAATCTTAATGCAGACTGCAAGTTCTCGATCATCAGCATCCTGGGATCCAATCACCACCAGCCGCACATTTCCCTGAGAAAAGATCTCTTTCACATCTGCATTCAGAGTAGACTCAACCAGTTTGAAATGAGTGAATTCAAGGGACGCCAGAAGCTGAGAACGCTCCTCATCGCTATCCTCAAACACAGCAATCATCTCTTCGCCAACGGTTCCGGCAACAACGCCTGCCTTACGGGCCGGAACCTCATCATCACCTGCAACCTGCGCTGCAACTTCTCCAACGACAGAAGAGTCAGCAGCACTCACGTCTGAAGCTGCTATTGTTTCAGGAGCAGCCGCAGGCGCTTCAGGAGGAGGATCATACTGATTACCCAGATCAACCGGAATCAGCACATCCAGATGGTGCATCTCCTGACCTTCCATCTCCAACCGGGAACGGAACATCAGATAGTCGCCATTTGGCAAAGGATCGTCGTCAGTCAGCGGATCAATTTCTGGAACATATTTCTTTGAACCCAGCAGTTTCAGGTGTGCCTTACCTGACAATGACCCCTGAAATGTTGTGTTCATGGCGCCATTGATCATGTTGCCGATTTCACCGAATGCATCGATGTCATCAGGCTCGATAATGGACAAACGCTGTTTTTCTTTGATTCTTGGGGCAGGTATACCCAACAGCAGGCTGCTCATCAAAATGGCATCCCGCAGATTGAAGACAAGATGGAACTGGCCTGGGTACTCTTCCCGGGATTCTACAGCCAGCACAAAAACACCGTCATCAAGGTCACCAAAGTAGGCAGCCTTACTAAAGGTCAGGGAGTCCGTCAGGGTTGCAGTCAACCCTTGGCCCAACAGCATGCCGGCCTCTTCACCGGCTTGCCGTAGAGCGGTCTCCAGCATCTCATGCAGCTTTACATAACCATCCATCTGGGACTCACGGGAGATACAAAGTGAACTGCACGGGGCGCAGATACGCACCCCGTACTAGTTAAATCGGGGGATTACTCTTCTTTCTTGAGGGTCAGACCGACAAGGAACCGTTCACTACCATCAACATTGAACGGAATGACTACGCAATCAATGTCAGAAAGGGAGTTAACCGTATAATCCTCGCCTGCAATCACGGTTGGAATGGAAAGCTTGACATCCAGACCGCCCTTGGACAAAATCATCTTGACGCTGCCACCCAGCATGTTGGCAATCTCACCAATGGCATCATTCAGATCCTCGCCCCCTTCCTCAACCTCGCTTTCATCCATTCCCAGCATGGCTCCGGTGATCTTTTTTGCAAGATACATTGGACAGTGCATGGAAATAACACCTGAGTAGGTACCAGCAAAACCTACCATACCGGTAATACTGCACTTAAAATGGGTGATAGGCTCTTTTAAGGGAAAATCATCAGCCGGCTCCATCATTACCATCGTGGAGAAAACCTCACGGGTGGCATTGATAATATACTCGGAAAGCTGTTGTTCCGAGAATTTGAGGCTATCAGCAATCTCGGCATTCAGACTCATAGGAGTCCCCCAAGCTTTTCATTCAGCTGCTCCGGGGTAAATGGCTTTTTAATGCTGTCTTTGGCACCACTGGCAATGGCATCGGCAATCACATCCTCGCCACCCTCAGTGGTAATCATCACAATCGGCATGGAAAAGCCGTTAGCCCGCACTGCCTTGACAAATTCAAGACCATCCATATTGGGCATATTGATGTCAGAAAGGATCAGGTCAACCGTTTTACCTGAGGTCTGCAGAACATTTAAGCCCTCAATACCATCACCACCTTCAAGAATATCGTCAACCGGCAGTCCGGCCTGACGAAGCGACCGGGAAATAATCTTTCTCATGGTGGATGAATCATCAACGATCAGGATGTTAGCCATATAACTGTTCCTCCCTGTGCCCCTTAGGCGTCATTAAGATTGGTATCGTAAAACTGTTTAAAGCCTTTTTTACCATAGGTTCAACTCAAAATTCAAACCCTGAATTTACCCATCAGCCGTTGCAATTCGTCGGCCAGACGGGACAACTCCTCAGCAGAGCTTGCAGAGCTCTGAGCCTTGTCAGTACTCTCCTGAACAACATCAGTAATCTGTCGGATACTTTGGCTAATAGTATTGGTAGTGGCGCTTTGTTCTTCAGCTGCCGTGGCAATCTGACTCATCTGCTGAGTTACATTCTGAATCTCATTGGTGATAACGCCAAGAGCTTCACCGGAACGGCTTGCTTCACGGGTGCCGTTTTCCACCTCAGCCACACCGTTTTCAATAGCCTTGACCGCACCGCCGGTCTCCTGCTGAATCATACGGATCATATCACCAATTTCCTTGGTAGCCTTGGTGGTCCGCTCGGAAAGCGCCCGCACCTCATCGGCAACAACGGCAAAGCCACGCCCCTGCTCACCGGCACGGGCTGCTTCAATGGCTGCATTCAAGGCCAGCATATTGGTCTGATCTGCAATATCCTCAATGGTGCCCACTATAGTACCAATCTGATTAGACTTAGCCCCCAGCTCCTCAACATTGGCAGCAGCCTCACGAACCCGCTCTGCAATCCGCTGCATACCGGCAATGGTTTCCTGAATCACCCGTGCTCCGGTCTCGGTAGCCTGATCTGCCTCTGAAGCGCTGGCAGCTGAACGGGTACATGAATTTGCGATCTCAAAAGCGGTTGCTGACATCTCTTCCGCCGCCACCGCAACAGAGGCCGCCTGCCCGGACATTTCTTCAGAACTTGCCACCATGGCAGAGGAGTTCATCCGCACGCTCTCAGCTACTGCCGTTACCTGACGAGCGTTTGAAGCCACCTGTCCGATGATAACCGCCAAATTTTCAACAAAAGTGTTGAACCAGCCAGCAGTTTCGCCAATCTCATCCTTACTCGAAACATCAATCCGCTTGGTTAGATCACCCTCACCGGTGGCAATATCCTTCAACCGCTCTGTCATGCTTGAAATCGACTTAAGTATTGGCAGCACAATAAAGAGCAACATCAGCACCTGCCCGACAGCCGAACCAACCAGCACTGCCAACAGAATAGTTTTACCCTTTGAAATAGTATTCTCAAGCTCTGCACTGGCCTGTTTATGTAGGCCGTCGGCAATTTTGGGGATATATGCCTCTAATTGGGGCTGAAAGTCGTTAATCACATCACGCAACTCTTCACGTCCCTCAACAACATCCCCGCCGGTTTTAAAGGTCGTCACCAGTCCCTTGAACTGCTCCACATACGACTTGCCAAGCTGGCGGGCCCTGGCGCTATGTTCCTTAATTTTCTTATCAGTATTAACCTTATCCAGCTGGTCAAGTACCTGGTAGACTTCGTCAACCTCTTTCTCTACCCGGGCAGTCCACTTATCATCCTTGCGAGTAAAAAACTCACCTTCATACTCACGAGCCTTCAGCATATGGATAGAGCCCTGCATGGCTGCATGCTGAATCC
>NZ_JAOTRZ010000078.1 GCF_030247655.1 Trichlorobacter sp. | reverse complement strand
GCTTTACTTCAAGGCCTGGGGCAAAATCACCGATGCCATGGACCAGTTTGTTGACAAACGGCAGCAGTCGGGCCAGAGGCACGTATTCGCCAAACGGTACCAGATGCATTTTGTCTGCACGTCCGATCTCGCTGCCATCAGCGCCTATCAGATAGGCACTGTTAAGGTTGGTGTAGTTACCGCTACGCAATTCTGCAGCCGGACTGCCAAACAGCAGGTTGGCTTTTAGTTCACGGCTAAGATTGCGAATCCGGTCTGAAGAGGGGCTGTTTTCCTGAAAGAAAAACGGTGCAGCACTTTCCGGCCAGACAAGCAGATCCGCTGCCTGTTGAGCAACAGCCTGGCGGGATAGGTTGGTGTAGATATCAAGGGTGGCTTCACGAAAGGCTGGAGACCATTTTACGGCTTGATCAATATTTCCCTGAATCAGGGCCACCTTGAGCGGGGCCGTAGTGGGTAGCGGGCTGTTCAGCCGGAAAAAACCGTAGCCTAAGGCAGAGGTCAGGGCCAGGACAAAGACAACGGCACTTTTGGCAGGATAGGGGATCTCTGCGCCGGATAGGGCTCGGATAACCCGGTAAAAAACTACGTTGGCCAGCACCAGCAGGGCGGTAATGCCAAATACCCCGGTCAGGTCAGCCACCTGAATTAACGGCAGCAGCCGGTATTGGGAATGGCCCAGCATGGTCCAGGGAAAGCCGGTTAAAAGAATACTGCGCAGGTAATCGGCTCCGACCCAGGCCAGTGGCATTAACAGGGCAGATTTAATCCCGTATCGTTCGCCCATGACGGTTGTCCAGGTGGCCAGCCCATAAAACAGGGCCAGCCAGGCTGAGAGAAACAGCCAGAGCGGGATTGTAGCAAACAGAGGCAGGTGACCGTAGTCACCCATGACGATCATCACCCAGTAGAGCAGGCCAGCATAGGCGGTCAGGCCGGTAACAAAGCCAAGTTTAAAGGCAGCCTTGGGGGATTGACCTTCAAGGGTGGTCAGAAGTGGTATCAGGGCGATCCAGGCCAGAAACGAGAGGTCTGCCTTGGGGAATGAGAGGGTAATCAGCAGGCCGGACAGCAATGCCAGCAGGGCCGGTCGGATCCTGCCGGAGATCAGGGGAAGGCGGAAATCATGCAGGTTCACGGGGCAGCAGGCTCCGCTGTATCGGGAAGACGAACGATTCTGACCCGCTTGACCTTGCGTGGATCAGCATCCAGAATCTCAATTTCCAGTCCTTCGCCGGTGACCACCGTGCCGGCAGTGGGGATGCCGTCAGCCAGGTGGACCACCAGACCGCCAACCGTATCGAATTTGTCCCGTTCAATCTCAAGCTGAAACTGTTCTTCCAGTTCTTCAATCGGCAGGCGGGCGTCAGTGGTTATGGAGCCATCTGGATCGCAGGTATACAGCTCTTCTTCCATGTCATACTCGTCCTGAATATCGCCAACAATCTGTTCCAGCAGGTCTTCAATGGTGACCAGGCCGGAAGTGCCACCGTATTCATCAACCACAATGGCCAGGTGGACTTTTTTCTTCTTGAATTCCTGCAGCAGTAGCTCAAGGGTCTTGGTCTCAGGGGTGAAAAACGGTTGTCTGATCAGATCCTGCAGGTGGATTCCAGCATCTTCCATGCCCCAGCTTTTTAGCAGGTCTTTGGCATACAGTAGCCCAATGATGTTGTCCAGGGTGCCGTCATAGACCGGGATGCGGGAGTGGCCACAGGCGATGATGGCATCGATGGTTTCACGTACCGATGCCTCGATACTGATGGCAGCCATGGCGGTGCGGGGCACCATGATCTCGCGCACCACGGTGTTGTCCAACTCCAGAATGGCGCTGATCATCTCACGTTCTTGCTCGTCTACAATCCCTTCCTCTTCGCCGGCTTCAATCAGATCGTGAATCTCCTCTTCAGTAACCTTTTTACGTCCGGTTACCAGTCGGGTGACCCTGTCGAGCAAACCTGCCGGCCTGCGACTACTTCCTTCGTCCACGTTTGTTTTTCCTCCGTCTGTTAAATGATCAGGGAAGGACTGTCAGCCCTTCTTTGCGTAATAGTTTCCAAATTTCCTGCTCTTTGCGTTCCATCCTGACCGCCTCGGCCTCGCCGCTCCGTTCATGGTCATAACCGGTTAGGTGCAGGATGCCGTGTAAAAGCAGAAAAATCAATCGTTCATACCCGCTCCAGCCACCGGACTGCGCCTCTTTGGCTGCGGTATCGGCTGAGATGACCACATCACCCAGGGCATGGGGAGTCAGATCGCCGAACTCGCCTTCCTGCAGGGAGAAGGAGATTACGTTGGTGGGGCGATCCTTGCCCAGATACTCACGATTCAGGCGGTGTATGGTGCGGTCACCAACAATGGTGATTGATAGTTCGGTCTCGTCAGGACATCCCAAGGCGTTTAAGATCCTCGTTGCTGCTGTCCTGATGGGACACAACGGGGCCGGGTGTTTTCGCTGATTGTTCTGTACCAGAATGTGCATTGCTCTTTTTACCTCCGCTACTCCCCTTGTGGACCGGTTCAGGATACTCTATCCGGTGATGGAAGATAGCCCCCAGAATCCGGTTGAAACTCTTGGCTATCTCATGCAGGTTTTTAAGGGTCAGTTCGCATTCATCCAATTGGCCATCGGAAAAAATTCGGTTGATCAGTTTCTGTACCATCCCCTGAATCCGGTCCGGGGTAGGGTTGACCAGGGTGCGGGAGGCTGCCTCCACCGCATCGGCCAGCATCACCAGACCTGCTTCACGGGTCTGAGGCTTGGGGCCGGGATAGCGGAACTCCTGGGGATCAACCTGCTGCCCGTTTGCCTCGGCCTGGGTCTTGGCTTTTTCATAAAAAAACTTGATCAGGGCGGTGCCGTGGTGCTGACGGATCACGTCAATGATCGGTTGTCCCAGATGTTTTTCCTTTGCCAGCGCTTCACCCTCTTTTATGTGGGAGATCAGGATCAGGGCCGACATGTGGGGGGAAAGCTTGTCGTGACGGTTTTCGCCACCATGCATATTCTCAATAAAGTAGAGCGGTTTTGCTGACTTGCCGATGTCGTGGTAATAAGCGGCTACCCGCGCCAGCAACGGGTTGGCGCCGATTGCCTCGGCGGCTGCTTCCACCAGGTTGCCCACCACGACGCTGTGGTGGTAGGTTCCGGGAGCCTTGATCATCAGCTCCCGCAACAGCGGGGAGTTAAGATTGGCCAGCTCCAGCAGCTTGATGTTGGTGGTGAAGTGGAACAGTGATTCAAACAGCGGGGTAAAGGCTGAAACCAGCATGGCGGAAAGCAGCGCCCCCACCAGCGTGAAGCAGATGACATAGAGGGTCTGCATGGTGAAGAGGGCGCTGTTCATGGTCTGGAAACAGATTCCCATGGCCAGGTTAACCACTGCCAGCTTGAGGCCGGCTGTATAGATCACGCTGCGGTCCTGGCACTGCCGTACACCATGGGCACCCACCACACTGCCCAGCAGGGCATAAATGACCACGAACATATTGCTGTTAAACAGGATGCCCAGCAACGGGGCCATCATCACGCAGTAGACCAGGGCAACTTCCGAGTTGAGCAGAATCCGCACAATCATGGCGCCAGCTGCAAAGGGGAAGAGGTAGGCGTAGGAAGCGGGCGATACTGCGGGGAAGGCAGCACCGATGTTGGCAGAAACCAGAAGGGCCAGCTTAAAGACAAAGAAACTGCCCACAATCAGAATGGCAATGGCCAGAAGATCTCGGTTGCTGGGGTTGAATTTACGGATATTCTTGCAGGCAAAACGATAGGGGAAGTAGAACAGTACCACGACCAGCCCAAAGATGCCTAGTACGGTATAGAGTGTTCCTTCGCCACGGCTGGCTTCATAGATCATCTGCAGCTTGTGGGATTGTTCACTGCTGACCCGCTCCCCCACCCGGACGATCATTTCACCCTTTTGAATCTTGTACAATACCGGTTTAACATCGTTTAAGAGGTTTTTTTTGCGGGCTTCAGTAGCCTCACGGTCAAAGAACAGGTTGGGCTTCAGAATTTTGGCGGTCAAAGCCAGCAGGTGGCGGGATACATCAGCTGGCACACCGTCAAGCCGTTTTGACTGTAACAGCCTGCGGGCCTCGCCGATCTCGATAAACGGCGTATTTACGGTCGCCGTGCCGATACTCCTGCCGGTGGTGCTTGCTATCTCTATGCCGCGCTGGATATCGGAACGGAACACCTTTTCATCAAGAATGATTTTCTGTTTGTAAAGCTCATCAAGGATCTGTTTCAGGCTGGACAGTATGGGGGGCTGGTTGGCTGCCTTCAGCAGAGAGCGTAACTCGCCTTCGGCAAGCTGTGCATCAAGTACCGGTTCAAGCAGTGGTCGCAGCTCGGCTGTGGTGATGGCCGGTTTTTCAGATCGGGCGCTGCGTGTGGCGTTCATTGCCCGGGTTATGCTGTTGAGCAGTGTTGTTGCAACGGTTTCGCCGGCAGTGTAGACAACCGGTGCCTTGGACTCTGCTTCATTACGTAACTGTTTGGTCAGCTCATTATCTTCCAGCAGGTAGTCCTGGCTGGCGCGGATATCCGAGGTGGCGATCTCGCCCGGTTTGTAACGGGCGGTCACCAGGTGCTGGCTGGGCAGCAGGATCAGGGTGAGGAGTCCGGCGGTCAGCAGGAGTAGTAGCACTCTGTTGCGCCGTGCTGTTGCCGGGTTTGAGAATCGTCGTACAATTGAATCAAGCAGATTGCTCACCAGTTTTGGCAGGTAGGCAAGATGAGACTGCTCAGGTGTATGTCCAGGGGATTCGGGCATGTGTACCGTCAAACGGTGTGTACAAGATGGTATGTGTGGAGGATCGTATGCATAGTGAAGGTTGAATTATACGCGGCTGGTATGAAAACTGTCAATTTATAGTTCTGTAATCTGACTGCCGGTGATTTCAACGTCCGGCCAGCCATCATAGATCCAGTCCTCAAGACGGTCCAGAGTGTTGCAGGCAATGGTCTTATCCGGGCTGACCGTGACAAAGCTGAGCACTGCCACCTGACAGTTGTCCTGACGGTCTACCTCTGCGCAGGAAACATTAAAGCGGTTGCGGGCCCGGCCCAGGATGCTTTTGACAATGCCCCGTTTTTCTTTCAGCGAGAAGGCTGGCAGCGAGAGGTGGATTTCAGAGCAGAAGATGAACACAGATCAGAACTCCGCATGCCTCGGTGTCCTGGGAAACGGGATCACGTCACGGATGTTCTCCATACCGGAGAGGTACATGATCAGCCGCTCAAAGCCCAGGCCAAAACCGGCATGGGGGGTGCTGCCCCAGCGGCGGGAATCCAAATACCACCAAAGCGGTTCTTTGGGGATATCCATTTCGTTGATACGTTGTTCCAGCTGGTCAAGGCGCTCTTCCCGCTGGCTGCCACCGATGATCTCACCCACCTTGGGTACCAGCAGGTCCATGGCGGCCACCGTGCGGCCATCATCATTCTGACGCATGTAGAACGCCTTGATATCCTTTGGGTAGTTCAGCACAAAAACAGGGCCACCCACCACCTGTTCGGTCAGATAGCGTTCATGCTCGGTTTGCAAATCCAAGCCCCACTCCACGGGGAAATTGAATGAAACCGGTGCCTTTTGCAGGTGAGTAATGGCATCGCCATACTCCATCCGGGCAAAATTTGCCTGTGCAACAGAGTGTACCCGCTCAATCAGTCCCTTCTCAATCTGCTGATCAAAGAAGGTCATATCCTCAGCACATTGCTCAAGAGCAAAACTGCACAGGTAGCGTACGAACTCCTCGGCCAGATCAGCATCATCAGCCAGATTGCTGAAGGCCATCTCCGGCTCGATCATCCAGAATTCCGAGGCATGACGGGCAGTGTTTGAGTTCTCTGCCCGGAAGGTGGGGCCAAAGGTGTAGATGTTGCCAAAGGACTGGGCAAACAGTTCACCCTCCAGCTGGCCGCTGACGGTCAGGCCGGTCTTCTGGCCAAAGAAATCATGGCTGAAGTCAATGCTGCCCCCTTCATTGCGGGGCGCGCCGTTGGGGGGCAGGGTGGTTACCCGGAACAGTTCGCCGGCCCCTTCGCAGTCACTGGCAGTGATGATCGGGGTATGGACGTAGAGAAAATTACGTTCGCTAAAGAACTGGTGGATCGCTTGGGCCAGCCTTGAGCGCAGCCGGAACACTGCGCCAAAGGTGTTGGATCTGGGGCGCAGGTGGGCGATGCTGCGCAGGTACTCAAAGCTGTGGCGCTTCTTCTGCAGCGGGTAGTCAGGGTTGGATTCTCCAACAACCGTCAACGCAGTTACACGTAGTTCAAGCTGCTGTCCGGCAGCCGGTGAGGGAACCAGTTCGCCGGATACCTGCAGGGCGGTTCCTGTGCCGAGTTTGCTGTGGTTTTCAAAGTTGGTTACGGTTGCCCGCTCAAGTACCAGTTGGATGCCGGACAGGTTGGATCCGTCATTCAGAACGATGAAGGCAACATCACCGGAGGCCCGGGTAGAGCGTACCCAGCCGGCAACAGTATAGTCACCGCCTGCTTCAGGCTGTTGCAAAAGGTCTGCGATCAATGTGCGTTTTGCCATGGGAAGCTCCGCTTACTGCCCGATGATCTTTCTACGTGGTGGTCGTTTACCCGGCGCTGGTGGCTGAGCTGCTTTAGATGATTTTGCAGGGGCTGCCATCCGTTGTTCCCGCTGTTTGACCGGTGGCGGGGCATCCAGTGCCTGTGCCTCTTCCTTGCTCAAGAGGCGGTACTCACCCGGTTGCAGGCCGCCTAGGGTCAGGTTGCCGTAGCGGATCCGGCGCAGCCGTACCACAAAAAGCCCCACTGCCGCGCACATCCGCCGTACCTGACGATTGCGGCCTTCACGGATGGTGACAGAGAGCCAGTCATTACTTTGGTCATTTTTCAACAGGCGTACTGTGGTGGAGCCGGTGGGGCCATCTTCCAGTTCTACCCCGTCTGCCAGCTTCTTGATCTGCTGCGGATCAATCTTGCCCCGTACCCGTACGTGGTATTCCTTGTCCACCTGATGGCGTGGATGCATCAGGCGATTGGCCCAGGCGCCGTCGTTGGTTAACAGCAGCAGTCCTTCAGAGTTGTAGTCCAGCCGCCCCACCGGAAAGAGTCGCTCGCCTATATCCTTGACCAGTTCGGTTACCAGTTGCCGCCCCTGGGGATCTTTAAGCGAGGTGACATAGCCGGCAGGCTTGTGCAGCAGTACATAATAGAACGTTTCTGCTGGTTTAACCGGCTGTCCATCCAGTGCGATCAGGTCTTTGGCCGGATCAGCCTTGCTGCCCAGCTCGGTTACTACCTGACCGTTGACGGTTACACGCCCGGCCAGGATCATCTCTTCTGATGCACGGCGAGAGGTGATTCCGGCAGCGGAAATAATTTTTTGCAAACGCTCATTCATGGTTTGTCCTCAGGGTTTTGCGTGTTGGCTTCCCCCGGTATCAGGGCAAGAAATAAACCTGCTGCAGCTCCATATAATGCCCCTGACCAGGGGTTGCTCATCATGGCTCAGGTGCCACCGCCAGCACAATGGGACATCCAGCCGATGGTTCCTCCGGCCAGAGCACCGGCACCGATCAGAATCAGGAATTTAAGCAGTTTTTTGTTCATGGTCCCTCCTGTAACGTTGGCAGGCGCAGCAGATACCAGGTGATGCCGATGGCCAGCAGGATCAGCAGGGCTTTGGCCCATACCGGCGGAACCAGCAGCAGGGCTGAGGGGGGCAGGGTCAGCCAGACCAGTGTAATGGCTGTGCGTTTGGCCCTGAGCGGTATGCCTGAGCCATCCAGATACCCCCTGATCATCGGGCCCAGATGGCTATGGTTCACCAGCCAGCAATGAAACCGCTCCGAGCTGCGTGCAAAACAGGCAGCTGCCAGCAGCAGGAAGGGAGTGGTTGGCAGCAACGGCACAAAAATGCCGATGATTCCCAGTGCGGTGCAGAGCAGGCCGGCACTGATCAGTAACCAGCGGAGCACAGGATGATGGGATTGAATAGGCATATGTTTTATCTGCATTGAACAATAAAGGGGTGCCAAGGCACCCCTGAGTGGTTACACAAATGTGCGGTCTTAGTCTGCCATGCGGGTCATGGCGCGGAACTTTTGATACCGATCCTCAACCAGCTGCTCAGGAGTCATCTCTTTCAGTTCTGACAGATGCCGACGGATGGCTGAACCCATAGCCTGGGTAGTGGCCTCATGGTCTCGGTGGGCACCGCCAACCGGCTCATGGATGATTTCATCAATCACGCCCAGCTCAATGATGTCCTGAGCTGCAGGCTTGAGTGCCTCGGCAGCCTGCTGGCCCTTGGTGCCGTCGGACCAGAGGATGGCAGCGCAGCCTTCCGGTGAGATAACCGCATAGACGGAATGCTCCAGCATCAGTACCCGGTTGCCAACCGCAATGGCCAATGCGCCGCCGGAGCCACCTTCTCCGGTAATGCAGACAATGATTGGCACCGTCAGGCTGGCCATTTCACGCAGGTTACGGGCAATCGCCTCGGCCTGGCCACGCTCTTCCGCCCCAATGCCGGGATAGGCGCCGGGGGTATCCACAAAGGTGATGATCGGCAGATTAAACTGCTCCGCCATCTGGAACAGACGCAGCGCCTTGCGGTATCCTTCGGGGTTGGGCATGCCGAAGTTGCGGAACACCTTTTCCTTGGTGTCGCGCCCCTTCTGGTGTCCCACCACCATCACCGGCTGGCCGTCAAAACGGGCCAGGCCACCCACAATGGCATGGTCATCGCCGAAGTTGCGGTCGCCATGCAGCTCATTAAAGTCGGTAAATAGGTGTTGGATGTAATCCTGGGTAAAAGGACGGTTGATGTGGCGGGCCACCTGGGCCTTCTGCCAGCGGGTCAGGTTGTTGAAAATCTCCTGACGCTTTTCTTCAACCTTGCTTTCCAGGGCGTTAATCTCGGCAGTCAGATCACCGGCACCCAGGGCGCGCAGTTCCTCGATCTTCTTTTCCAGCTCGGCAATCGGTTTTTCAAACTCCATGTAGACAGTAGCTGCCATGAAAATCTCCAGTCTGATTTTTACCGCAGAGGACGCAGAGGGTGAAAAGGAGGAAGGCAAGAGGCTAGACCTTTAGTGCTGTTTGTCTTATTTCGTTTATCGGTTACGAAGACAAGACGCACATTTGTCAGGTATAGATTTTCTCTGTGTTCCTCTGTGCCCTCTGTGGTGAAATAAAATTTAATTCATTCAAAGATCGCGGCATTATACCCGACACAGCGTTCTACCGCTACCCTAAATTCATCACTGGCCGCCACTTTCAAGTGATCCGGCAGTTTGATGATGGTCCGGCTGCGGTTGGGGATCTCAAGCTGCAGTAACACCGGAAGATTACCAGGGTGTTTTTCCAGTAGTTCCCTGATCGGCGTCAGCTGTTCCGCTGTCAGCTCAAGCAGGCGCAGCGCCAGACTAACACGGGTGGTCTGCTGCTCCTGGGCCTCGGACAACAGCTTGATATCGCCATTGACGCTGACCTGGTTGGGGAACTTGCGGCCATTGCCTTCCTGGGGCTTCATTACCAGCAGCTTACAGCCCTTCTCACCCTTTTCCAGTTTGCCGGTAAACAGCAGCGGGTCATCTGATTTTAGCAGGCCAGCCGATGGTACGTACATGTCGGAAAAAATCGTAATCTCGATCTGGCCGGTCAGGTCCTCTATGGTGACAAACCCCATCCGGTCACCCTTTTTGGTGATGATCTCCTTCAGGGAGGTAACGATTCCGCAGACCCGCACCTCCATACCATCGGGGAAATCCGGCAGTCGGGCGATCTCGGCACTGGCCAGACGCCTGATGTCGGAGGCATAGCGGTCCAACGGATGGCCGGTGATCAAAAAGCCCAGCGCTTCTTTTTCAAAGCCCAATTTTTCCTTGTCCAGCCATTCTTCAATATTCGGCAGCTTGCGCCCGGAGCGGGTAGCGGTGGCGGTGGGCATATCGCCAAACAGTGAAACCTGGGCGCTGTCCCGCTCTTCCTGAAAACGCTGGCCTGCCGTGGTGGCATCATCAAGGGCTGCCATCAGCGGAGCGCGATGTTTATGCAGCGAATCAAAGGCGCCGCATTTAACCAGCGCTTCCACCACCCGTTTGTTGACCCGTCGCAGGTCAACCCGTTCGCAAAAATCATAAATATCGGTAAAGGGGCCGTCTGTACGGGCCTCGATGATCGATTCGATTGCCCCTCCGCCAACCCCTTTCACCGCACCTAGGCCAAAGCGCATTGACTTGCCTGATACCGTAAAGGACTGGCCTGAGGCGTTGATGTCCGGCGGCAGCACCTCGATCCCCTGCTCACGGCAGTCGCTGATGCTCTTCAACACCTTGTCGGTGCTGTCCATGTCGCAGGAGAGCAGGGCGGCCATGAATTCAACCGGGTAGTGGGCCTTCAGGTAGGCGGTCTGGTAGGCGATCAGGGCATAGGCGGCGGAGTGGGATTTGTTGAAGCCGTACTCAGCAAACTTGGCCATCTGGTCAAAGATCGCCTCGGCCTTTTTGATATCCAGTCCCTGTGCCTTGGCCCCTTCAAGGAACGGCTCCTTTTCCTTGGCCATAACCGCCGGGTCTTTTTTACCCATGGCGCGGCGCAACAGGTCGGCCCGTCCCAGGGAATAGCCAGCCAGGGAACGGGAGATCTGCATGACCTGTTCCTGGTAAACGATAACCCCGTAGGTGTCCTTCAGGATCGGCTCAAGCTGGGGTAGATCGTAGACCACTTTCTGGCGGCCATGCTTGCGCTCGATAAATTCGTCCACCATGCCGCAGCCCAGCGGGCCAGGACGGTAGAGGGCGCAGGCTGCGATGACATCCTCAAAGCAGGAGGGCTTCAGTTTGTCCAGCATCTCCTTCATGCCGCTGGATTCAAGCTGAAAGATGCCGGTGGTGTTACCGGCGGTGATCAGATCGTAGCTGGCCTGGTCATCATCCCGCAGGCGGGTGATGTCAAAATCAGGATTCTGTCCCTCCCGGATCATCCGCACCGCGTTCTGGATGACGGTCAGGTTTTTCAGGCCCAGAAAGTCGAACTTGACCAGTCCCACCATCTCCACATACTTCATGGAATACTGGGTGTTGATGCCGCCGGTCTTCTGATCCTTGTAAACCGGCAGGTACTCTTCCAGCTGATCCGGTGCCACCACCACCCCAGCGGCGTGGGTTCCGGCATGACGGGCCAGTCCTTCCAGGCAGTTGGCGGTCTCCAACAGTTGGGCTACTTTGGGGTCGGCGTTAGCCATCTCCTTCAACTGCGGTTCCTGTTTGATCGCCTTGTCTATGGTCATCTTCAGGTCGTCAGGGATCAGTTTGGCTATCTTATCCACATCGCCGTAGGCCATATCAATGGCCCGACCCACATCCCGCACCACCGCCTTGGCCTTCATGGTCCCAAAGGTGATGATCTGGCAGACCCGCTCACGACCGTACTTCTGCACCACGTACTCGATCACCTTTTCACGCTGATCCTGGCAGAAGTCCACGTCAATATCAGGCATGGAGATCCGTTCCGGGTTCAGGAACCGCTCAAACAGCAGGTTGTAGGGCAGGGGGTCAAGGTCGGTAATCTTGATAGCATAGGCCACCAGCGAACCGGCAGCCGAGCCCCGGCCCGGTCCCACCGGAATTCCCTGGTTCTTGGCCCAGTTGATGAAGTCAGCCACAATCAGGAAGTAGGCCGGGAACTTCATCTGGCGGATACAGTCCAGCTCGATCCGCAGACGATCATGGTAGCCCTGGACCTGCTCTTCGGTCATGTCCGGGTACTTGGCCCGGATGGTGATTAAACGTTCGGCAAGCCCTACAACTGCCTGTTCTTCCAGCATGTCGTCGTGGTTTTTGCCTTCGGGTGGTTCAAAGTGAGGGAAGTAGTACTCTTTCTCCAACGGCAGTTCCAGATTGCAGCGTTCAGCAATGGCCACCGTATTTGCAACCGCCTGGGGAGCATAGTGAAAGGCCGCCGCCATCTCATCCGGGGTTTTGACGTAGAACTCATCGGCCGAGAACTTCATGTGGGTAGGATCAGACATGGTCTTGCCGGTCTGGATGCAGAGCAGCACCTCATGGGCCTTGGCATCTTCACGGTTCAGGTAGTGGCAGTCATTGGTGGCCACCAACGGCAGGTTCAGCTCTTTGGCCACCTCCAACAGGCGCTGGTTGACCAAGTCCTGCTCTGGCAGGGTGTTTTCCTGGATCTCGATGTAATAACGATCCGGAGAAATCTGGCTGTACCAGCGTGCGGTCTCCAGTGCATCATCCAGCTTGCCACGACCACACTGCATCGCCACTTCACCCTTCAGGCAGGCAGACAGGGCGATCAGACCTCCAGCGTGCTTTTCCAACAGGGCGCGATCTATGCGGGGGCGGTAGTAGAAACCCTCCTTATACCCGGCAGAGGTCAGGTAGGAGAGGTTCTTGTACCCTTCAAGGTTTTCGCAGAGCAGGATAATGTGATAGGCAGCATCTGATATACCCTTGGAATCTTTTGAAAAACGTGAGTCAGGGGCGATGTACAGCTCGCAGCCGATAATCGGCTTGATCCCGGCCTTCTTGCACTTCAGGTAAAACTCCACCGCACCAAACATATTGCCGTGGTCGGTAT
>NZ_JAOTRZ010000077.1 GCF_030247655.1 Trichlorobacter sp. | reverse complement strand
GTTCTATTTTGCCGAAAGCTTCAGATAACACTCCGCCCGATTCAAGGTAGCTTCAGGCAGCAGTGCCGATGAGGGATAGCGACTGATAAACTGGTCAAACAACGCAATGGCTGCTTCACAATCACCCTTTTTATAGGCTTCAAGCCCACGGTTGTAGGCATTGTACTCACCCTGGGCACCAGCAGGGGGGCGCTGTTTTTCAGATCTCTTCTTTGGAACATCCACTGTCAACTCATGGGCAAGAGATTTTTGTTCCGGCTTTTCTCCTGCAGACTGCTGACCATATTTAGCGGCGACCTTACGGGAAACTGGTACCCGCAGGACCTGACCGATCTGAATCCAATGGGGATTCTTGATTTCATTAAAGAGCAGAATCTGGGGATAGTAGTAATCACGACCTGAATACTTTTTGGAGATCCGCGAAAGGTTGTCACCCTTCTTTACCGTAACCTCCCGTACCAGCACCCCTTCACCGGCTTCGCCGTTAAACGGCTGGGGTGAGTAGAGGTAATCTGCGCCCCAGCTTGCAGTTACCCCGCACAACAACAGTGCCATCAACAATGGAATCTTTACACCTGGCAGATGCATATCAGTACCTGTTCCCCACTTGATCCTGGTAGGTCAGAATGCTCTTCAACTGAACACCGGTACCAACACCGGTTCCTGACTTAATTCTGAATGACACCTTCACCACCCGCTTTTCACCGGCACCAAGCTCACTGAAACGCCAGAGAGACGTACCTGCCTCGGTTTTACCGGCAGCCTGATCAATGGCCACCAGCTCAATCTGCTCAGGCCAGGTGACCGCCAACTCCACCTGTTTGGCAAGGTTGGAACCACGGTTAAGGATATCAAGATCAATCGTCAGCAGATCCCCCGGAACCATCCGGCCTTCGCGCCCTTTCATGGCCAGCTGCAACACTGGCCGTGAATAGCCGATCTCGGCATCAACCATTACCACCTTACCCTGAGCTGCCTCAGGTGCGGCACTCAGAGAGAGTTTTTCAACCGTCCCGTCCAGAGCCGTCTTTGATGTGGTCACTTCAAGCAACAGTGCAGCCTCTTCCTTTGGCCCCAATGGACCGATAGCAGCCACCTCCGGCTCACCCGGCTGACGCAGACCGTCACGGTTCAGGTCATGATAGACAACAACCTTCTGGAACGGCGCAGATGAAGCCACCAGACTGAAACGCTCACGCTGGTTGCCTTTATTAACGATCCGGGCCGGAACCGTCACCACCTGTCCTGGCACCGCCTTAACCCGCTCTGTTGCCATCTTTACAGCCAGCTCACTAACCGGCAGCACAAAGCTGGCATTGGACAGGAAGGTGCCCCTGATCTGCAGCGGATTGTTCAGAAGATCCGCCCGGACGATCAGCTCGTCCTTTGCCAACGCCTCGGCCTTAAGCTGGAATGTCACGGCCAGATCACGGCTTTCGCCCGGTTTAAGTGCAAGGCCATCCAGCACCAGCGCGGCTCCCATCTCCTGCCGGAAACCTGCGGCGGAAAAATCAACCGCCTGATACTGGGGAGGGAAGTTCAAACGCAGGGTAACATCCTCTGCCGGAGTTGATCCAACGTTCAACACGGCTACCCGGTACTGCACCGTCTCACCGGGCAGCAACTGTGGCTTGTCAGTCTTGACCACAGCACGCAACAGCGGAGCAGCTGCAACAAGTGACACCGTCCGGCTCTGGGATGCCTCAGCCATAAACTGGGAAGCAGCCTTGATCGGATGGGCTATTCTGAGACCATCAATTGAAGCTGCTGGCACGCTCAGCAACAGTACACCCTTGAATTTTTCACCTGGCGCAAGTTGCGGAGTCTGATTGATAGACTGATCAGGCATTCCGGCAGCAGCAAAGCGGGCACCAAACTCAGCAGGGAAACCTGAAGCAAGATAAAAACTATCCTGACCGTTACCACGGTTCTGAATCTCAAACGGAATAGCATTCTTGCGGGCGACTTCGAGCGGTGCCGGAGGAGACTGCACATCAAACTCGAAGGCCGCATACTGGGCAACCTCAAGGGTCAGCACCTGGGCAGTGGCGGTACTTTCAACCGGCTGGGACGGTGTTGTTGCAGGTGGTAATGCCACTGCCACCCCCAGCTCCTTCAGACGTGATGCCGCAGTACGGGCTGCCGGCGTATTGGGGAACCGCTCCAGAATCCCTTTGTATCCTGCAATTGCCTTTTCCTTCAGACCGGCCCGCTCCTGACGCAGCTTCTCTGCTGCAACCTTTGCTTCATCTGCCTTACGAGCTGCGACAAGCTCCCGTTCCTTCTGCTCAACAGCGGCCATTGCTGCCTTTTCAGCGGAACGACGTTCTTCAGCCGCCTTTTGGGCAGCAACCTGTTCCGCAGCTGCCTTTTCCTTTGCCAGACGAGCTTCTTCAGCCTGCACTGCTGCAAGCCGGTCAGCCTCAGCCTTGGCCTTCAGGATACGGGCCTTTTCAGCGGCTTCCTGAGCTGCCTGTGCCTGGGCTGCACGCTCTGCCTCCAGTTTGGCTGTGGCCAGGCGATCTGCTTCAGTCTTTTCTTGGAGCTTACGCTGCTGTTCAGCCTGTACTGTAGCCTGACGCAACTTTTCAGCCTCAAGCGCAACAAGTTTCTGCTTTTCTGCAGCAAGATCAGCCTGACGTTTCGCTTCAACTTCTGCAGACAGCTGACGTTCTGCTTCCAGCTTTGCACGTACAATCCGCTCTGCCTCTGCCTTGGCCTTCAGGACACGGGCCTTTTCAGCTGTTTCCTGGGCTGCCTTTTCCTGGGCTACCCGCTCAGCCTCAAACTTGGCTGCTGCCAGTCGATCTGCTTCAGCCTTTTCACGGCCAACCCGCTCTGCTTCAGCAGCGGCCTGTTGTTTTTCCTGTTCCAGTTTAAGCGCAGCCAGACGATCAGCCTCCGCCTTCTCGCGGGCGATCCGGTCTGCCTCTGCCTTGGCCTTCAGGATACGGGCCTTCTCGGCTGCTTCCTGGGCCGCCTTTTCCTGAGCCAGACGTTCTGATTCCAGTTTAGCGGCTGCCAGGCGATCAGCCTCAGCCTTTTCGCGGGCAACCTGCGCCGTGGCTTCTGCAGCACGCTGTTTTTCAGCCTCCAGCTGCGCTGCAGCGGCAACCTGAACAGCACTGCCCTGACCCTTTTCATACTGGGACGCCAACGCAAGCAGATCTTCTTCAACCGTATTTTTCAGGGGGTTATCAGGGTATTCGTGGGAGAACTGGGCCATATAGCGGGCTGCATCAGAACGGCTACCGGCCTTGTAGTGGGCCCGGGCCAACCAGAACAGGGTCATATCACGCAGGGGGGTATCAGGATATTTCTTCAGGACATCGCCAAGGCGGGTCACTGCTGCAGGAAAGTCCTGCTGCTGGTAGGCATTAAAACCGGAGAGAAACAGTTGGGAGTCTTCGGTCTCTTGAGCAACGACCGTTGCTGCACACAGCAGGGTGGCGATGAGCAGGCAGGTAAAAAATGCCGTTAACGTTCGGCAGTATCTAAGCATCTTCACGGGGGGCACCCTTTCCCCGGCTGACCGGGACGGCGGTGGTAACTGCCAAGAAATACTTGGGTAAAATGGGTATTCCTTAGCATCTTCACCGTCCCTTGTCAACCGCGGAAAGCGAGCTTTCAAGCCGTTCTAGCGTATATGGTCTTCTGGATAAGCCCCGATCTTATGTATCGCCAGGTCAGGCCCGTTGTACTCATCCTCTTCATGCATCCTGATACCGACCGTCTTCAATAAGGCACCATAGACCACAAAACCGCTGGCAACGGCAAACAATACAGCCGTCAGAGAACCGGCCAGCTGTGAAATGAAACTGATGTTGCCTATCCCGCCAAAAAATTTCTGGCCAAAGATACCGGCGGCAATGCCGCCCCATGTGCCGATCACCCCATGCAGCGGCCAGACCCCCAGCACGTCGTCAATCTTAAGCTTTTCCTGTTCAAAGGTAAAACCATAGACAAAGATAATTGCTGCAATGGCGCCGGTTGCCAACGCCCCCAGGGGATGCATCAGGTCACTGCCGGCGCAAACGGCGATCAGACCCGCCAGGGCACCGTTATGTACAAAGCCGGGGTCATTTTTGCCTGCAATCAGTGCTGCCAGCACACCACCCACCATAGCCATCAGGGAATTAACCGCCACCAGGCCTGATATTTTTTCCAGGTTACCGGCGCTCATCACGTTAAAGCCAAACCAGCCCACCGCCAGAATCCAGGATCCAAGCGCCAGAAACGGGATATTACTGATCGGCAGAGGATGGGATTTGCCATGCTGATAACGCCCCTTGCGAGCCCCCAGCAGGATAATTGCCGGCAGGGCGATCCAGCCGCCAATGGAATGTACCACCACTGATCCGGCATAATCATGAAACTCAAGCCCGCCGATTGACTTGAAGATCCCTTGCAGCAGCGAGGCATTTTTACCCCAGATCAAGGACTCAAACAGGGGATAGCAGATTCCTGCAAAGATCGCCCCGGCGATCACCTGGGGCCAGAACTTGGCCCGTTCAGCAATACCGCCGGAAATAATGGCCGGAATGCAGGCGGCGAAGCAGAGCAGAAAGAAGTAATGTACCAGATCATAGCCCATGGCCCCCTGCATCAGTTGATCTGCAGGTTTTAAAAATGAGATACCGTAGGCCAGCGGAAAGCCGATCAAAAAATAGACGACGGTTGAAACGGACCAGTCAGTCAGAATCTTTACAAAGGCGTTCACCTGGCTCTTCTTGCGAACCGATCCCACCTCGAGAAAGGCGAACCCGGCATGCATGGCAAAAACCATCACGGCACCGAGCATCAGGAACAGGACATCTCCACTCTGTTTCAGGGGGGTAAGGGGTGACAACTCCATTGTTGCTGCCTCCTGGGCATAATGTAGACTGCATTGCATCAATTGATGGCAGCAGACACACAAGCAAAAACGTGGCCAATCAACAACTTGCAATGCAACTGCCTGAAAAATGGGGCTTATGTCTAAATTAGATGCACACTGCGATGATTATTTTTGATGCATCAATGCCACTCTTTTAATCAGCAAGAGTCCTTTTCTTTTTCAACGGCAATGCTACAATCACCCCCATGGACCTGAAACAACAGATAGCATCCTTTCCCACCTCCCCCGGCGTCTACCGGATGTACGCTGCCGATGGCAGTATCCTCTATGTGGGCAAGGCCCGCAACCTGCGTCAACGGCTCCGCAACTACTTCGGCAGCACCGACGGCCGCCCCCAGGTCCGCTTCCTGATGGCACGGGTGACCTCAATCGAGTTCACGGTCACCGACACCGAAAAAGAGGCGCTGCTGCTGGAAAACACCCTGATCAAACAGCACCAGCCCCGCTACAACCTGAACCTGAAAGACGACAAGACCTTCTTCTCGCTGCAGATTGACCTGCGCAAACCGTTTCCCCGCTTCACGGTGGTACGCAAGGTCAGCCGTGACGGCGCACGCTATTTCGGGCCCTACGCCTCGGCAGGTGCGGCCCGCGAGGTATTACGCCAGTTGCAACGGATGTTTCCGCTGCGTCACTATCCGTTAAAAACCTGCATGAACCGTCCCCGCCCCTGCCTGTACCATCAGATCGGCCAGTGCAGCGCCCCCTGCCACAAGCTGATTTCTGCTGAGGAATACGGCTCGCTGGTGGATGGTGCGGTGCTGTTTCTGGAAGGGAAAAACAACGATCTGGTGGCTGGATTCAAGACCCGGATGAAACAGGCTGCTGAAGAGATGCACTATGAAGAGGCTGCCCGCTGGCGCGACCTGCTGAAGGCGATTGATACCACTCTGGAACACCAGAAGATGGTCAGTCTGGGGGGAGACAGCGACATCCTCGGGCTGGCCAGCAGCGAAGACAGTCTGGCCATTGCCCTGCTGTTTATGCGGGGCGGCAGCCTGTCCGGCAGTACCGTCCTGTATGGCTCCGGCGGACTGGATGCCGCTGATGCCCTGACCGCTTTTATTCAACATTATTACGCCGCTGAACGTTTTATCCCTGATGAACTGCTGCTGCCGCTTCCCGTTGAAGCCAGCCAGGCACTGGAAGAATGGCTGAGCGAACTGAAGGGCAGAAAAGTCCGCCTGCATCAACCCCGGCGCGGCACCAAGCTGGATCTGGTCAATCTGGCGGGCCGCAACGCCCAGGCCGCACTGTCTGAAAAATCAGCAAACCGGCAGGGGGTTGAGCGGACGCTGCATGAACTGCAGCAGAAACTTTCACTACCGCGCCTGCCCCGGCGGATAGAATGCTACGACATATCCACCCTGCAGGGGCGTCATTCCGTGGGCAGTGGCATCGCTTTTCTGGATGGAGTAGCAGACAAGGATCGTTACCGGCGCTACCGGATCAGGAACCATCAGGGGCAGGATGATTTCGGGATGCTGCAGGAAGTCTTTGCCCGACGCTTCAGCCCGGAGCGGATCCAGCAATGGGGACTGCCGGATCTGGTGGTGGTGGATGGCGGCATCGGCCAGCTGAACAGCACCCTGGCCATCATCAACGAACTGGGACTTGCAGAACAATTGGCTGTTGTCTCCCTGGCAAAAAGCAGGGTGCAGGGTGATGGCAAGGATATTCACGTGGTACGTAGCGAAGAACGGGTCTTTCTGCCGGGCCGCCGCAACCCGGTCAGGCTGCGTCAGGATTCAGCGCCGCTGAAGCTGCTGGCAGCCATCCGGGATGAAGCCCACCGCTTTGCCATCAGCTACCATCGCAGCCTGCGGGACAGAGAAACGCTCCGTTCAGCCCTGCGGGAGATTCCCGGTGTTGGCCCCAAACTGGAGCGGCTGCTATTGACGCAGTTCGGTTCTCTGGAAGGGATAAAAACCGCCACGGTCGAGGAACTTGCCACCGTGGCAGGGGTCAGCCAGGAACTGGCCCGATTGATTAAGGTTGAGTAAACCAAGGGAATGACTAAATCTACCCCCCCTCAATCCCCCCTTGTCAGGGGGGAAGCGTTCTGTTGTAGCTCCTCCCCTGAAGTTCTCCCCCTGACAAGGGGGCCGGGGGGTTAGGGGAGGCCGGGAGGGGTTTGGTGTAAAACAATAGCAGCTACACTACCCTTCAAACACCTGCCCCCCATCCTTCACAACCACCTGCCGCATCTCCTCATGCAGCGCTTTCAGATCAATCGGTTTGGAAACGTAGCCATCAAAACCGGAACTTAACATATGTTCCCGCGTATCTTTCAGTGCATGGGCTGTCAGGGCGATAATGGGAAGATGCGCGCCACTCTTCTTTTCATGTTCACGGATAACCCGTGTTGTCTCCATCCCGTCCATAACCGGCATCTGAATATCCATCAGCGCAACATCAAAGCCACCTTTTTGCCAGTGATGCAACAGCTCACCACCATCACCTGCGGAAGTGACGGTGTGTCCATAACGCGAAAGCAGCAAGCTCAGCATCGCACAGTTTGTCTCACTGTCGTCTGCCAGCAGAATATGTAACGGTGGACCTTCCCACATCACCTTAGCCTTGTCCTGCGCTAACACCTCCTGTTGCGGTGCCGGTTGCGAGTTGATCAGGAACGGCAGGGTAACAGAGAAGGTACTGCCCTTGCCCTCCTGACTCTCAACCGTCATTTCCCCGCCCATCTGCCGGACAAGCCTGCTGCAGATGGTAAGCCCCAATCCGGTGCCGCCAAACCGGCGACTTACCGAGCTATCGGCCTGGACAAAGGGGGTAAAAATCTTCTCAAGCGCCTCCGGCTTGATACCGATGCCGCTGTCGCTGACACTGAAGCAGAGTTGAACCTTATCGTCATGACGTTCCAGCAGCTCAACCTGAACCCGTATCTCGCCCTTGCGGGTAAATTTAATGGCGTTACCCACCAGATTATACAGAACCTGTTTCAGGCGCAGCTGATCACCAAACAGGCTGTCAGGGACATCAGCAGCGGTATCACCCACAAGTGAAATAGCCTTGCCAGATACGCGGGCCTCCTGTGATCTGAGCAGTTGAGCAACGCAACTGCGCAGACTGAAAGGTGCACTTTCCAGCTCAAGTTTTCCTGCCTCAATTTTAGAAATATCAAGTACATCGCTGATCAACGACAACAGATTTTTTGCATCGGACTCAATATTGGTGAGATACCCCGTCTGTTCTTCGCTCAGACTGGTGAAGCGCAACAGCTGGGCATTACCGATCACCCCGCTCATGGGGGTACGGATCTCATGGCTCATATTGGCCAGAAAATCGGTCTTGGCAGCATTGGCCGCCTCAGCCTCAGCCTTGGCTTTAAGCAGCTCTTCCTTGGCCTGCCTGTTTTCTTCAGAGCGCTGCTGCAGCGAGCAGGCCAGCCCGTTTATCGCCAACGCGGCACGGCCCGGCTCATCATCGGAGGCGACCTCAATCAGGGTGCCGTAATCGCCTCCCTGCAGGGCAGCAATCCCGCTCATCAGGTTATTGAACGAGCGGGTAACCTGCCGCAGCACCAGATAACTGAACAAAGCAACTGTCAGCCAGAAAAGCAGGGCAAGTGACACGGACCAGAAGACCAGCTTGCGCACCGTCCGATCCATATCGGCCGTACCCCGCTCAATACGCACACTGCCCAATAACGACGGCGTATCATGCCCATCAATCAGAGACGACATTGCAGAACCTGCCTGCGGATTGCTGCAGACCTCAATAGTTTGCCTGAGCACCTCCTCAGCGGTGCCGGACGGCGAAGAAGGATAGACAGCTGCCAGCACCCTGCCGTCCTGGGCGCTGATCACTACGGCACGGATCTCCGGCGACCGGGCGGCCTGTTCAGCCATCTGCTGCAGCAGTGCGACGTTTTCTGCAAACAGCGGCAGCCGGATTGATTCAGCCAGAGACTCTCCCTGCAGCCGAAGATGCTTAAGGGCAGCCTCTTTTGATTTTTGAATCTCATGGACGATGAACAGGGTACTCAGTGTGGAGACGATCAGAAAGGTAAGCAGGGTAAAGATCATGAAGAGCTTGCATTGAAACCTGGTGCGGATATTTGACCACTTTGCACATCGTAGCACGGTCAACTCCTTAAAAAACAGTCATTGCAACGGCGGCGTGGCGTCTGCATGACAACGGCTGTTTTGTCCGCTTCAGTCATCAAGGGAGGCCCCCAGCCGTTTCAGGATACTATCATTGGTTTTAAGTACAACTTCCCGCGGGAAACGTAACGGCACGTCATCCAGACCATCTCCATCAAGCAGTGCCGCAACCATAGCATTGGCCTGACGCCCCAGGGCCGTACGATCTATCTCAAATACGGCCGCTGCCCCCAACCCCAGGTAACCGGCGGCAAAGGAGAGCACCGGCACCGCCTGTTGCTGACTGAAATGGAAATAGGCCTCAGCTGTTTCCTTGGTTACCGCTGTGGTATCCGGCAGCATCCAGAGCGCATCCACCTTACCGGCCAGGGAAGCCAACTTGGCCACGGTATCGCGGGGGGTTGTCACCTCCCGCAGCACCAGGGTAATACCGGCCTTTTCCGCTGCCTGCCGTGCCTGACGCAGGTACCAGCTGCTCCGGCCTGGATTATAAACCACCCCCACCCGACGGGCCTTCATCCGGTTCAACAGATTGCAATAACGCTCCGGCGCAACAAACATCTCAATACCGGTCAGGTTCGGCTGGGCCGCCTGCAACCGGTGCAGATCAAGGGACATCAACGCCACCACCGGAATGTTCCGTACCTTGCGGGCCGCAGCCAGGGCCGCATCCCCCATGGCCAGGATCAATATCGGCCGATCCTCCCGCGTAATACGGATCAGATCCACCTCGGCATAATCGGACAGGACGACTACCCGCTTGGAAATAGTCCGGCTGCCGCTAAAGCCTTTCAATACCTCATCATAGGCTGGACTGCGCCGACTCTGCAGCACCAGCAGGTCATAGGCCTGAGCAAAAGAGGGGATCACAAGCACCAGGGCCAGTATGCAAAGGACCAGGCGCCGCATCAGAATTTCACCCGCATGCCGCCTTCAAACCAGCGGCCAGCGTTACGATACAGTTCGGTGTCTGTGGTTTGTACACCATTGAACAGGTTGCGGGCAGAGAAGAACAGTTCCGGCGTCAGGCCATACCAAGACCTTATCCGCCAGTTCAGGTGCAGGTCCCAGATCATGCCGGTGTCTTGGGCAAGAGTGCTTTCATCCCGGTTCCACCAGACATAGTTGCCGGTTACCGTGCCGCGCAACCCCAGCTCACGGTTGTCATAATTGAGACCCAGCTTAACAGTATGGGGGGGAACCGCCTGGCCGCTATTGGTATGCAAACGCTGGCCGGTATCACTATCCCAGGCATCCAGATAGGTATAGCCGCCAGTCAGGAAAAGGCCAAACAGCGGCGTGGTGCGGGCCTCCAGCTCAACCCCCTGACGCTGCTGGTTGCTGGTGGTTACGGTGCCGCTAGACTGGCTGTCACGCAGGGCATTGAAGAAATAGGTCCCCTTTAGCCAGAGAAACGGCAGTGCCTCACTTTCTATCCCTACCTGAACGGTCTTGATCTTCTGCAGCTTGTTGTCGGCACGGGGGGTGGGCAGGGTATAGCCCTGGGCAGTATAGGCCCGCAGCAGCGTATGTTCAGCAAGTTGATAGGTGGCACCCAGGGTAAGACTGGTAACATCGCCGGAAGTGCCGGTAATGTCATAGCGGGCACCGGGCAGAATCGTAAACTTCCCCAGGGTATAGGCGCCATTGGCATAGATGCCCCAGCGGTCCCAGCTCCGTTCATAGACCGGCGGATCACTGCTCAGCGCATCTTTGTTGATGGCCCAGGCATGGCTATAATCAAGCCCCAGTAGCAGGCTCTTCTGGTAATCGCCCCAGCGGAGGCGGGCATTGATCCCCTGGCTGGTATCCCGCGCCACATAATCATTAAAAAAGGTCAGATTACCTGAACCATCCAGACCGCCAAGTTTGGCATGGTCATCGCGGTTGGTCAGGTAGCTGTCCAGCTCCAAGGTTAAGCGATCCGTCAACGGTTGGTTAAGTTTCAGATAGGCATTGGTACGGCGGTACTGGTTGTTATCATGCACAAAACCCCAGCTAACCGTTTCTCCTTCATCCATACCCGGCTTGGCAACCAGATAGGACAGGCCAAAGGTAAGGCTGCCATTGTGCGGCAACTGATAGGAAAGCTTGGCAAACAGATTATTCTGGTTAGTACCTGCATTCGGGGTCAGACCATCGGAACGCAGGTTAGCGACGGTCAGGTAATAGCCAAAACGATCCAGGGTGCCGCTTACCTCTGCACGGGAATCTGCGGTAAACCGGGAACCGGTGGAGCCGGACACCATGCCGCTGAACTTCCGTTCCGCATCCGGTGATTTGGTGATGATGTTGATCACACCACCCAGGGCCGGTCCCCAGGCAGCCGAGGCAGCCCCCTTGATAATCTCAACCCGCTCAATCTGCTGCACCGGAATCAGACCAACAATAGCCATGTTCTGGTCAAAATCATTCTGGCGGATACCATCCACCAGCACCAGCACCGTCGTATTCAAGGCCCCTTGGATATTAAAGAAACTGAAGGTACCAGGGGTACGCATGAATTCAAGCTGGATACCCGGCACGGTCTGCAGCACCTCAGCCAGGGTATGGGCATTCAGTCGTTCAATATCGTCGGCAGTAATAACAGTGATGTTTTCAGCAACGCGGGAGGCGGGACGGGGACTGCGGGAGGCAGCAACAACCGATTCAGCCTGGGCCTCAATAATACCAAGATCCTCCAGGCCATCATCGGCAGCACACAGTGAAACGGCTGTTGCGTGCCACAACAACATCAGCAGAAGCAACCATGATGTTTTGCAGTTGATACGGATCAACATGTCTACTCCTGGCAGACCTGCTTACAGTGCAGACTCTTACTAGCAAACTTATACGCTTTCGTCTAGGGTAAACACCCTATAATCCATCTGTTTGACTGGGATTACACTCAAAAGAAGCTGCGTCATGGAAATTGGAATGTGAGTCAAGGAGTTGAAGAGTGTCAGATGGTGCAAGGCTGCTGTTGCCTGCTGACGCGCCCAAAAAAACGGCATGATCGAAGCGGTGGAATGTCACCGCCCGATGCTTGATGCCTCACTGCAACAACTGGTGCTGCAGGATCTGGCGGCACGGAAGCCTGACTTGCGGCCAGCCTGCTGACAAAAAAACGATACCAACAGAAAACTCTTGGCCGCCAAAGGACGCAAAGATCACAAAGAACGGCAGTCTATATCCCGCACATAGAACTAAAATTTACAAAAAGCAGTTCACGCAACTGAGCTACACAATAAAAACAGCATCCTGCATGAATGTTGCCTCTCCCCAAGCGGGTGAAGCTGAATATTCTGTAACTTGTTTGGTTTTCGTTGCGAGCGTTGCGGCTTTGCGTGAGTAACTGCCGTTTTAAGGTTACAAGCACTTTTCTTTGCGTTTCTTTGTGCTCGTTTGTGGCAAAATTTCGCCTCAGATGGGTATTTAGAAAAACCGGATATGGGTGGAAGTAGGTAAGTGAGAAATGGTGACCCCTTGCGTCCGAGATTGTGAGGGCCTTGGACAGCATTGGAATGCAGTTCGTTCCAAAATGTAGTTTGCGCAAAAGCAATGTCAGCAGCAAAAGCAATTGACATCGCATGAACAAAGCTGGTACTTATTACCAGCTAATTTTATTACGAAATTTATAAAGGGGTACTACAA
>NZ_JAOTRZ010000357.1 GCF_030247655.1 Trichlorobacter sp. | reverse complement strand
CTGCAGGGGGCGCGCCTGCTGCTGGTTGAAGACAACGATATGAACCAGGAACTGGCGCTTGACCTGCTGGGGCAGGCCGGCATTACGGTAGTCATTGCCAATAATGGTCAGGAGAGCCTTGCTATTCTGGCAAAGGATACTGGATTTGACGGTATCCTGATGGACTACCAGATGCCGGTTATGGATGGCTATACCGCCACACGGGAGATCCGCAAGAACCCACAACTGGACGGCATGCCGGTGATTGCCATGACCGCCAATGCCATGGCAGGCGATCGTGAGAAGGCGCTGGAATCCGGCATGTCGGATCATATTGCCAAGCCGCTGAATGTTGAGGAGATGTTTGCTACCATTGCCCGCTGGGTCAAGCCGCAGAAGCCTCCAGCCGGGCTGGAACCAACCCGCACTCCGGAAGGGGCGGATGGAGACCACAGACTGCCTGATGAACTGCCCGGTATTGATCTGCAGGCAGGTCTGGCTACCACGCTGCACAATACAAAACTGTACCTGCGGATGCTGACCAAATTCCGTGACAGCCAGTCTGATTTCGGCAGCATGTTTAGCGCAGCCCGGCAGGATACTGACCCAACGGCTGCCGAGCGGGCGGCCCATACCCTGAAGGGGACCGCCGGCAACATCGGCGCCAGAGGGGTGCAGGCTGCTGCGGCAGCTCTGGAACAGGCCTGCAGGGAAGGCCACGAGTCCGCAGTAATTGATCAGCAGCTGTCTGCTGTGCTGTCGGCGTTGGGCCCGGTCATTGCCGGACTGCAGGAGATCAGCAGGCCGGATGCGGTTGCCCCGGCCAGCGTGACAGCGTTACCGCGGGAAGAACTGCTGACTGCATTTGACCGGCTCAAGTCCCTGTTGCGTGACAGCGACTCAGAGGCTGGAGACCTGCTGGACGGGCTGTTGGAAAAGGTGCAGGGCACGATGTTGGCTGGTTTGCTGAAACCGGTGGCCGATGCTGTTGAAGCCTACGACTTTGATGATGCGTTGGCTTTGCTCGAAAAAATTGAGGTATAGGGCGGTAAAGGAGGCAGGCTATGACCGATGAACCACAGGAACTGGAAAGCTTTATCCATACTATTTTTGCCAGGCAGGCAACGGTGCTGGTGGTAGATGACACGCCGGACAACCTCTCGCTGATGAGTGGCCTTTTGAAGGATTTTTACAAGGTCAAGGTTGCCAATAACGGCGAAAAGGCCCTGAGCATTGCTGCTTCGGACAATCCTCCTGACCTGATTCTGCTGGACATCATGATGCCGGGGATGGATGGCTATGAAGTCTGCCAGAGCCTGAAGATTGATCCGAAAACCAGCGACATTCCGATCATCTTCCTGACCGCCAAGGCTGAGGTGGCAGACGAAACCCATGGGCTGGACCTGGGGGCGGTGGACTACATCACCAAACCGATCAGCCCGCCGATTGTGCTGGCCCGGGTGCGCAACCATCTGGAACTGAAGGCGGCCCGTGATTTTCTGAAGGACCGCAACGAGATTCTGGAGGATGAGGTGCGCAAACGGACCCGCGAGGTGGCTGCTGTGCAGGATGTTACCATTCATGCCATGGCCTCACTGGCCGAGACGCGGGACAATGAGACCGGCAACCATATCCGCCGTACCCAGTTGTACGTGAAGCTGCTGGCCGAAAAGCTGCGCCACAACCCCCGCTTCAGCGCAGAGCTGAACAATGACAAGGCCATTGAC
>NZ_JAOTRZ010000356.1 GCF_030247655.1 Trichlorobacter sp. | reverse complement strand
ACCCGCCTGATGTTGACCAGATTAGGGCGACCAGCCTTGATGTCTCCCAGCAGTTCCCACGAAAACTTGTATTTGCGATCAGTGGTCATTGCGGCCTCTCCTCCCTCAGTGGTTGAACGTAAATGAATACACCAGAGCCTCTTGCAAAAGTCTTGAAAGTTGGTTGCCAATGTCAGCCTGTAGTGAAGTTTTCACCAGAGAGCAGCATTAGGCTGGCCCTTTGATCGTTTTCAGCGGTATTTATCCATGATCCTGGCGCACCGCTCCCACGGATTTCAGTTTTTGGGTCTTTGACAATCAGCAACCAGTTACTTTGAGCAATTGGTCAGCACTCAAGGCAAGGACACCGAACATCAGGTGCAGTAGCACCTTGTTTGCTCCCCGAACCATGACGCTGCGACCACCGAATTCTTCTTTTAGCCGACTGTTGCATCGCTCGGCAGCGGTACGCTCGTTGTAGCGAACGGCTTCATGCGGTGCCATGGGGATAGCTTCCTTGCCACGTGGATTTTTGTCGATAATCGGCACATGCCCCAATTCTCTGCTCTGATCCCGTATTTGTGCCGCGTCGTATGCCGCATCCATGAGATCATAACAGTAGGTCACCTTGTTGCTGGTCAGCTTCATCAGTGGAATAGCTGCCTGGCTGTCATGCACGGAAGCAGATGTCAACAGAGCACTTATCGGAAAGCCGAAGTCATTCACGTCCAGATGCAGTTTGAATCCATTCCAGGTTTCTGTGTACCCTTTGGCGTTCTTCTTAATCCCCCGGTCGCAGACATTTGGCAACAGGGAAATAGCCTCTTCTACTGTTTGCCCACGCTGCACGTCAAGGCGCTTTGGCTCTACAGGCTCCCTGATCTCATCTTTGGCCGGGCGGCCTTTCTTCTTGGCAACCTTGGGCACTTTAGTCTTCTTTGCTGGCTTCTCTCGACCGATAATGGCGGTGGCGTCCCGACTGATATGTCCGATCAGTTCAGCGCCAAGCTTCTCCTTCACCAGGGAATCATGAACCATACCACCTAAACCCGCTTTGGCATATTCGGCAAAAGCGCGGGAAAAGGTAGATTCTGACACAACGTCTCTTCTTCGCGCAAAACCACAGATCATCCGCAGGCTCGGGGTGCTGAGCAACTCATTTCTCAAAGAACTGGTGTGCTGATAGTTCAAGACCGCCTTGGCTACAAAAGCTCTGGCAATCGCTTCGCGCTCTTTGATAGGTCGTCCCAACCACTGCCTGCTGGCCGTGACAGGAACAAACTTCTCAATCTGTATCAGCTCAAGGAGCTTGACCAGATGCTTCTCCCGCTCGGTAAGCGGCGTTGGGAGGCATTCGTCGAGATGGGGGAACAGGCTTTTCTGTACCGTTCCCATCAACCATGATATTCTTTCTTTGAGCTTCATCGGTACACCTCTGTTATTGTTTGTCTCGTAAACCAATAATATCAGATGGCTATCTTTGAAGCTCGACTTTTATGTAGCAAAATTAACTACATTCAACTTCTCGCATACACTTTTGCAAGAGGCTCACCATTATTTTCATTTTACCCAAAATAAGTGAAGGGATGCCAGAAAGTACCGTGATGAGGGTAAGGGGACACCAAAGGCAGGTGCTTTTTGAGAAAGTAGCCGGCCTTTGGTGTCTTAGTTGGCTTGGGTTGGAAACGGAATCAGGCAGGTAGCAGGAACTTACCAACATAGTTCTTGGA
>NZ_JAOTRZ010000076.1 GCF_030247655.1 Trichlorobacter sp. | reverse complement strand
ACCAACGGATTGATTAGCCAGATCAAGAATTGCAGATTCAATGTCATTGGCTGTGAGCGGCGCTATTGATTCTGTTGCTGCTGGTTCAGTTGATTCTACAGCTGGGGCTGTTACAGCAGGAGTTGGTGTGGCAAATGGATTGCCTGAGGATGCTTCCCAGAGTGACCGGATATCTATCAGACCTGCCAGATCAAGTACAAACCCATCTGCATCAGCGAGTACACGTAGATCAACACGAGCGCCGGGCAGGCCGGCTATCTGCTGAACTTCTCCAGCAGACGTTTCTATACCGGTGGAGGCGTCGTGGTAGAAACCTACCGTTGTGCCATTACGATAGAAGATCAGGCCAGCCCTTTCAGGGGTGTAGATCTTAAGTGTGGCAGTCATTTGTTCGGTTTTGATCCGATCAAGCAGGGCCTTAAAATCAATCAGCTTGATTTCCTGGCTGTCAATTGTTGCCGGTCCACCTACGAGAGCCATCACCGCCAGGGTAATGTCCTTTGAAAGTGCATACACGCTGAATGTGCCACTTGAGGCAAGTAGCATTAATTCAACCAGTGACTGCAGTGCTGCCTGCTCTTTAATCTCTGTACCGTCACGGTGTACAATAGCCGTTACCAGTTTGCCCTCATCATACACCAGAGCGCAGTCTGCAGCAGGAAAATCAAAAATGGCACACCCGGTCAGTTTGCCGTTTTTGAGTTTTTCCAATGCATCAGGTAGTTGTAGTTTTGAGATAGGGACATTCTCGGCCAGGGGGTTTCCTTTTGGCAACAGGAACATATGGAGATCCCTCAAAAGTGGATTGGCAGAGAGTTATATCTCTGCTGGAGTGCTTCTTTCATGAAAACTTTTTGTTAATCTGAATAACGAATAGGCAACGTGCATTGTAACTAATGAAACGCGTCTGTCAAGCTCTGTGCCATAAAATGTTTGTTTTTCTTGACAAAACATTGTTTCCGTATTTTTGTTTAATCCAAATGTACGCTAAACGCCCACTTGTTATTCCGCTTGTATTCCTTGTCACCGGCTGCCTTTCAGAATATCTGCTGGGGGTGCCAATTTCTTGTTTTATCCCATTGATTGCAGCCTGTTGCATGTTTTGTGTGGTCCCTTTTAAAAGTCGGTTGCTGTTCGGTTCACTGCTGGCGGTGTTCTGGATGAGTTGGGGGATGGCTGCCCTGTCACCTCGACTGGCTGCAAGATCAGCTGATCAGGGGATTGCTCGTTTTGATGGTATGTCTGTTGTTATTGAAGGAATAGTGCAAAGCCGCCCCCTGGTCCGGGCCGAAGGACAACGGTTTGAGCTGCAGGTTGAGCAGGTATTTGTGGATACCGCTGTATTCGCACTTACGAGCGGTGTGCTTGTAACTATTGCCGAAGGCCAGGGAAGTTGGCTACGTGGTGATCGGATTCGTTGTCCAGCCAGGATTAAGCTGCCTCGATTGCTTGGTTTGCCCGGAGAGTTTGATTATCAACGCTATATCGCATTGCATGGAGTACATGCAACGGCGTGGGTGCATCGTGCAGATAGTATTGTATTGATGCGCGGTGCAGCAGTGACGTCGTGGTATCGGTGGATAGATGCACTTGCGTTGCGTAGCCAGAATTTTATTAAAACAAGTATTCCTGAACCGGACCAGCGTAGTGTTGTACTGGCCCTGGCAACCGGAGGACAGCAAGAGATAGCTCCTGCCCTGAATGCTGCTTACAGCAGGGCGGGGGTGTCTCATATCCTTTCGGTTTCAGGTTTTCATGTTGGTGTTGTTGTTGCGGTATGGGTCTTTGGTTTGCGATGGCTACTGCTACGTTGGGAGTGGCTGTCATTACGCATTGATGTCCGGCGTAGCACACTGCTTTCTGCTGTGCCTGCCATGTTGCTGTATCTTGTCTTCACCGGTGGTGCTCCAGCCACGGCTCGTTCTGTAGTGATGCTGACTGCTGTGGTCGTAGCCGCCTGGAGTGAACGTGAGGTTGACAGTCTGGATGCCTTGCTGTTGGCTGGCTTCCTGTTACTGGTGGGAGATCCTGGTGTTCTGTTTGATCTCTCATTCCAGCTTTCATTTCTTGCCCTGTGGGGCTTGCTGGTGCTTACCCCTCTGTTGGTTGCTCCATTTGAGAAATTTATTTCGCGGGGGTGGCAGCGAACATTGCTCATGTTTTGTGCTGCCTCATTGGCAGCTGTACTGGCTACCATTGCGCCGGTATTGGGGGCATTCCACCAGGTGTCGTTTACCGGTATTCTGTCAAATGTAGTGGTGGTTCCGTTATTGGGGTACGGTGCTACGGTCCTGGCTACTGCAGCAATGCCATTGCAGTTTCTGATGCCTGCCGTTGCAACGGTTTTTCTGAAACTTTCAGGCTGGCTGGTACTGTGCAGTAATAATTTTATCCACTGGATATCCCGGCTACCAGTGCTGCATAGTTTTAGTACCGGGCCGCTTGACCTTCTGGCTACAGTCCTCCTGCTTGCTATCCTGAGTTTCGTCCAGTCTGCTCGTATCAAGGGGATTGCAGTCAGCCTGTTGATGGCAGGGTTGATGGTGGCGCATCTGTGGCCCGCCCCTGCTGGTGACGGAAAAACGAGATTTATCTTCCTGAGTGTAGGGCAGGGGGATGCAACCTTGATTAAACTTGCAGACGGTCGCACTCTGCTGGTGGATGGTGGCGGCTATTTGCGGGATTCAGGCAAGGATTTTGGTGAACGCTATCTGGTGCCGGCACTGCATCGTCTTAAGCTTAAGCAGATTGATCTGATGGTTTTAACCCATCCCCATCCTGACCACCTTGGAGGACTACCTGCGGTTGCCGAGCAGTTTCGGGTGAAGGAGTTTTGGCAGGGTGCGTCAGCTGGCTCAAGTGACAACTATCAGCGCCTTATCGGGGCGCTTAACAGCCAGAATACAACCCTTCGGATAGTGAAAAAGGGAGATCGCGCTCAATTGGGGAAGGATCTGGTGCTGTCGGTTGTTGCCCCGGAGGAAGTGGCAGGAGCAGAGGGTGGGGATAATGATGATTCTTTGGTGCTGCACCTTCAACAATCCTCTTTCAGTGCGCTTTTGATGGGTGATGCCGGCTTTTCTGTAGAAGATATGCTGCTCCGTGATGGCGTTGGGGAGATCACTTTGCTTAAGGTGGGACACCATGGCAGCCGATACGCAAGTAGTGAGCGGTTTCTTGCCAGAGTCAAACCACGGGTTGCGGTGATATCAGTTGGGGCAGGAAATACGTTTGGTCTGCCAACAGAAGAAACCATCAGTCGGATCAAACAACAGCGGACAGAACTGCATCGAACTGATCAGCAGGGAACCATCCAGGTTGAAACCGATGGCACTGAATTTACCATAGCCCCGCTTAAGACCGAACCTGCTCTGCTTGCTATGGTGAGACATTTTGTTTTGACAGCCGGTAATTTGCTGCGATAATACTTCTATACTGATTAATCCACTCATAAGGCTTAAACACTGATGCCCGAAACCAGACTGATGGATGAAATACTGATCGTCGAAGATGATCGCTTTTTCAGGGAACTCTACACAGACCTGCTGCGTCAGGCTGGTTATTGCGTGGAATCGGCCTGTTCAGGTGAAGAGGCGCTTGAGCTTTTACTTGATGCCCGTTTCGGCTTGGTGGTAACCGATTTAGCCATGCCTGGAATTTCTGGTCTGGAGCTGTTGGTAAAGATCAAGTCACAGGACCCTTCCATTGACGTCATTCTGGTAACTGCCAATGCTGATCTTGAATCAGCCCTCTTTTCCCTTAAACATGGTGCCAGGGACTTTCTACTAAAACCGATCAGCTCAGATGAGCTGCTGCATACGGTCCGTTTGTGCATGGAACAACGCCACCTGTTGGATGAAAATGTTGAGCTGCGTAATATGCTGGGGCTTTTGCAGACCAGCCAGGCCTTGTCCAGTTGCCTGGATCTGGAAGGTGTCTGCCATCTTGCGGTAGATGCGTTGGCACGTGAAGTTGGAGTTGCGCGGGGTATTGGACTGGTACAACTGGATGGAGAATTTGTCGTCAAGGAACTGAAAGGGATTGATGCGGTCACAGGGGTACTGGTGCATAGGCTGCTGGCCTCATCTTTTCGTAAACGTTCATCCCGTAAAGGGCAACCGGTACGGCTGCTCCTGCCAACAGGACATGCCGAACTTGATCAGGCTGATCTGAAAGAAGCTGTTCTTTTTCCGCTTACCATCAGAAACAGTTGTCCCGGCATGGTGATTCTGCTGAATGATCCAGGTCAGGTTATCCCTTCGCTCAAGCACGAGCGTAACATTAGTTTTCTTGAAGAACATGGTGCCCGTGCGCTGGATAATGCCCTGCGTTTTACCTCCACCAGAGATATGCTCTACATTGATGAGCTGTCTGGTCTGTTTAATTATCGCTACCTGAAGGTTGCGCTGGAGCGTGAAATTAAGCGGGCTGATCGCTACTCCACCCAGTTGTCGGTGGTGTTTCTTGATCTGGATAATTTCAAAGGGGTTAATGACACCTATGGTCATCTGGTGGGCAGCAACCTGCTTAAAGAGCTGGGGGCACTGTTGAAAAAATCTGTTCGTGAGGTTGATGTCCTGATCCGTTATGGTGGTGACGAGTACACCATTATCCTTGTGGAAACCGGCCCGGATACTGCACAACAGGTGGGTGAGCGTATCAGAAAAATGATTGAAAAACACCGCTTCCTTGCTAAAGAAGGCTATCAGATTCATGTGACTGCCAGTCTTGGGTTTGCCTGTTACCCTGAAGATACCACTGGATTGGGAGAGTTGCTGGCCATGGCTGACAAGGCCATGTATGCTGGCAAGGCTGCCGGGAAAAACTGTATTTATCGTGTTGTCAGTCCTCTTGCTGGCGGCGCTTTACAACAATAAGGGAGTACTAATGAGCATTACCGCTATCAAGGGATTTAACGATCTTCTACCTTCAGAATCGGGACTTTGGCAATTTATTGAACAGACCGCCCGTCAAGTCTTTGCGCGCTATGGTTTTAATGAAATACGGGTGCCGATAGTTGAGAAAACAGAACTGTTCTGCCGCTCAATTGGTGATACCACCGATATTGTTGAAAAAGAGATGTACACCTTCACGGATAAAGGGGGCAGCAGTCTAACCCTGCGTCCCGAAGGAACCGCCAGTGTCATGCGGGCCTTGATCGAGCATAAGCTGTACGCCTTGGACAGCATCAACAAGCTTTATTACATGGGGCCTATGTTCCGGCATGAACGTCCACAGAAGGGGCGGTATCGTCAATTTCACCAGATTGGTGCCGAGGTAACCGGCGCAGCAGATCCTCTGATTGATGCCCAGGTGTTGTTAATGGTCAGCCGCCTGTTCAAGGAGCTTGGGCTGACAGAACCCAGTCTGCAGATTAACTCGCTGGGCTGCCCGGTCTGCCGTCCTGCCTATCGGGAAGCCCTGGTGGCCTTTCTGGCCCAACGTCAAGACGCGCTCTGTGAGGATTGCCGACGACGTCAGACCACCAATCCCTTGCGGGCGTTGGATTGCAAGGTGCCAGGCTGTGTGGAGGCAACCAAGGGTGCTCCGGCAATGCTAGAGCATCTTTGCCCTGAGTGTGATCTACATTTCAGTGCAGTACAAAATTATCTGGCTGTTGCCGAGGTTCCGTTCAGCCTGAACCCCCGTATGGTCAGGGGTCTTGATTACTATACCCGTACTACCTTTGAACTGGTGACCGGCCTGCTGGGCTCCCAATCTGCTGTGGCTGCCGGTGGTCGTTATGATGGCCTGGTGGAGCAGCTGGGGGGACCGGCTGTACCTGGTATCGGTTTTGCCCTCGGTGTAGAGCGAGTTGCCCTGTTGCTGGGAGATCGAAATTTTGACGGAACGCCGGATCTGTTCATTGCCGTGTTGGGGGATGCTGCGCGAACCGCCGGTTTCCATCTGATGGCTGGCTTACAGGACCAAGGGTTCTGGGTGGAGACGGATTGCGAGGGGAAAAGTCTGAAGAGCCAGATGCGGCGGGCAGATAAGCTCAAGGCCCGCTATAGTATTGTGTTGGGGGACACTGAACTGACTGCGGGCAGCGGTTCAGTAAAGTGTATGGGGGATGGTAGTCAGCAGGCTGTCAATCTGACTGTAGCAGCTATTACAGAAATTCTCACAGGAGGTTAGCTGCGATGAATTACCCGGTCTGGTTTGTTCCGACATTTGGTGGTGGCCTGTTGATCGCCCTGGTGGCGATCATTCACGTTTTTGTTTCTCACTTTGCCGTGGGAGGCGGGTTCTATCTGGTGATGGCTGAGCGCAAGGCCATCAAGGAAAAGAGCCAGGCAATTATGGACTTTGTCAAAAAGCACACAAAGTTCTTTATGCTGCTGACCATGGTTTTTGGCGGCCTGACCGGGGTTGCCATCTGGTTTGTCATCTCCCTGATTCATCCGGCTGCCACCTCGCTCTTGATCCATACCTTTGTGTTTGGCTGGGCAGCTGAGTGGGTATTTTTTCTTGTCGAGATCGTTGCGCTGTTTGTCTATTTCTACACCTTTGGCAAAATGGATGACCGTACCCATCAGACCATTGGCTGGATCTATTTTGGTGCGGCCTGGATGAGCCTGTTCCTGATCAACGGCATCATTGACTTCATGCTTACCCCCGGCAGCTGGATCAGCAATAATGATTTCTGGTCCGGCTTTTTTAACCCTACCTTCTGGCCATCTCTGTTTTTTCGTAGTTTTATGAGCTTCATGCTGGCAGGGTGCTACGGCTTCCTGACGGCAACTTTTCTGGAGGATGAAGCCACCCGGCACCGTATGGTTCGTTATTCCGGCACCTGGGCGCTGGTTTCGCTGATTTTGTCCGTGCCGGCAGGTTGGTGGTATCTGTCAGTACTGCCGTCACCAGCTGCAAAACTGGTATCCGGGGCTTCTCCCACCATCAAACGGGCAGTAATGACCGGTGGCTTCTCCCTGGCAGTTCTGGCAGGTGTGTTGATTGCGTTAATCCTGTTGAACCCCAAGGCTCGTATTCGCTGTCTGATTGTGGCGGTGATGCTGTCAGCCATGGGCTATATGGGGGCCTTTGAGTGGACCCGTGAGGCTGCACGACGCCCTTATGTCATTAATGAGGTGATGTACTCCAATGGTATCCTGAAGAAAGATGTAGAGCGGATTAATCAGGATGGTTTTTTGAAGAACGCCAAGTGGGTGCAGAACAAAGAGGTGACCGAGACCAACCAGCTTGAGGCTGGTCGAGAACTGTTTCTGCATCAATGTTTTGCCTGTCATAGCCTGGGTGGATTTAACAACGATATTGTCAGTCGTACCCAAAATATGAGCTTTGGGGCCATGCGCAAGTATCTGGCTACCATCCACGAGAAACGTTACTTCATGCCGCCCTTTGTGGGGACAGATACCGAGTTGAAGGCACTGGCAGCCTATCTGACTGCTGGTCTGCATAAGAAACCACTGACCGATGATGCCGGTGCAACAGGTGATCGTGGCAAGGTGTTGTATGAAGAGAACTGCGCAGCCTGCCATAGTGCCGACAGTATCAAGCCCAAGATGAAAGGCTGGGATCTGGCCAAAGTTCGAGCTTCGCTGGATAAACTACCGGCTCTGAACCCGGCAATGCCGGATTACACTGCTCCATCGGCAGATAAGGATGCCATGGCTGGCTATCTGTTCAAGCTGAATAATCCAGGAGCAGCACCGGCTGTCAAGGATCAGGGGGCAAGCCTATATGAGGAAAACTGTGCTGCCTGTCACAGTATGGATCAGATTAAGCCCAAGATGACCGGCTGGACCCGTGACAAGATCCGGGCAGCTCTGGATAAACTTTCAGCTCTCAACTCTGCCATGCCTGATTATACCGGCACTCCGGCCGAAAAGGATGCAATGGCTGATTACATGGCACAACAGACAGGAGGTGCCAAATGAATCCGGCAACCCTGATTCCCATTGCGGACACCCTGACCGCACCGAACGGCTGGTTTCAGTTCTTTCTGATGCTGACCTTTCCCCTACACCTGTTTGCCATGAACGCCATGCTGGGTGCAGGACTGGTAGCTTTTATCAGCCACCTGTATCCAGGGCGGGCATATCGTGAGCTTTCCCATGAACTGGCCAAGGCGTTGCCGTTTCTGGTTGCCTTTACGGTAAACTTGGGGGTGGCACCTCTGCTGTTCGTCAACGTGATTTACGGCCATCTGCTGTACTCAAGTACCGTGTTGATGGGGCTGTTCTGGCTGGCGGTCATTCCGCTGCTGATTATTGCCTACTACCTGGCCTATATCTATGATTTCAGTTTCCAGAAGCTGGGTAATCTGGCCATGTTTGTGCTGCTGGCAGTGCTGGTGCTGCTGCTGACAGTCGGTTTTATTTTCTCAAACAATATGAGCATGATGATCTCCCCGGCAAGCTGGAGCCGTTGGTTTACCACCCCCGGTGGCACCCTGTTGAATCTGGCTGACCCAACCCTGCTGCCTCGCTACCTGCATATCATCACTGGATCGCTTGCCGTCGGCGGCCTGTTTACTGCACTGTATGCAACAACAGTTCTGAAGTCTGATCAGGAAGTATCGGAGGCAGGCCGGAAACTGGGCATGCAGCTCTTTTCATGGTTGACTCTGCTGCAGTTTGGTGTTGGTTCCTGGTTCCTCTTAACTCTACCGAAGCAGACAATGCTTCGCTTTATGGGGGGAGGATCAATTGCCACTGCCTTGCTGGCAGTGGGTGTAGTGTTGGCTGTGGCAACCTTGATAACCGGTTTTAAACGGCTGGTCCTGCCTACTGTCTGGCTGACCTTACCGTTGGTTTATGTCATGTCATTTATGCGCGATGTTGTCCGAGGCAACTTTTTGGCCCCTTACTTCAACCCGACCACTGTGCCGGTACAGGTACAGTGGTCACCATTACTCTTTTTTCTGGCGACCTTGGTGCTGGGAATTGGTGTAATTGTTTGGATGCTTTCCAGATTACAAATTTTTAAAAAAGCCAGTTAAAACGGACTGTAATGGTCTTTTGTGGCTGTATACAGATTATTGACATTAAGATATGAATATGTTCTTATACAGCGTTTTTAATATGCCATGCTCGGCAACAGCTGCTGGGCTCACTATACGCAGGACAACGAAAGGGGAAGGGTATGAAGGGTTTTAAAGGAATGGTGGCTCTGTTGACGGCCGCTCTGGTTCTGTTTTCGTTCCAGGTCTTTGCCGGGGTTGATCACTCGGATTTTGTTAAAGGACCTTTTACCAAGGGCCAGGACGTAACCAAGCAGTGTCTGGAGTGTCACGACAAGCAGGCAGCAGACTTTATGAAGACTGCACACTGGAAGTGGGAAGGAACTCCAAACCATGTTAAAGGCATGGAGAAGAGTACCAAGACCTTTGGCAAGAAAAATATGACCAATAACTTCTGCACCACTGTCTTTGGTGGCAAGGATGGTTTGGTGCATGAGTCCTGTGACAAGTGCCATGCTGGCTATGGCTGGACACGTAGTAAGTTCGACTTTAATGACAAAACCAGAGTTGACTGCCTGATCTGCCATTCCCAGAAAGGCAACTATGCCCGTGGTGCTGTTGGTGCTGATGTTGATGCCGCTGCAATCGCAAAAGGCTCCATGAATCTTGAGGTTGCTGCAAAGAATGTTGGTATGCCGACATTGAAAAACTGCGGTGACTGTCACTTCTACGGTGGTGGTGGTGATAACGTTAAATCGCCTGGTCTAGATTCCACCCTGCTTGCTGCAGACAAGAACCGCGATGTCCACATGGCTTCCAAAGAAAAGGGTGGTGCAGGCCTTATGTGTCAGGATTGCCATAAGACCAAAGATCACGCCATTGCCGGTCGTTCCAGTATGATGGCTCATTACGTTGCTAAAGTTGAGTGTACTGACTGCCACAGCGGTGCCAAGGCTCCGCACCAGAAGTCAAAGAATGCTGCAATTCTTGCCAGGCATACCGCTTCCGTAGCCTGCCAGACCTGTCACGTCCCTGCCATCTCAAAGGGGCAGGCAACCAAGGTTGGCTGGTGGTGGGCTGATGTAGGCAAGAAGATTGAACCCAAAGAAGAGTTTGATATGGAGACCTTTGCCAAAAAGAAGGGTACCTTTAAGTGGAACATGAACTATGTACCTACTTACGCTTGGTATAATGGCAAAATTGAGCGCTACATGCTTGGCGACAAGATCAAGGATCCTTCCAAGCCGGTTAACATGACCAAGCCGGTTGGCGACATCAAGGACAAGACCGCCAAGATCTATCCCTACAAGTTCTATCAGGGCAGCCAGCCAATGGACAGTAAGTTCAAATACCTGAACTCATTCCAGCAGTACAAATCACTGTGGGATGATTATAATTGGGAGAAGGCGCTGGTAGAAGGTGCCAAGAGCCCGGAAGCTCTGCCATACAGTGGTAAGTACCAGTTCGTGCAGACTCAGTCTTGGTTGTCGGCTCCGCACGAAGTTGTGCCCAAAGAGCAGGCCCTGCAGTGTGGCGAGTGCCACATGGGTGCAAAGCGGATGGATTGGGCTGCCCTGGGCTACAAAGGCGACCCAATGCAAGTAGGTGGTCGTGCTACTGAAAAGGCTGGTAAAAAGAAGAAGTAATTGTTTCTTCTTTAGTTGAAAGAGAAAGGCCGTCCGATATTGTCGGGCGGCCTTTTTTCGTGGTAAGGTCTTAATACCAAACGATAGCTATACAGGAGGAAATGATGGGCGCCAGACTATTTGTCGTTATGGTTTTACTATCACTAAGTACCGGCTGCACGGCAAAAAGACCGGTGCTCTACCCCAATGAGTTGTATCAGTCAGGTGGTGCAGAAAAGGCACAGCAGGAGATTGATGATTGCTTGAAGCGTGCAGAAGAGGCTAATGCTCAAGGCCGACTTGCTGATGAAATAGCAGCAAGCACCGGAAAATCAGCCCTGGTTGGTGGTGCAACCGGTGCTGTTGTTGGTGCGATTAGTGGTTCTGCCTTGCGGGGAGGGTTGATCGGTGCAGCAGCAGGCGGCACCGTGGCCTTGGTGAGCAGCGCCATGAAAGGGCCGGAGGATTCACCGATTTACCGCAGATTTGTTGATATCTGTCTGTATAAAAAGGGGTATCAGGTGCTGGGCTGGCAGTAATGCGAAAACACTACCTCCCTTGTGAGGGGTCTCTGCCTATTTTTTTAAGATAGTCGCTGAATCCCTTTTCAAACAGAAGCTCTATCTCATTTTTCGGGCGGTTTTCTGCATAATTTTTAAAGTATAGAGTTAGGCTTGTCAGGGCCAGAACAACAACGGTAATGATAAGTCCGGTTTTAAGCAGAAGCTTTAAGCGTTGTTCTGGAGTGGCCTCTGGTATATTCGAGTTTGGGCCGCTACGGAAGAGATACTGTTCACGCATCAGTCTGATCCGTTTCAGTTGAACGTTTGAGATATAGCTGACAATGGCGTCACGGTCCCGCTCTTCAATAAATTTGAATTTAAGTCCCGTGTTGTAGCTGGTACGGTTAAATTGCTTGGTGGCAGCATAGTTTTCATTGGCGAAAGCCACCACACAAACAGCGTCGATTATCTGTGGTTCCGGTTCGCTGGGTAGATAAATTTCAAGCGGTACCAGTGTATCGTTTTCAAATTTATGGTGTAGTAGCATCCGTACACCACCACCGCTGATATTTGCTGCCAGAGGAATGACATCATCCCAAGTGTGATCACTGGTGTCACCAATAACTTGGTCCGGCTGGTCAAGGCCTTCACCAGTGTCATCCCATAATCCTTCTTCTCCAAACTCTTCCGAAGGCAGCTCTTCCGTTTCCGGGGCCTGACGAAGCCGCTCCCAGGGCTTTTTAGCCTGTTGCTTACGTTCCTGATCTGCTGCCAGTCGAGCGTCCCGTTTTTCTTTCCAGGCTACCTTAAGTCTGACTTCGCTCTGTTCTGTGCTGATAAAGTATTTGATCGGCAGGAAGGCATCAATCCGGTAAAACTCACGCAGTTCAGATGAAACGATCTCACCGATCAGGCGTAGTAGAACTTCTCGTCGATATCCTTCAGTAACAATAATGGCTCGGCAGGAATAACCCTCAATTTCATTACCGGCCCGAATATCAAGAATGGTTCCTACTTTAAGTTTAACGCCTGCGGGGAGGGTATCGCGGGAAAGCTGCAGTGAGACCAGGTCTTCATCGATTGCATGGATGATAGCCCAATCATGAAAAGTATCACCACCAGGTATCGGAATGCCGACATTGACCTTTAACCCGACAGGAAAATGTTCAAGGTATTGATCAAAATCACTCATGGAGACTCCGGTAATGTCAGGTAGGGGAAGTCAGGCTGCTGTTTAGTTCGGTCAGAAGCATATTAATATCGAGCTTGTGGTGACCAGCTCCATGTTCAAGGGTTTCCAGATCAGCTATCTGGCATTCGTAACATTCAAGTCCGTGACGGGCAAAGACCTGTACCGTTACGGGATGCTGTCTGATGATATCGCCGATAATCATATCTTTGGTGATCATAGCCAACCTCATGTGTTGGATAAAAAAAGGGGACGCCGAAGCGTCCCCGGAAGAAATTATTTCATGTTTTTAATCGCCTCTTCGATTCGATCCATGCCTTTTTTAATATTTTCCATACTGATGGCATAGGAAAGACGGGCATAACGATCATCACCAAAGGCAATGCCTGGAACCAGGGCTACTTTTGCATCTTCCAACAAATAGGCGGCAAAGTCTGAAGATGTTTCAATCTTTTTGCCAGCCGGAGTTGCCTTGCCATATACCCCAGAAA
>NZ_JAOTRZ010000355.1 GCF_030247655.1 Trichlorobacter sp. | reverse complement strand
AAGCAATGTTTAGCCAAGCCCGGCCAGTTCTTCAATCAGGCCGCAGACATCATAACCCTCCGCCAGGACTTGCGCGATCAGGCAGAGGGCCGCTTTACCCAGGTGTTCGACTGCGCCCCAAATATCACCAGTGCGAATGTCGATATAAAGATCCAGAAAATCCCAGAACCAGGAGGGGATGCCGGATTCAGAGGCAGCCTGCTGGCCTAGTTTCGTGTCATGGAAGGTATCTGTGCAGACCGCTACATCAATGTCATTATCGGCATTGACCAGACAGTTGATGTATCCCTTGGATGCCTGGATATCCTGAATACTGATCGGAAAGACAGGGCCACTGGCCTGCTCGACTTTCGTAAGTAGCCAGATCATGTCGTCAAAGCTGTCAGCAGCAGCCTGCTGCGGAGTGAACACAATCAGATTCAGCAAAAGTAACAGACAAAATATTGAGCGTCGAAGGATGACGGATAGTTTCATGGTAGTGTCTCCTTTGTCGCCTTAGCGGATATGTGGTGCAGCAACGGGCTGCTTACCTGAATTTGCCAGAGTCTGCTTCAATTCACCCACGGTGATCCGTTTCCCTTGAGCGGTTTCAAGCACGGTGCTGTCGGGTTGTTTCAGAAGCGCATACCAGTCAGTCCCGGCGCTAATTCTGACTGCGGGGCCGGATAGATCCGGGCGCGGTTTGTTGGCTACGCGCAACTGCTGACGCCGCTCTTCGACCTGAGGTTGGAGTAACCGCAGCATACCAACGGTGGTGCGTTTGCCTGAAGGTAGTACCACGGTCTCACTATCGGGTCGTTGCATGGCTGCCTGAAGATCGTTTTTACCGCGTATGGCTATGCCTCCGGTTGCGGCAGGTTTCAGCTTCAATGCCTGCGGTTCGAGTGATTTAGGGGCGGTTGTCCTGTTTTTATGTGCAATGGAGGTCAAGCGGCGTATATCGCCAACCTTCATCCGTTTCCCGCTGGAAAGCTCCACCAGATCAGTATCTGGCCTTCCCTGCAGTGCATTGGGAGGCATGTTGCGGTTGAATTTGATGATAGCGGGCTGGAGGTGGCCAGCTGTTGCATGCTGACTACCCACCGCTTCCAGGGCGAGAACGGGGTATACGCCCATGGTGAGCAGCTGGCTTGTGATACATAAAAGAATGTGCAGAAAAGGTCGAAACATGGTTTTTCTCCTCGCTACTTCATGATCTGTTCCGGTCGCATACTATCCAGTAGTTTGATCAGCTCTTCCTTTGTTTTTAGCTTTGTCTGGCCCTGCAGAAAATGCGGAAATGACGGTGAACAGCGCATGCAGGATATGGATACCACTTGTCTCACGTTGATTCCTTCGGGTATGCATATAAATCTATATTGCCTTCCCGTTGTGTAGCACAAAACAGACCGCTGTCAATTAAGGCGGTATAATTTTTCCAGCTTTTCAGGATTGCTGCCACGCAGATAACGCAGTAGTAATGACCAATTATGCAGGGTACGCCGAATGATGCCATCCTTCTGCCAACGTCTGGCAGAGGTGCTGACCCGGTCTGGCAACAGGGTGAAAGTGTAGCCTGCCTTGCAGAGTTTGCGGGCAAGCTCAACATCTTCCATCAGCGGAATGGTCGGTACACCACCGACTTTCTGCAGGGCTGTGTTGGTGACAAAGATGGCCTGATCACCGTAGGGAAGTGTAAACAGTTTGCAGCGCAGATCAACGGTGCGCTCAATGA
>NZ_JAOTRZ010000075.1 GCF_030247655.1 Trichlorobacter sp. | reverse complement strand
GGCGTTGTTTTGCCTTAACCTGTCGCTGACCTATTTTATGTTCAGCTTCAAAGCGTAAGACTTCTTCAAGGTAAATAACATCCCTTGGATTATAAAGATGTAGATTGTGTCCATCATGCCCCGCTAACATAACTCTATATCCTGCCATTGGACCACTGGTCCCCGGGGGGTCGGAATGCTTTAACATTCCGCACTTAATATACCTAGTAACAGTTTCAATAGAGACACACCATCTGTCTGCTAGTTCAGAAAACGTGAACCATGCTGGGTCCGGCAATTTGTTTTTCATATTTAAACCGCCCCCTTCGTGCGGTATCCCTCAACTTGAAAAATCCCAAGAAGGGCCGGGAGGGTCCGGCCTTTTCGCCCCGTCGGGCTATCCTGGGAAAGTTGTTGCTACTCGCAGACAGTCAAGCGTCTTACCACACGGCCAGTAATACAGCCATCCAGAGAAGAAACGAAACGATCCGGGGACGGGGATTCCGGGTCCTCGCAAATCGTATAACCGTTTTCAACTTTACATATCCGCCTGACTTCTTCAGCCCCATGAGGAAAAACAAAGCTGTATGTCCCGTCACCCTGAAATAATGAGACTGAATCATCCACCAGGAAAGCGGTAGAGTCCCTATGCTCCCGGCGAGTAATTATCTTCATGCCAACAGGCAGGGTTTGCATCTCTCTCAGGCCGTTTTCCAGCTCTATCCAGCCGTTTTCGGTTAGTGGTACACAACGCCCCATATTATGCCCTCGCTTTCTGCATGTACTCTGCTGGGAGGTACCGTAAAGATTCCATTGGCATATCGTTACCAATCAAAAGAAGCTCTATAACAGCAATCGAAAGCGGCTTGCAATTGGGGTCGGCTGCATATCTATCAACCTCCTTAATACGCTCATCAAGCGGGGTCCTTGCTCGATATTCCGCCGCCTCGACCTCCACCTCTTCAATGTTAATCTTGCCCATAAAGCCCCCTCTCATGCTGCCTTTGTTATTGGTATCACCTTTGCCCCGGCCTTCAGACCGTCAAGGTAGTCGCTCCAGTGCTGCATCATCCGCCGCCGTTCCTGAATATGGGTGGTTCGGTTGTAAGCTCTGCCCAGCCGATCCGGTACAGCGTGGGCAAGTTGGGCCTCAATCGCGTCAGGGGTGAACCCCAGCACCTCATGCAGCAACGTCCGTGCAACTGCCCGCCAGCCATGTGAAGATAGTTCGTGCTTCTCTATTCCCATACGACGCAGGCCGGTGTTCAGGGTGTTTTCAGATATGCAGCGGGTGTCTGACAGGCTGCTGGGAAAAACCAGCTTGCTACCGCCTGTCAGTGGCTGAAGCGTCTTGATGATCTCTATTGCCTGAGTTGGTAGCGGGACCAAGTGGGCTTGCTTCATTTTCATACGGGCCGCCGGGATTGACCATTCAGCAGCATCAAGATCAAGCTCTGCCCACTCCATGCCCCGTAGTTCTCCAGGACGGCAAAACAGCATAGGCAGCAGCTTTAATGCACACTGAACGACGTATGAACCGCTATAGTCATCAATCGCACGCAACAGGGCGGCAACTTCTTTCGGGTCGGTTGGTGCTGCTCTGTGGCCATGATTTACGGGTGGTAGTATCTTGAACAGGTCTCTGGTAGGGTCACGCTTTACTTTGCCGATACCTATGGCATAGCGAAAGACCATTCCGCAATGGCTGCGTGTACGGTGGGCTTGGTCAAGGGCGGGGCGGTTGGCAATGCGTTCCAGCACTGCCAGAATATCAGGGGCCTCTATGGTGGCTATATCCATGCCGCCGATATAGGGAAATACATCACGTTCAAGCCAGGTCATGATTCGGGTGGCATGGTGGGCAGTCCAGGTGCTGGAAAACTTGTTATGCCAAGCGCGGGCTATATGTTCAAAGGTGCTTTCAAGCTCTATCTGTTTTGCTTCGACAACGGCGGTCTGTTGCTGTTTCTTGGCCTGCTTTGACATGATCGCCGCCGGGTCCTGATCGTTGGCCAACAGATTCTGTGCATCTTCCTTGCGCCGCCGTGCTTCAGCCAGGGAGACAGCAGGATATTGACCAAGGGAAAGTTTTCTTTCTTTGCCAGCAAACTGATACTTGAGGTTCCAGAGTTTTCCGCCGGTGGGAGTGATTAAAAGGTAAAGTCCGGCGCCATCGGTCAGCTTGTAGGGCTTTTCTTGTTTCTTCGCCTTTTCAATTTGCAGGTCGGTAAGTGATACAACCCTTTTAGGCATTGGCTTTACCTCCGGTTTGGGGCCTTTTTGTTTTTCTCTTTAGGGCTTAAATAAAAAAGCCCCTGAAAAAGCCCCAAAAAAATCTGGATTCAAGCATATCAGGCTGGATTGTGTTGGACAAGGCAAAAAGAAAAGCCCTTGAAATTCAAGGGCTTTAAGGTTGCATCGGATGATGCTGGATTGTTAGCTGGTACCAGAGGCCGGACTCGAACCGGCATGAGGTTGCCCTCGGCAGATTTTGAGTCTGCTGTGTCTACCATTTCACCACTCTGGCAAAGTTTTAAGACTATACCTAATCAACCCGCCGAGAGTCAAGAGGCTTTATGCGTCAGGTGTTGATGAACGAGGTTGTTCTTGTTCCGTACGATTTATTACAGGCGCGATCTGATTGGCAAATGCCATGGCAAGTTTCAGGTCATCATGACTGAAAGAACCGGTTTGCTTGTTGATTGCCTGTAGCACCCCTATGACTGTCCCGTTGATCCGTAGTGGCACGGCAATCATATCACGGGTGGTGAACCCAAGTTCTTTGTCGGTAAACTTGAAAAAACGTTCATCAGACTGCACATCTGGAACTATAATGGGTAAATCATTCTGGGCAACCCACCCGGCAATACCTTGACCTTTGGGAACTCTAAAAAAGGGCAGCAGTTCTTCTTTGCCACCGGTAACCACTTCAAAGTCAAGGTGTCCGGTAAACTCATCCAGCAGCAGCAGACTGCCGGCTTCTGCGCTGGTCAGGCGGCAAACTGATTTTACTGCGTGATCCATGATTACTGAGCGTTCATGTGATGAGTTGACTAGGGCAGCCATTTCCATCATGGCTTTTAATTTGTCTTGGGCAATGTCGGCATTTTTTTTCTGAGGCATGATTTGTATTCTCCAAAAGAGATGTATCGTGGCACGTAGGTGCACAGAAATCTGAAACAGTTGTGGTTTGGATTTGTTAGTTTTTAATATGCACCGTCAGTGGTGTCCAGTTCAAAAGATACGTGCTGGCATCCGGCTTGGCAGGTGTCTCATCGACAAACAGTATAAGATAAAGAGGCGTAATGTTTTTAAAAGGCGGCAAACTGTCATTAATCCGGCTAACAGTGAACAGCTGACTACCATCTGGTTGAGGCTCAAAATTTGAGTAGTTACGTCCAGACATGATAATGAGCGGTTCAGTGGCAAGCCTATTTTTCAGTGCTACATATTCATCCCGTCCTTTGGATTCCTGCACGCTTCCCCATGCAGTCTCAAACGTTGCTGACCAACCTTGATACAGATCCAAAGCCTCAGTATCCACATACAGTTGTGACGGGCTGGCTGCTGATCCTGTACCGGCAAATGTTATGATTGGATCATGCAACTCTTTGATCTGCTTCTTTAGTTTTTGATTGAAGCTGGCATATACCGAAGGGGATGAACTTTTGCCGGTATAACGGATTGAAAATGTGCTGGGAGAGAGGATTACTGTTCCGGAGTTGGGTTGGATGACCTTGCCGTTCTGAATAAACTGAAAATCTTTGATGATGCTGGAAGGAGGCCCAGCATGTGCTAATAGTATGTTTGAAAAGGAAATAGTACACAAAATAAGCAAAATTGGTAGCAGACGCACTAAAGTCTCTCCTTGCAGATGATTGTTAAAGACATGCCGCTTTTGCGGTATTGGAATTGTGGTAATAACGTTACTGCTGGATGCTGGTTTCATCTGATGGTATTGTCAAAATCTGATTTTCAGCAGAAACAACTTTAACGGACAAAACAGGTCTTACATATGCTGCTTATAGCACATTTATTTGGTTTCGCAAGTGAAGGACAAGGATAAATTGTATGAAAAATCACGAAAATGTACCGACATCACAGCTTCAGGCCTGGGACAAACAGTATGTCTGGCACCCTTTTACCCAGATGCAGGATTGGCTGGCTGATGATCCGATTGTGATTGTGGCAGGAGAGGGAAGCTGGCTGATTGATTCAGATGGTAACCGTTATCTGGATGGTGTTGCTTCCATGTGGACCAACGTACATGGTCATAGTCACCCAGAACTGAATAAGGCGCTGGCTGACCAGGCGGCCCGGCTTGAACACTCGACCCTGCTGGGGCTGGCAGGTGAACAGTCAATCCTGCTGGCCAAGCGGTTGATTGAGATAGCGCCGACAGGATTGAGCAAGGTCTTTTATTCCGATAACGGTTCCACGGCAGTGGAGGTGGGACTGAAGATGGCCTATCAGTACCACTGTCACAAGGGAGCGCCGCAACGGAGCCGGTTCCTGCGGCTGCAGCATGCTTACCATGGCGATACCATCGGCTCCATGAGTGTTGGGGGTATTTCGATCTATCATGACACCTTCAAGCCGTTGCTGTTTTCAACCATTGAGGGTCCTGCGCCCTATTGCTACCGCTGTCCCATGGGCAAGGCTGATCCTGAAAGCTGTGGCATGGCCTGTCTGGACGCGCTGGAGCGTTTGATGGTTGAGCATCAGGACCATCTGGCCGGGATGATGATGGAACCTTTGCTACAAGGGGCAGGCGGGATGCTGGCGCACCCAGCCGGATACCTGAAGGGGGTACGACAGCTGTGTGATTGTTACGGTGTGCTGTTGATCGCTGATGAGGTGGCCACCGGCTTTGGGCGTACCGGAAAGATGTTTGCGGTTGAGCATGAAGGGGTGACACCGGATATCATGGCAATCTCAAAAGGGCTCTGTGCCGGTTACCTGCCGTTGGCTGCCACATTGGCAACTGAAGAGATCTATCAGGCATTTCTGGGGAATTATGCTGAACTAAAAACCTTTTTTCACGGCCATACCTTTACCGGAAATCCTCTGGCCTGTGCGGTGGCGCTGCGAAGTCTGGAGCTGTTTGACGAAACCGGGCTATTGGAGTCAGTGCAACAGCGTAGTAAACAGTTAACAACTTTGCTGCAGCAGATAGGAGAACATCCCCATATTGGCAGTCTGCGCCAGTGCGGTCTGGCAGCCGGAATTGAACTTGTGCAGGATAAGGAGACCAAGGCGGCGTACCCCTGGGAGGAAAAACGGGGTATCAGAGTCTGTCAGGAAGCTCGCAAATTAGGGGTTTTTTCCCGTCCGTTGGGGAATACGGTGGTGGTGTTTCCACCGCTGGCTATTGCCGAAGATGAACTTGATTTTTTGATGGCTGGTTTGGGGAAAGCGATCAGGGCGGTGGCTGATTAGTCAGACGCAGGTGGTTCAGCAGCTGGCTCTGCTTGTTCAGCCCCATCAAGTGCCTGCTGTGCCTCTGCTTCTGCAGCTTCCCTGTCAGCTGCTTCTTGCTTAAGGCTCTCTTGACGCTCCAGTTCATCGTTTTCAAGCCAGGCCTTTTCAAGATCACTGGCCGGAATATCCAGACCACTCAGGGAAAGTTGGCGCAGACCGCCATCACGGCTGTTCTCAATCAGACTGATCGGGCCGGACAGCTCAGCTGAAAACTCTTCAACGGCATCTCCCAGGTAGATGGTAACCCCTTCATGAACCCGGTCCTTGATATTGACCTTGGGGTTTGATCCGGCTGGACGGTGGGAGCGGACATCAACAATGACCCTGCTCAGCTGCTGTTTTTTCTCAGTTAACGTCGTTATTTCCTGTAGATCTTTGGTCTTCGCAATCTGTTGTTGAAGCTCATTAAGCTGCTCAAGCAGGATTTGCATCCGGTCAAGGTCGTGGTAGTCCACGCCACTATGCACAACGGTTTTAACGGCAGACGGAGCCCCCAGTTTTTTTGCCTCAATACCGGCAAGGGTTACGCAGTCACCACCAGCCAGAACGCCGGTGATCAGGCTGCCGCGGCAATGGATACTACAGTTACGCAGTTCAACATCAACCAGCATGTTTCCCCAGCATTCAACAACGCTATCATGGATAAAATGGGCAGTAATACTACCTCCGCAGAGGATACTACCTTTACCCTGGCCCTGACCATCCATACCGCAAAACTCAATATTGCCGTGGGATATTAAACGACAGGCCCCCACGTTGCCGGTAATCTTCAGGCCTTTACTGGCACTGACCTGAAAACCGTCCAGCACATCCCCCCGCACCTCAACAAAGCCGTTAAAACGTATATTGCCGATACTGAAATCAACATCGCCATCCACCACATATTCTTCCACAACATGGATGGTATCGCCTTCTTGCTTAACCCGTCCGTGGATCTCAGCAATCAGAATATCGTTATGCTCACCGCCGGAACGGACATTCTGCCCCAGTTTCAGAATCAGCGGCTTACCTGCTTCTGATGGAACCGGTTTGCCACGAACCGTCTTGCCTGGGGTCCCGTTGGTGGGAGGTAGTATCCGTCCGATTTCCTGATCTGCATCTACGTTAATGAATTTCTGCACAGCTCTGAAGTCAATCAGGCGTTTTTCTGGATCTTCGTCAGCGGCGGTCTCTGCAGGGGGCTGATCAGAGGTGTCAAAGCTGAAGGCAAGCTTTCCATCATCACCAAGTACCGGTTGAATGCCAGTTGCCAGTAAGCCGTTGGCACTTTTGCCGGGTCGAGCTTCACGCAGCAAAATGGGCACAGCTTCTTCATTAACTCCAATAGTAATGCCATCAGCAGCCAGATACCCCAGCAGCTCATCCCTGGTTGGCGGAGTACCCTCTGCCTTCACTTCAAGGTGGGCACGGCACTCCATCTCATCCTTGGAGAGGCTTAAGATAAGCTGATAGCCGGTCTGGGCGTGGTAGAAACGTTGTCCGTCCGGCTTGCTTTCCTGTGTCTGTGTGGCCTGATCGCTCATTGCTTGCTCCCTGTAATCAGTTTTAGCTTAGCATAAATTACCGTTGGGTAAAGTATGAAATCATTGCAGCAGGTTGGATGAGTATGCCATAGTACGGTCACTAACCAGATGCAGGCGGAATTTTACGTATGACTGAACTGACTCGCATCCTTATTATTGATGATGATGAACCCGGTCGGCAGGTAATGGAACTTCTGCTGAAAAAATCCGGATTTGCACCACTTTCTGCTTCAAATGGTGCACAGGGAGTGGCACTGGTTCGTGAAGGCCGGGCAGACCTGGTGCTGGTTGATCTGTTTTTGCCTGATAAGAATGGTATTGAAATTCTGCAAGAAATCCGTCAAGTCGCTCCTGAGTTGGAGGTGGTGGTGATTACCGGCCATGCCTCGGCAGAGACCGCTGTGCAGGCGATGAAACAAGGTGCGTTTGATTACATAACCAAACCGGTTAACTTTGAAGAACTGAAAATTGTTATTGCCAAGGCGCTTGAAAAGCAGCGTTTGCTGTCAGAAAACGTCTATCTGCGTAAACAGTTGCAGGAGCGGTTTCAGTTTAGCAGCATTATCGGCGGCTCTGCTGCCATGCAAAGGCTGTTTGAGCGGATGCAGCGGATCGTCAAGACTGATTCAACGGTGCTGATCTTCGGTGAATCCGGCACTGGTAAAGAGTTGGTGGCCAAGGCGCTGCACCATAATGGTCGTCGCAAGGGACATGCCTTTGTGGCGGTCAACTGTGGTGCCATTCCGGAAACCCTGCTGGAAAGTGAACTATTCGGACATACCAAGGGGGCCTTTACCGGCGCGGTGCGGGACAAGATCGGTAAGTTTGAGGCTGCCAATCATGGAACTATTTTTCTGGATGAGATCGGCACCATGCCGATGCATCTGCAATCAAAACTTCTACGGGTATTACAGGAACAGGAAGTGGAGAGGGTCGGTTCCACCAAGCCGATTAAACTGGATGTTCGGGTGATCTCCGCCACCAATGCTGATCTTGAAGAACAGGTGCGTCAGGGCAGTTTTCGTGAGGATCTGTTCTACCGTTTGAATGTCATTCCATTGCAGTTACCACCCCTGCGTGACCGGCGCGAAGATCTGTTGCCGTTGGTTAGCCATTTTCTGGATAAATTCTGCCATCTGATGGGGCGTCCGCTGATGACCCTCAGCAAACCGGCCCTTGATGCTCTGGAACGCTACCGTTGGCCAGGTAACGTGCGTGAACTGGAAAACGTGGTGGAGCGAGTGACAGCCCTGACTGAGCAGGACAGTATCGGCCCGGATGATCTGCCGTCCGAGATCACTGAAGCCTCAAGCCCCCCAAAAGGGGTTTGTCTGGATCTGTCACCGGAAGGTATAGATATGCCAGCTGCCATTGAAGAGCTGGAATGTAAGATGATTGCCAAGGCACTGCAGATGAGCAATGGGGTAAAGGCCAGGGCAGCTGCCTTGCTGGGGTTGAACCGGACAACACTGGTTGAGAAGATGAAGCGATTAGGACTCAGCTGATGGTTCTTTGACGGCGAATTCTGAAGGTGGCTTTGAAGGTGGCTGCCTTGATCCCTTCTTCGGTTACAATTTCAGTCATCCCCTCAATATTTCGATCATCCTGATCGGTTACCCTGGCCTCAGCCCGGACAACTCCCCAACGAACCGGAGCATGAAACTCCAGACCCAGTTTGATGGTTACAAAATCCGTCCCTTCTGGCAGTAGGCTTTTAATTGCCATGGCCAGGGCCGTGTCTGCCAATGACACTACCGCGCCGCCATGCATTAAGCCCTTGCCTTGGCAGAGGGCAGCCTTAAACGGCATGGACAGGACTGCCTTGCCGTTTTTTGCTTCATGGATGGTCATGCCCAGAAATTCCTCAAACGGTGCTGTTGCGATCCATTCCGGCAGTTGAAACGGCAGTTCTTCATCTTGATTAACCGGAAGATCATAAATATTTTCAAACATGCTAACTCCTCTGATTTTTCACTCTTCAAACTTCACTCTTCAAACTTGCTTTTCTATCCCCAAATCCCTGCAATCGGTTTGCCGCAACTACCGCAGGAACCGTCTTTCAGATTAAGCCGGGTAACCGTGTAGCCGCTACGCCCAATCACCACCGCCCCACATCCGGGGCAGACCGTCTGTTCCCGACCATGGGCAACATTTCCTTCATAGATATACTTCAGACCTGCCCGGTCACCTGCCTCCAGCGCCAACTCCAGGGAACTGATTGGGGTAGGGGGATGCTGCTGCATCTGATAACAGGGAAAGAAGCGCGAGATATGCCAGGGGGTATCCGGCCCCAATTCGTCGGCAATGAAGCGCGCAATACCGTGTAACTGTTCTGCATCATCATTTTCACCCGGTATTACCAGTGTGGTGATCTCAATCCAGATGCCGCGCCTGCGGTAATCTCTGATGCAGTCCAGCACCTCGTTCAGCTGTGCTCCACAGACACGTCGGTAAAAGTTATTGGTAAATCCCTTCAGATCGATATTGGCAGCGTGCAGCACCGGCGCAATCATACCTAATGCTTCACTGCTGATGTACCCATTGGTAACAAAGATATTGTAGAGACCTGCTTCTGCCGCAATACGCGCTGTTTCCAGCGCGTATTCAAACCAGACCGTTGGTTCAGTATAGGTGTAGGCAATGGAGCGACAGCCACCAGCAGCGGCACGATGAACCAGTTCTGCTGACGGAATCGGGCGGCCAGGCATATGTCCGGTGCCCTGATCATCATACTTGGCAATATCAGCATTCTGGCAATGCTGGCAATGAAAGTTACAGCCGACAGATGCTATGGAATAGCTGCGTGATCCGGGTAAGACGTGGTACAGCGGCTTTTTTTCGATGGGGTCGATATGCTCTGCCACAAGCAGACCTGAAACCAGTGCGTAGAGTTGTCCGCTACGGTTTTCTCTAACTTTGCAGATGCCGCGGCCACCATCAGCAATGGTACAGTGGTGTCTGCAGAGGTTGCAACGTACGGTTTCATGCTCCATGCTATCAAAACAGAGTGCTTTTTCCATAAAAGTGCTCCAACCCCTTGCAGGAATACAGTTTACTGGTATATCTATACCCGATAGTCAACTGAATGCAAATCAGTTGGTAATTTCATCTGTTGGAGCGACCTATGCGCAGACGAAGCACCCTGCAGATATCTCTGGTTCTGATTGGCGGCATGCTGGCCCTTGGTGGCTGTGGTAAAAAGGATGATCGGCATGTCTATAAAAACAAGCAGGACTGTCTGGATGACTGGGGTAATGATCCCAAAAACTGTGAAGAGATGAATCAGAAGGATCGTAACTACAGCCACGGATATTTCTACGGTCCCCGTTTTACTTCCGGGCGGACCTATGCAGGGCAAGGGAGCCGTTCCATTCGGACGGTCTCAGTTTCTCGGGGCGGTTTTGGCAGTCTTTCCTCCTTCCACTCTTCCTTCGGAGGCTAGCTGGATGCAACGGATCAGCCGTCCGCCCCGTATAAACTGGCAACAGAGTGTTGAATCCCAGGGGATGTCCTATCACACCATTGATGATGAGCCGTACTGGGATGAGACTGCCTGTTACCTTTTTGACCGGGCCGAGATAGACCTGCTGGAAAACGTCACCAATGAGCTGCAGGAACGTTGCATTGAGGCAGCCCAGCATGTGATTGATAAAGACCTGTTTGACAAGCTTCAGATTCCGGCCCATGCCGTACCGCTGATCGTCGATTCCTGGGACAAGGATGAACCATCCCTGTATGGTCGCTTTGATCTGGCCTATGATGGACACGCTCCCCCCAAGCTGCTGGAATACAATGCTGATACCCCTACATCATTACTGGAGGCCAGTGTTATTCAGTGGTTCTGGCTTAAAGACCTCTATCCTGATGCTGATCAGTTTAACTCAATCCATGAACGTTTGATTGAGGCCTGGAAAGGGATGGGGATCTCCTCAACCGTCCACTTTTCCTGCGTGGCTGATGCACCGGAGGATTTTGGAAATCTGGAATACCTTCGTGATACGGCAATACAGGCTGGTTTGAGCACTTCACAGTTGTTTATGAACGATATCGGTTTTGAAGAGGTGGAAGGTCGCTATGTAGATCTGGATGACCGGCCGATTGATTGCATGTTCAAGCTGTATCCCTGGGAATGGCTGGTGAATGAGTATTTTGGCCGTAAACTGGCAACAGCTCGGATGAGGCTGATTGAACCGGCCTGGAAGATGCTGCTGTCCAACAAGGGGCTGCTGGCGATCATGTGGGAGCTGTTTGAAGGACATGAAAATCTGCTGCAGGCCGGTTTTGAAGCTGGCCCGTTCAGAGATAACTATGTTACCAAGCCGTTGCTTTCCCGTGAAGGTGAAAACGTGACTGTGCATCGCAACGGCCAAGTGCATGAGGTTGAAGGCAGCTACGGCGGCAAGGCCCTGGTCTATCAGCAATTAGCACCAATCCCCTGTTTTGACGGTAACTATCCGGTGATCGGTTCCTGGATCGTGGCAGGCGAGTCAGCAGGAATCGGCATCCGTGAAGACCGGCAACTGGTCACCACCAATGCCAGCCGGTTTTTACCCCATTACTTTACCTGAATTTTCAGTATCAGACCGAACGGAGGCTATTTATGGACGGATTACAGTTGGACTCTTTTCAAGGAATGATTGATTTTGCCAAGTATTTTGTGGCAGCGCTGGGCTTTCTGCTGGTTTTTTGCACCATTTACTGCAAAATAACCCCCTACGATGAACTAAAGCTGGTGCGGGAAGGCAAGACCGCCCCGGCTATCAGCTTTGGCGGTGCCTTTATCGGTTTTGTGCTGCCGCTGCACAGTGCCATCACCCACAGCGTCGGTTTTCTGGATATGCTGATCTGGGCACTGGTGGCCATGGTGGTGCAGATCCTGGTCTTTTCTATAGTGCGGGTGATCTTTAAGGATCTGGTAAAGCAGATTGAGGATAACCAGGTTGCTTCTGCCACATTGCTGGCCTTCTTCTCGGTTTCCATCGGCCTGCTGAATGCAGCCAGCATGACCTATTAGCATGTACGATGAGCGAGCCATAGAGCTGTTAACCGGCTTGACTGCAGAACAACGTGCCGCACTTGGTGAACTGTATGCCCGGCTTGATGAAGAACTGCGGGTGGAAGTACATCGCCGACAACGGGAGCTGTTTAAGGAATGGCTTGCCCTGGGCAGGGTGGCCCCCAGCCGGGGGGGAGAGGCTGGCTATGCCGCCTTTCTTGCCGTATTGAAGCAGGTTTGGATCGAGCAATCGCCCCAGGTGCTGCCTCAGATCAGGGATCATAAGCCATACAAAAAACGGCTGCGGAATGCCCTGGAAAAAAACTACCTGGATGAACTGGTCCGTCTGCGGGAAGAAGAAAAGCTGTCATGGCGACAGCTTTCAGATCATTTCAAGAAAGAGTTTAAGAAGACCGTTTCACATACCTATCTGAAGCGGATTTATGAGGAACATCTGGCTGAGCCAAAAGGGCTTTAATTCCCCTCATCCCCCCATTGCCAGGGGGGATGTTACCCTACCTCGGCATACTCCCGTACCCTGAACTTCACGCCCAACCCTTCAGCTATTCTACGGCAGGCCTCAATATCAATGCCGGGGATCGTGACTGCAGTTGCGGTCACATCCGGGATGTAACGGGGTGCCTCCCGCAGGAAATCGCAGACCCCTTGCCAGCCACCTGCACCAAAGGGGGTGTTGCAGAGCTTGCCATAGGTTACGGCATCCGGAGCATTCAGACTGATGGAGATGCTGTCAACCAGCCCTTTCAGCTCAGGCAGGATGTTGCGGCCATGGGCCAGGTTAGCC
>NZ_JAOTRZ010000354.1 GCF_030247655.1 Trichlorobacter sp. | reverse complement strand
GGTATAGAAATTTCCACTGAAATCAGGTGCTTTTGGCGCCGAGATCGGTTCAAAAGCCACTGACAGCGACCCGCTACCGGTGTTCTTGGAGTTTTCGATCAATTTTGGACCTGGGATCGTGAAGAAATCACCTGCAAAATTCGCATCGCCCAGAATGTTTCCCTGCAAATCCTGCCCAAGCTGATGCTGGGCATTGAAGGTCAAGGCCAGCGAAGTGGCAACGCGCCCCAATTCATTTTGGGCAACGCCAAGCACATTGCTCCGGAAGCTGATCAGACCGCCAAGTTCCCCGCCCGTAATCAATGACTCCGGCAACTGCTGGGCCCCTCCCATCGTTTGCAGACCGACAACGATCTTTGTCGGATCAGAGGTAGAGGCTGTCGCGGTCATGGTCATCGACTGCGAGCCGACAACCAACTGCTGACCATTACCGATAAACACGTTATAGGTGCCATTCGTGTTGGTGCTCGTAGACACCCTGATGAACTTGTTGATCTCGGAAATCAACTGGTCGCGCTGATCCTGCAGGTCATTGGCTGGCTGGCCATAACCGGCCTCGGCAACAACAATGCGCTGGTTAATGTCTGCAATTTGACTGGCGTAGGTATTGATTTGATTGACAGCATCAGAAATCCGGCCATTCACCTGTTCAGCCATCTGCGACAGGGAGGTATCAAGATTCTGGAAACGAGCAGCCATCGTTTGGGCACTCGAAATCATTGACTGACGCGATGGCAGGAGCGAGGGATTGGATGCCACATTCTGCACACCCGCAAAAAAATCCTGCAGTGCGGGAGACAACCCGGCGTTGGGGTCCGCCAGCATGGTGGTGACCTGGGTGATTTGGCTATAAAACGCATCCAGCTCGCTGACTTGTGTCTGCGCAGAGTTGACCTGAGAGGTCAGGTACTGATCATACAGGCGCTTGATGGTTTGAACATGCACACCTTGGCCAATAGCCCCTGCCCCCGTGTTTATGGCCACATTGGTTGCCTGCACGGTAACCTGACGCGTGTAACCGGGGGTATTTGCGTTAACAACATTGTGTTCGGTCGTCAGCAATCCCAACTGGGCGGCTGTAAGGCCACTAACCCCGATACTGAAAATTCCTGTACTCATCCTGTCACCTCTGAGAGGTTAACGGCCAATTCGCCGTAAAGTTTAGGCGGCGCTCAACCAATCAGGGCCTGCTTCAACACCGGGCCATTGATGATGCGTGAAAGCTTGTCCGCATACGCCGGATCAGTGGCATAGCCTGCCTGCTGTAAACGTTTAGCAAACTCCGCGCCATCCTGAGAGCCAATTACGGCGCTATAGCGCGAACTGTTTCGCAACAGGCTGGCATAGTCGCGGAATGCCTCTTCATAGGAGCCATAGGCACGAAAACGCTCAACCGCCTGCTGAGGCTTCCCGTCGACGTATTCTGTGGTGCTCGCATCCACCGTCTGGCCACTCCAGCTCTTTCCTGCCTTGATACCGAAAAGATTGAAACTTGAAGAACCATCCGCACGCCTGATCTCAGCCCGCCCCCATCCACTCTCAAGGGCGGAATGACCGACCAGAAACTGAGGTGGAACGCCGGTCGAACGGGATGCTTCAACAGCATGCGGCCAAACACGGTTGACGAACTCCCTCGCGCTGGCAGGCACTTCCAGTGTGGCACCCGGGGCGACGGAGACATCCGCTTTTTGATAAGCCGCCGAAGTAGGCAACCC
>NZ_JAOTRZ010000074.1 GCF_030247655.1 Trichlorobacter sp. | reverse complement strand
CTTATAGCAGCCGATCCAGGCGATAATAATGCCAAAGGAGTACGATTTTACGAAACCTGAGTAGACATCCTTCCACTCAACGGATTTATACATTTCACTGAAATAGGCGCCGGGGTTAACGCCGAGCAGTTTGACACCAACCACCCAGCCGCCGTAGATGCCCACTACATCAAAGATGCCACAGAGCAGCGGCATGGCGATCATGGCAGCAATAAATTTAGGTGAAATAAGATATTTATAAGGATCCAGCGCCATGGTTTCCAGGGCGTCAATCTGCTCGCTGATCCGCATGATGCCGATTTCAGCGGTAATGGCTGAGCCTGCCCGGCCAGTCACCATAAGGGCCGAGAGAACCGGACCAAGTTCACGGATCAGAGATAGCGCCACGGCGGTACCCAGCATCCCTTCGGAACCAAATTTGGTCAGGGTGTAGTAGCCTTGCAACCCCAGCACCATGCCGGTAAACGCGGCTGTCAGCACAATCACAAACAGGGATTTTGTGCCAATGAAATTGATCTGTTTCAGTATATGTACCGGTCGCCCGGGACGGCGCAGGAGGGAGTAGAGGGCATAGGCCAGAAACTGGCCACAGTTGCCCAGTTCTTGCAGTTGCGCGATGGTCCGGCGACCTATGGCCCGTAAAAAGTTGATCATTTGTCTCGTTGAGATGCCTTTGGATTATTTTAAGCGGCTGACTACTATAGAGAGAAGTTATGGCGTTGTAAAGTAATAGGATTATAGCTCTTTAAGTTTTCCGTTTGGTGAGATCAAAAAACAGTGTCCACGCCAGTTGACGCGATTTCCGGTAAAGGCCAACAGCCATGTACCGAAAGCAAGCAGATCTCTCAAGGGGAGTAGCCAGGCCCAGGCAGGGAGCAGATTGTCGCGGACATACCAACGGCTGAATACCGAAGTAACGCTCAAGCGGGTCAGGTAAAGCAGGCTGATGGCGGACAGGGCCAAAAGGGGCGGTCCGGTGAGGAATGCAGCAATAATGGCCAGGCCTGGCAGGGTAATGCCGGAGGCCAGATAACCTCCAGGGCGGCTGACCCGCATGGTGCGGGCCCAGCGCAGTTGGCGTGAAAAAATTATTGTCGGGCTTTCAGGTTTCAGCATGCTTTCCACAAACTGGTGATCCAGCTTCAGTTGCCAGCCCGCACGATGTATCTGATTACCCAGTTGATAGTCATCGGCCAGATAGTCCACCAGTGCTTTCAGGCCGCCAATATCCTGTAACGCCTGGCGGCGGAAGGTCATGGCTGCCCCTAGGGCAAAGGAGAGGCCTTCCAGCTTCAGCGCGGTTACTACGTTGGGTACCATCTCAGAGGTGAAGGCCAGCGCTTCAAAGGCGGTGATAGCGCCATGTACGGTTGAGCTGCGGTAGGGGGAGGTGACCAGGCCAATGTTAGATGCGCTGAAATGTGCGGTGACCGATTGCAGGAATGTCGGTTCCACCCGAATGTCACTGTCGCAGATCATGAGCAGATCATATTTTGCCTTGGGAAAGGCGTTGATCAGATTGGAAACCTTGTAATTGGGGCCGTGAATGGTCGGATCAATATTCAGGCAGATGTCATGGTGGGGAAAAACAGTCATCAACTGCTGGATAATCTTGATTGCCGGATCATCGGCAGCAGCAACGCAAAAGATCAGCTGTAGCGGCGCCATATACTCTTGCCGACAGAACGAGGCAAAGTTTTCATAACTGCCTTCATCCATACCTTTAACCGGTTTCAGGATTGAGATAGCTGTGTCGTGTCGTTTGTCTGGAGCGCCTTGTTCCTTGAAAAACAACCAGCCGCACCACAAGGTGAGCAGGGAGTAGATGCTGGCTGGCAGAACGGCAAGAAAGGGGAGCAGACTACTTGGCATCAGCGATTCTTCCATCTTGAATCAGCAGGCAGAAGGGGGCGTCAGAGGTCACATTCAGTTGTCCCATCCGCCAGACAAAATAGCTGCGTGAAGAAAGGCCCGCTGCCCAGTCCTGCACAGCTGCAGCCTCCTGATCTCCGCCTGCATGGCCAGGGTAACAGGTAATCAGCACCAGGCCAGCCGGTGCCAGTAGCTGTAGTGATGCCTCCAGGGCGGTCAGGGTGGTGGCGGTACAGGTGGCAACCTCTCGCGAAGCTCCCGGTAGCCAGCCCAGATTGAATATAATTGCATGCAGTGGAGCATCTACCAGTCCCAGCAACCGTTCATGGCCAGTCTGTAGTAGCGTTACTCGTTGCTGCAGGTTCTGTTCTGTCAGGCGTTGGGCTGTGCGGTCAAGGGCCTCCTGCTGGATATCAAAGGCCCAGACATGGCCGGTTTTCCCCGCCAGCTCAGCCAATAGCAGGGTGTCCTTGCCATTACCGCAGGTGGCGTCAGCAACACGGTTGCCAGATTGGATAAACCGTCGTAGCAACAGATGAGTGAGGGGAACCGGGCCGCGCAGGACGGGATGTGAGTCTTTGGCTGATGACATGGGCGGCAGAGTAGCAAACTCATCGGGCAGCTGCCAACAGGTTTATTTGCGATTCAAGCTGGCTTCGTGGTAGAGAAGGCTATGATCAAGATATTCAGTGTCACAATAGATATGGCTGGCCAACGCCTTGATGACGTCTTGGCCCAGCTGGCAGGGGTCAGTAAGGGTGAGGCCAGACGAATCATTGACCGGGGCGGTTGCGCGGTTAATCAGACCATGGTACGGGTGGCTTCCCGTGGCGTTAAGGCCGAAGATCAGCTGGCGGTCGGTTTTATGGAACAGGGCCGGTTTCAAGAGCTGGTGCTGCCGCCAGAGGCGATCGTTTATCAGGATAAGGATCTGCTGGCAATCAATAAGCCATCAGGTATTGCCAGTCAGCGTACACCCTACCAGCTGAAAGGAACCCTGGAATACTGGGTCGCTGAAGAGTTTGTCCGCCAGGGGATCAAGGAGCCGGTACGGGTGGTACATCGGCTTGACCGGGGAACCTCAGGACTGATGCTGTTCCCCAAACATCGTCAGGCAGCGGCCTGGCTCTCGGAGCTGTTTAAGAAGGGTGACATCCATAAGCGCTATCTGGCGCTGGTTGCAGGGGAACCTGCTGAGCAGCGTTGGTCAGCGGATGGTGCAATCGGCAAGCTGGGCAGTGCGCGCTGGGGTATCATCTCTGAAGGCCGAACAGCCCTGACCGACTTTCATCTGCTTGCTGCCGCAGACGGGTTGACGCTGGTTGAAGCGTTTCCCCGCACTGGCCGCACACACCAGATTCGGGTTCACCTTTCAGCAGCCGACTTTCCGATAGTGGGCGATACCACCTACGGCGGGGTGGCGTCTGAAAGACTCATGTTGCACTGTGTCGGGTTGCAATTTGCCGGACGGAACGGGCAGCCCTGTAGCCTGAAGGCGTTGCCGGACAGTGCCTTTATTGCCCGTTGTGGCCGTTGCTGGGACACTGCGCTTACATCATAAAAAGTTCTTTGCAGGCTTCACTGCTTTATGGTACGGTTCCGAACTCGCAGCAGACTCGTGTAATTTCAAATTTCCTCAGATCGAACAACAGGTTATGTCAAAAATTATCTGCATTGCAAATCAGAAGGGTGGTGTGGGGAAGACCACCACCGCCATCAACCTCGCTGCTGCGCTGGCTGCTGCTGAACGGCCAACCCTGCTAGTGGATATTGATCCTCAGGGTAACGCCACCAGTGGTGTCGGGGTCGACAAGGCTCAGTTGCAACATTCGGTCTATGATTTGCTGATTAATGATGCAGATCCTGCGTCGTTGGTGGTTGATACTGGCCATCCCTACCTGCATATCCTGCCTGCAACTGCTGATCTTGCCGGTGCTGAGCTGGAGCTGGCCACTGAAACAGGGCGTGAGCAGAAGCTAAAGAATGCCTTGTCGCTGTTGCAGGAACGTTATCAGTATATCCTGATTGATTGTCCGCCATCCTTAAGTCTGCTGACCGTGAACGCCATGACCGCTGCTGATACGGTCCTGATTCCGCTGCAGTGCGAGTTTTATGCAATGGAAGGCCTGTCTCAGATCCTTAATACCATCCGCCTGGTGCAAAAAGGTTTGAATCCCCGCATTACAATCGAAGGCATTCTGTTGACCATGGCCGATGCCCGCAACCGATTGTCCAAGGATGTGGAGGATGAGATTCGGACTCACTTTCCGAAAGAAGCCTTTGAGGTGGTAATCCCTCGAAATGTGCGACTTTCTGAGGCGCCAAGTCACGGCAAGCCGATCATCTATTATGATATTACCTCCAAAGGGGCCACTGCATACCTGCAGCTGGCCCGTGAGCTGATTCAGCGGGAGGTAATCAATGCTTAAAAAAGGTGGTCTGGGTAAGGGGATGGCGGCATTACTGCCGGTTATGTCAGTTGCCGAAGATAAAAACTATTTTCTCTGTCCCATCGAGCAAATCAGGCCGAATCGCAACCAGCCTCGCAAGCAGTTTGCAGCGGATAAGCTGGAAGAGTTAGCATCCTCAATCCGTGAAAAAGGAATCATTCAGCCGCTGGTAGTCACCAAGAAGGATGGCTACTACGAGATCATTGCCGGTGAGCGTCGTTGGCGCGCCTCGCAAAAGGCAGGGCTGCGCGAACTGCCGGTGGTTATCCGTGAGGCCAGTGAAGATGCGGTCATGGAGCTGGCTCTGATTGAGAATATCCAGCGTGAAGATCTGAATGCCATTGAAGAGGCCCAAGCCTATAAGTCATTGGTGGAGCATTTCGGCATCTCCCAGGATGAGGTGGCAAAACGGGTTGGTAAAAACCGTACAACCGTGACCAATGCGTTGCGTCTGCTGCGTTTGCCGGATGAAATTCAGAAGGATGTGGTTGAAGAACGGCTTTCAATGGGGCATGCACGGGCGTTGCTGGGGCTGGAAAATGAAGATTTGGTTCAGAAGGCGCGCCATGAAATTCTGCATAGGATGCTGAGTGTCAGGGCGACAGAAGAGCTGGTTAACAAGCTTAAGCGGGGCACGCGGGTTGTTCAGAAGCCTGCCCGTCAGCCCGATCTCTTGATGGTTTCTCTGGAGGAACAGCTGCAGAAGCAGTTCCAAACCAGGATCGCCATTCGTCGGAACAGTGGTGGAAAAGGTGCGCTCGAAATACACTTCAATTCATCGGATGAACTGACCCGCATTATCGACCTGCTTCAGTCGTAACCCGTTGCCACAACAAATAAACCGCTTTTTTTAATTGACAGCCTGTGTTTAACCGTGATAGCTAACCAACGTTTACGCCTGACTATTCAGTCAGGTTTGTTTTTGTGGGATACAGTATACAATTCACCGTAGGTTAAGGGGTAGGCCGTGATCAATCTCGATCTCGCATTTGCTGTCCAGATTGTAAACTTCGGACTTCTGGCTCTTGTTCTGAATATCTTTCTGTACAAGCCGATCAGGGCGCTGCTTGCCCAGCGTCGGCAGGAGATCCAGTCTGCCCGCGAGCGTGCAGTCGCTGTGGATCAGCAGGTGCAGGAAAAGGTAGCTCAGTACGAGGCGCGTCTGCGTGATGCCAAGGCTGAAGTTGGCGCCAAACGGGCTGAGCTGGTGAAAGAAGCCCAGGTAGAAGAGGCGTCGTTGTTGGACAAGGCACGTCAGGATGCTGCAGCGTCAATCGCTTCGATTCGTGAGCGGGTGGCCAAAGAATCTGCCGAGGCACGTACTCTGCTGCAAAAGCAGGTGGATGTCCTGTCGGGCGATATTTGTGAGAAAATTCTGGGGAGGAGTCTGTAAGCCCATGCTGATTCAGAATGATCGCCGTATGCAAAGAATTCTCTCCGGTCTGGCTGTTGTTGTCGCTATCCTGGTTCCTGTACTTGCCATTGCTTCAGGCGGTGGTGAGCATCATCCTGATAGCGGTGCGCAGCTGAAAGACTTTGGCTGGCGGGTAGTTGATTTTGCGCTACTTGTTGGAATTGTGATTTGGGCACTGAAAAAGGCTAATGTAAAGGGTTCATTGGCTGAGCGTCAGCAGCAGATTGAAAAAAATCTTCGTGAGGCTCGTGAAGCTCGTGAAACAGCTGAGGCCAAGCTGAAAGAATATACTGACAAGCTTGAAAAGGCTAATCAGGAAGTTGATGCGTTGCGTGCTGCCATGCTGAAAGAGGCTGAGGCAGAGAAGCAGCGTATTATTGCTGAGGCACAGACTGCTGCTGCCAAGGTTGCGGTGCAGGCTGCTCAGGCTGCTGATCAAGAGGTCTCGAAGGCTCGCACAGAACTGCGTGTAGAAGCTGCCCGGCTTGCGGTTGAACTGGCCGGTGGCAAACTTGGTGGTGCCGTGCAGAAGGCTGACCATGACCGCTTTGTACAGGATTACCTTGGGAAGGTGGTGCAACTGTGATCAATAACGCCATTGCCAGACGGTATGCCAAGGCGCTGGTCCAGCTTGGCTCGGAAAAAGATCTGGTTGATCGTTTCAGCCAGGAGCTGAAGGTGGTAGACGGGGTTTTTGCAGGTAGCGCAGAGCTACGGGCTGCATTTGGTAACCCTGCCTTTACTGCAGATCAAAAGAAACAGATCATGCGTGATCTGATTGCACGTATGCAATGCTCGGAGCTGGTGGCAAATTTTCTTTTGTTGCTGGTGGATAAGAACCGGGTCGCCTGTCTGTCGCAAATTGTCGAGACCTATGAGACGCTGGCTGATGAACAGTCCGGTGTGATACGTCCGGTAATTACTACCGCTTTTGCATTGGATGATACCCAGATCAATGCCATTAAAGGTGCGCTGGAGCAGAAGACTGGTAAAAAAGTAATGCCACAGGTGAAGGTTGATCAATCTCTGATCGGTGGTGTTGTTACACAGATCGGCGATATCGCCTATGATAGCAGTGTTAAAACTCAGTTAGCACGGATTCACGATATACTACAGAAGGGGTAAACGCTTCTATGGAACTCAGAGCCGAAGAAATTAGCGAAATCATCAAGAAACAGATCAACGAGTATGGCAAAGAGGTAGAGGTATCGGAGACCGGTACCATTATCTCCATCGGAGACGGTATTGCCCGTATCCATGGCCTGGCTGGCGCCATGGCCGGTGAGCTGCTGGAATTCCCCGGCGGCGTATCCGGTATGGTTCTCAACCTTGAGGAAGATAACGTCGGTGCCGCTATTTTTGGTGAATTTGCCGAGATCAAAGAAGGCGATACGGTCAAGCGAACTGGCCGGATTACCGAGGTACCGGTTGGTGATGCCCTGATTGGCCGCGTTGTTAACGCCATTGGTCAGCCAATTGACGGTAAAGGTCCGATCAACACCAGCACCTTCAGCAAGGTAGAGATCAAGGCACCTGGTATTGTTGCCCGTAAATCGGTTCATCAGCCGATGGCCACCGGCCTCAAGGCGATTGACTCTATGGTTCCAATCGGTCGTGGTCAGCGGGAGTTGATCATTGGTGACCGTCAGACCGGCAAGACCGCTGTTGCCATTGACACCATCATCAACCAAAAAGGTGGCGATGTTGTCTGTATCTATGTTGCCATCGGCCAGAAACGTTCAACGGTTGCTCAGGTTGTATCCAAGCTGACCGAGCACGGCGCCATGGATTACACCATTGTTGTTGCCGCCACCGCTTCCGAGTCTGCACCGCTGCAGTTCATTGCACCGTACACCGGCGTAACCATGGGTGAGTACTTCCGTGACAACAAGAAGCACGCTCTGATTATCTATGATGACCTTTCCAAGCAAGCTGTTGCGTATCGTCAGCTTTCCTTGCTGCTTCGTCGTCCGCCAGGCCGTGAAGCATATCCTGGTGACGTTTTCTATCTGCATAGCCGTCTGCTGGAGCGCGCCTGTAAGCTGTCCGATGAGTGTGGTGCCGGTTCTCTGACCGCCCTGCCGATCATCGAGACACAGGCCGGTGACGTTTCCGCCTACATTCCGACCAACGTTATTTCCATTACAGACGGTCAGATCTACCTTGAATCAGACCTGTTCTTCTCCGGTGTACGTCCGGCGATCAACGTCGGTCTGTCGGTTTCACGGGTTGGTGGATCTGCTCAGACCAAGTCAATGAAGCAGGTTGCCGGTACGCTGCGTCTTAACCTGGCTCAGTATCGTGAAATGGCTGCCTTTGCCCAGTTCGGTTCTGACCTGGATAAGGCAACCCAGATGCAGCTTGCCCGTGGTGAGCGTCTGGTTGAAATTCTCAAGCAGCCTCAGTATCGTCCGGTTCCGAACGAGAAGCAGGTTCTGGTTATCTTTGCCGCCAACAACGGCTACCTGGATGACTATGCAGTATCAGCACTGAAGCGTTATGAAGTTGAAATGTACGCATTCTTTGATAACCGTCAGGCAGATGTACTCGCTGAATTGCGTGACAAGCAGGCAATCGGTGATGACCTGAAGGCCAAGCTGGTTAGTGCCCTTGATCAGTTCAAGAAGGAATTTACCGCTTAAACAAGGACGGTTTGAGACATGGCGAGCCTTAAAAGCATTAAAAAGCGGATTGTATCCGTAAAAAATACGCGCCAGATAACCAAGGCCATGAAGATGGTTTCGGCTGCCAAACTTCGCCGCGCACAGGAAAACGTGGTAGCTGCACGTCCCTATGCTCAGAAGATGGGTGAAGTGCTGCAGTCTTTGGCAGGTAATCTGGAAGGTGATCTGCATCCCCTTCTGGAAAAGCGTGATGCAAAAAAACTGCTGTTGATTGTCGTAACCTCAGATCGTGGTCTGTGCGGTGGTTTTAACTCAAACCTCTGCAAGGCCGGTGAGCGTTATATCAAAGAGAAGCAGGCTGAGTTTGAGCAGATTTCAATCATGACGGTCGGTCGTAAAGGGTATGAATTTCTGAAAAACCGTCACACGGTTTACAAAAATTTTTCTAATATCCTTTCCAAGCCTAACTATCAGACAGCTGCAATGCTTGCACAGGACGTTATCGAGGGCTATCTGACAGAAGAGTATGACCAGGTTGTGATGCTGTTTAACTCCTTCCGCACCGTCATGACCCAGGATATTACCTTTCAGCAGCTGTTGCCAATCGAGCCTGAAGAAAAGGGTGCCGTTGATGAGGCAGGCGTTGAGTTTATTTACGAGCCATCGGTTGATGACCTACTGACCCAGATTCTGCCAAAGAATATTGAAGTTCAGATCTTTAAGGCGATGCTTGAATCAGTAGCTGGAGAACATGGTGCCCGTATGACCGCCATGGACAGTGCATCAAAGAACGCCTCGGAGATGATCGGCAAGCTTACCCTGCAGTACAACCGCGCTCGTCAGGCAGCCATTACCACCGAGCTGATGGAAATCATCTCAGGCGCTGAATCGATTAAGGGATAATTACAAACGAATCACTATATGAGGCCCCAGGGCCGCAGGAGGACATGGTTCCATGAGTCAAAATATCGGTAAAATTTCACAGGTTATCGGCGCAGTTATTGACGTCGAGTTTGAGCCCGGTAAGTTGCCGGAGATTTATCACGCTCTAAGAGTGACCAATCCGGCCATTGATGACCGTGAGAACAACCTGGTGCTTGAAGTTGCGCAGCATCTGGGTGAGAACTCTGTGCGTACCATCGCCATGGACTCCACCGACGGTCTCACGCGTGGTCAGGCTGTTATCGATACCGGCAAGCAGATCTGCGCACCGGTTGGCCGCAAGACTCTGGGCCGGATCATGAACGTTATCGGTGAGCCTGTTGATGAAATGGGTCCGATCGGCAATGAAAAAGAGTACGCGATCCACCGTGAAGCGCCTGCCTTTGAAGACCAGTCCACCAAGGTTGAAGCCTTTACCACCGGTATCAAGGTTGTTGACCTGCTTGCTCCCTATGCACGGGGCGGTAAGATCGGCCTGTTCGGCGGTGCCGGCGTCGGCAAGACCGTTCTGATTATGGAACTGATTAACAACATTGCCAAGCAGCACGGTGGTTACTCGGTATTCGCCGGTGTTGGTGAGCGTACCCGTGAAGGTAACGACCTCTGGATGGAAATGAAAGAATCCGGAGTTCTTGATAAGGCTGCTCTGGTGTACGGCCAGATGAACGAGCCCCCAGGTGCCCGTGCACGGGTTGCTCTGACCGCTCTGTCAGTTGCTGAATATTTCCGTGATGAAGAGAATCAGGACGTGCTGCTGTTCATCGATAATATCTTCCGCTTTACCCAGGCCGGTTCCGAAGTTTCCGCTCTACTTGGACGGATTCCTTCTGCGGTTGGTTACCAGCCTACCTTGGCAACTGAAATGGGTGAATTGCAAGAGCGTATTACCTCAACCAAGAAGGGTTCCATTACCTCGGTTCAGGCCATCTACGTTCCTGCCGACGACTTGACAGACCCTGCTCCGGCAACCGCCTTTGCCCACTTGGATGCAACCACCGTTCTCTCCCGTCAGATTGCAGAACTTGGTATTTATCCCGCCGTGGATCCACTGGATTCCACCTCACGGATTCTGGATCCACAGGTAATCGGTGATGAGCATTATGCGGTTGCTCGTTCCGTACAGTATGTGTTGCAGAAGTACAAGGATCTCCAAGACATCATCGCCATCCTTGGTATGGACGAACTGTCTGAAGAGGATAAGCTGGTTGTTGCCCGTGCCCGTAAGATTCAGCGCTTCCTGTCCCAGCCGTTCCACGTTGCAGAGGCATTTACCGGTTCACCTGGCGTGTACGTTGAGTTGAAGGACACCATTAAGGCCTTCAAGGAGATCGTAGACGGTAAGCATGACAGCCTCCCTGAGCAGGCCTTCTATATGGTTGGTACCATTGAAGAGGCGATTGAAAAAGCCGCTAAACTGGCAGCTGTATAATTTATTACCTGGCAGGGCAGAACATCTGTCCCAACGGAGCTCCATACAATGGCTGAAAAGATGAAGCTTGAAATAGTCACACCGTACAGCAAGGTGCTTGATGAGCTGGTGGATGAAGTGACAGCAACCGGTAAAATGGGTGAGTTTGGCGTACTGCCGGGTCATGCACCTTTCCTGACCTCGCTTAATATCGGTGAGCTTTGCTACAAAAAAGATGGTGTCGCTGTCAGCATGGCTCTTAACTGGGGCTACTTCGAGGTTCAGGACGATAAAATTATTGTCCTGGTTGAAACTGCCGAGCGTTCTGATGAGATCGACCTTGACCGTGCTAAAGCAGCTCTTGGCCGTGCAGAGGATGCCCTTAAGAAGCTGACAGCTGAGGACAAACAGTTCAAGGTATACGAAGCTGCTCTTGAGCGCGCACTGATTCGGATGCAGGTAGCCGGCAAGGCTGCACGCAAATAATACAGCTTAAACAACCGAGGAATACAGGAGCGGCAGTAATGTCGCTCCTTTTTTTATTGCCATGACCACTAAACGCTATAAAACTTTCACAGAAGAACTGCGGCACCAATTTGGTTGCCGGGTGCAACGGGTTTCTCTGGATGCCGGCTTTAGCTGTCCCAATCGTGATGGCAGCTTGGGAACAGGTGGCTGTACCTTCTGTGGTGATCGTGGCGCGGCAGCGGTAGGTGTTCCTACTGAACTGCCGTTACAGCAGCAGTTACAGAAGAGTAAAGCGTATCTGGTGAGAAAGTTCAGGGCCGAAAAGTTTTTGGCTTATTTTCAGGCCTACAGTAACACCTATGCAGCAGCGGATGAGTTGCGTCAGCTGTATGAAACCGCCCTGGCCGACAAAGACATTGTCGGACTTATTATCGGCACACGTCCTGATTGCCTGCCTGATGCAGTGCTTGACCTGCTCGCAGAACTTAACCAACGAACCTATCTGTGGCTTGAGCTGGGGATGCAGACCATGCATGATCAGACCCTGAAGACGATCAACCGTGGTCATGATCATGCCTGTTTTATAGAGGCTGTTAAACGCTGTAAACAGAAAGGAATACGCATCTGTGCCCACCTGATACTGGGGCTGCCCGGTGAATCACGTGATCAGATGCTGGCATCGGTGGAGGAGTTGAACCGTCTCGGTGTTGATGGGGTTAAGTTGCATCATTTGCATGTTTTGAAGGGCAGTTTGCTTGAAGAGCAGCATAGGGCAGGCACACTGGCATTGATGGACCGCGATGCATACGTAACGTTGCTGGTTGATGCGCTGGAGCTGCTTGATCCTGAAATAGTGATTCATCGCTTGATGGGGGATGGTCGTACAGAGCTTGTCGCACCTGATTGGTCACGACGTAAGCTTGAAGTGTTAAATCAAATTGATGCAGAGCTTGCTAAAAGAAACAGCCGGCAGGGATGCCGGCTGTCAGAAAACCATCTATAGCATTAACTTACGCTTTGTGTTCATCATCCTTCTTTGGCTTTATTTCGATCTCATCCTTACCATCTGAAGCATTCTTAAAATTCTTGATACTCTTGCCAAAGGCAGAGCCGATCTCAGGCAGGCGACCTGCCCCGAATACCACCAGTACAATCACCAGAATAACAATCAGTTCCGGCATGCCAAATCCAAACATTACAGCCTCCTTAAGAGCGTTGTGACGAGAGTATGGCAGGTGCTGCATGAAAAATCAATATTTGGTGTCAGCGTAATCCACCCAGCCGCCAGCCAGAACCAGGGCCTTGTCAAAGGGTGACAGCTCAAAGTTGAAGGTTTTCTGCTTGCCACCACCGGTCATGGTCAGGGTCTGAGCCTCAATATCAATGTTCATGGAGGCGTCAGCATCCTGGGCATGTGAGAAGAGTAGATCAAGGTCTGCCTTGGGCAGTTCAATGGCTGCCATGCCGCAGTTAAACATGTTCTGGCGGAAGATACGGGCAAAGGACTCTGCCACCACCGCAGTGATGTTATTGACTTCAAAGACCCAGGGAGCATGCTCGCGGGATGAACCGCAGCCGAAGTTCTCCCGGGACACGACAACACGGGCTTGCGAGGTTTTCTCACCCTTGGGATCAAATCCGTCCAGCTTAAGGTCTTCGAGCATGTACGGTTGCAGGTCCTGCTTGGTGATCTCAGTCAGGTACTTGGCTGGAATAATCTCGTCAGTATTAATA
>NZ_JAOTRZ010000073.1 GCF_030247655.1 Trichlorobacter sp. | reverse complement strand
GTCTCACCATATGGGGTAAGCCCAAATATGATCAGGTAACGTTATTGATCCAGGTCCTGGGCCGGGCTTTTATTGAACCGTTGCTGGACAGGATGGCTGAAGAAGATAACATGTCGCTGCGACGGTTCATGATGGATCGTGTGCAGTCCTTTGGCGAGGCTTGCCGTCCCTCTCTGATTGCCCGATTAACCGACAATCGCTGGTATGTTCTGCGCAATGTAATCATTATGCTGCGTTCTCTTGGACCGACCCAGGAGAGCGAGCAGCTGCGACCTTTACTACGACACAGCAACCCCAGGGTTCGTGTCGAGGCGCTCAAGACATTAGTGTTGGCCGGAGATCCGGTTGCTCTGCGTCAGGTATTACGTGACCTTGAGTCGTCTGACCGGGAAACTCAGTTAATTGCCATCAGCCTGGCTGATCGTAACAGTTCGCCAGATATGGTTCGTAAGCTGTTGGCGCTGGTGACTGAGGGGGGATATACGGCGGTTGAATGTGAATTGAAGGCTGCTGCAGTACAGGCATTAGGAGAGATTGGCAGGCCTGAAATCCTGCCGGAACTGGTAAAGGTGCTGGCAAGTCGAAGTCTGTTAGCATTTAAGGCGCTTAACAGACTGAAGATAGATATTGTTCGCTCTCTTGAACGCTATCCGCCCAAAACGGTCCTGCCACTTTTGGAACGGCTTTCCGGAGGATCTGACGAACTGTCCAGGCAGGCGGCAGAGGTGCTGCGAACGGTACGGAGCAAGCTGCATGAATAATGTCAATGCACTGTATGAAGTTCATGAGTTTATCCGGCACTTGCTGTCGGCAGTGGCAGGTGCGGCTCTCTATGCGCTCAATCATCCCCAGGTAAATCGCCTTGCCGGTGCCGCCCATACCAGCCTGACCCGTGCCTTGTCGGTGCGTCCTGATATCGCCCTGCTTGAGGTTGATGGTGAGCTGGTAATTGATGGTGAACCGCAGCCGTTTTCTCTGGTGCTTGACCGTTTTGTGCAGATTATGCACGAACAGAAAATTGGGCATCTTCGTTTTCTGTCAGGTGCATCAAGAAATGAGGTTGATCAGCTGATTGCTCTGCTTGCTCGCCAATCTGACCAGTCTGAATCTGGATCAAGCGAGCATATTCGAATGGGCAGGGTGGAAATGGCAGGGCAGGGAGATGAAGCCGGTGGAGGCGCTGGTGGTGCCGGTCTTGCTGGAGGCAGAAATGACGGTCTGGGCACTGGTGGCGATGGAAAAACGCGTGCTGCACGTCTAGATGAAATCTCTGCTATTGAGCTGGAACGGTTAAGTGAAGTATATGAGGCAATTAAGCGTAAGGAACGTCTGAAGCCGAGTGGCGTGGCATCAATGGTTGCTGATCTGGTTGAGGCTTTTCAGCGTGAAGGGGAATCGCTGCTGATACTGGCTGCCCTGCGGGAGCAGGATGAGTATACCTTTACCCATGCTGCCAATGTGTGCATCCTGGTGTTGGCGCAGGCCAGGTCTCTCGGGATCAGCGGACAGATGCTAAACGATATCGGTATTGCTGCTATGCTGCATGATGTCGGTAAAATGTTTGTTTCTGAGGGAATTCTGACCAAACCTGAAAAGTTGAATTTTGAAGAGTTTGAAGAGATGAAGCGTCATCCGGTGCTCGGAGCCAGGTGTTTGATGGAGGCGGCCGGAGTGCCGCGCCTGGCAGCTATTGTTGCCTTTGAACATCATATGCGCTACGACCAGTCAGGCTATCCAGTGGTGCCTGTTGGTTGGCAACAGAATGTTGCCAGCCAGATGACGGCTATTGCAGATTGTTTTGATGCCATGCGTACTCGCAGAGCGTATCAGGAGCCTCGTTCATCTGAAGTAATAGCAAGTGCGTTGCTGCAGGGGGCCGGAACAGAATTTAATCCATTACTAGTCAAAAACATGCTGTTGCTTCTTAAGCAGATCAAGAGAATTTAGAGCGTACAAGAGGCTTGACACTGCATGGGCTATGGGGTACTGAGTTTGATCTAACAATGTTATAAAGTAAGATTTTCATGAAAGGGGATGTAAAGTAATGAGCTTGGTTAAACTGTATGATACAACGCTGCGTGATGGAACGCAGGCTGAGGATATTTCGTTTCTTGTTGAGGATAAAATCAAGATTGCCCATAAACTGGATGAGTTGGGAATCCATTATATTGAAGGTGGCTGGCCAGGCAGTAATCCCAAAGATGTGGCGTTCTTTAGGGATATTAAGAAAGAAAAGTTGCAGCAGGCAAAAATAGCTGCCTTTGGTTCGACCCGCCGTGCCAAAACCACACCGGATAATGATCATAACATCAAAACCCTGATTGCAGCTGAGCCGGATGTTATCACAATCTTTGGCAAGACCTGGGATTTTCATGTACGTGAAGCCCTGCGCATTTCGCTGGAAGAAAATCTGGAGTTGATCAATGACTCACTGGTGTTCTTGAAACAGAACGTGGGAGAGGTGTTCTATGATGCCGAGCATTTCTTTGATGGTTACAAGGCTAACCCCGAGTATGCCATCAAGACCCTGCTGGCAGCCCAGGATGCCAAGGTGGACTGTATCATTCTCTGTGATACCAATGGTGGCACCATGCCGTATGAGGTGGCTGAAATTATTGGCAAGCTTAAAAAACAGATCACTATACCGCTGGGGATTCATACCCACAATGATGGTGAGTGTGCGGTGGCCAACTCAATCGTAGCGGTTGATCAGGGGATTGTCCAGGTTCAGGGTACCATCAACGGATTTGGCGAGCGCTGTGGTAATGCCAACCTCTGTTCCATCATTCCTGCTATCAAGCTGAAGCTGAAAAAAGACTGTATCAGTGATGACCAACTGCGCCATCTACGTGAAGTTTCAAATTATATCTTTGAACTGGCCAACCTCTCTCCTGACAAACACCTGGCCTATGTTGGCAAGTCTGCCTTTGCCCATAAGGGTGGGGTGCATGTCAGCGCGATCCAGCGTCATCCTGAAACCTATGAACATATTCGACCTGAACTGGTTGGTAACTCTACTCGCGTACTTGTTTCTGATCTGTCCGGCAAGTCCAATATCCTGGCAAAGGCCGAAGAGTTTCATATCAATCTCGATAGTAAAGATCCGGTTACCCAGGAAATCCTTGAAGAGATCAAAGAGATGGAAAACCGTGGCTTCCAGTTTGAAGGTGCAGAGGCATCTTTTGAGCTAATGATGAAAAAGGCATTGGGCACCCACAAGAAATTTTTCCAGGTGATGGGGTTCAGGGTTATTGATGAAAAACGCACTGATGATCAGAAACCAACCTCTGAAGCAACCGTCATGATTAAGGTGGGGGGCAAGATCGAGCATACGGCAGCTGAAGGCCATGGTCCGGTTAATGCCCTGGATAATGCGTTGCGTAAGGCTCTGGAAAAGTTTTACCCCAAGTTAAAAGAGGTGAAGCTGCATGATTATAAGGTGCGGGTATTGCCTGCAGGCCAAGGCACCGCTTCAGCTATCCGGGTTCTGATTGAGCTGGGTGACAAAACCAGTCGTTGGGGCACGGTTGGTGTGTCTGATAATATTATTGATGCCTCCTATCAGGCTTTGATCGATGGTATAGATTTTAAGCTGCATCATGGGGAGTCGGTCCAGTAGCTTGCTCTATCAGCGGATTATTTTGGTTACTGTTGCTTTGGCAGTAACACTCGTTGTAATGATAAAGGGCCGTCAACCTGCTAAACCAGTGGGACTGACGGCTCTTTCTGTATCTTCGACCTCTCCTGTGGCCGTGCAAATTTCTGGAGATGTTGCCCATCCAGGTGTTTATATGGTTTGCGACACTAATTTGACGAATAGCGTCATATTAGTGGCAGATCCTTTGTGTCTTGGAGAGCTTGCAATCCGGTCTGACCTGTTATCAGCCCCCGTACAGACAGGAAAGACGCTTCACCTTCTTTGTAAAGGCCCTGATAACAGGGCTATAATACAGTATGGCACCATGAAATCCAGTCAGCTCCTGACTCTTGGGCTGCCGCTTGATTTAAACCAGGTAACTGAAGCTGACCTTGATCTGCTTCCTGGAATAGGACCATCTCTGGCCCGTCGGATTATAGAAATACGTCAAAAAAATGGCTATTTTAAAAGTGCGAACGAGTTGTTGCAGGTGGAAGGAATAGGTAATAAAAAGCTTAAACAACTTTCGCGTTATTTTAAGTGATTGAAATGTATAATAAGTTATTCTGATATAGAAGTTAAAAAGACGTATATACTCCTGTTGGCACGCAAGGTGAATAGATAGCTCTCACTTGACCGCACTTGAACTGTCACCTTTTCATTGAAGGAGGGTATGCCATGAGATGTCCGCGTTGCCAGGGCCGTATGTTTGCAGAGAAATATTATGATTTTGTTCGTTCCTTTGATGCCTGGAAGTGCAGTTGCTGCGGAGACGTCGTTGATTCAACCATACTTCAGAACAGGGCTCGGAGCAGTAGCAGCTTTCTTGGCTGACCGATAAACAGATTTTCAAGATTGATCACAGGGGAATCCAGCTATGGATTCCCCTTTTTGTTTGACAGCTGGAGCCGTAATCCGTACATTTTCTACACTTTAGACAACCAAGGAGCATCATAATGGTACGAGCAGGACGGAGTATGCAGCAGTTACGCCCGATTACTATAACACGTCACTTTATTAAGCATCCGGAAGGTGCTGTTTTGGTTGAGTTTGGAGACACCAGAGTCATTTGCACTGCCTCGATAGAGGAGTCTGTTCCGCCATTTCTACGTGGTAAAGGCACCGGCTGGGTCACGGCTGAATACTCCATGCTGCCCCGTGCTACCCACACCCGTTCTTCCCGTGAGGCTGCCAAAGGTAAGCAAAGTGGCAGAACCCTTGAAATTCAGCGTCTGATCGGTCGTTCTCTCCGTGCTGTCACTGACATGGTCAAGCTGGGTGAGCGCACCATCTATCTGGATTGTGATGTGATCCAGGCAGACGGTGGCACCCGTACTGCCTCTATTACCGGCGCTTATGTGGCCTTGGTTGATGCAATTTCGTCTCTGCTGGTCCAGGGTAAGATTGCTGAAAATCCGCTCAAAGAAGCTGTGGCTGCAGTTAGCGTGGGGATTGTAGATGGTCAGGCTCTACTCGATCTTGATTATCAGGAGGATTCCAGCGCTGAAGTGGACATGAATTTTGTCATGACCTCATCCGGGCGTTTTGTTGAGGTTCAGGGCACTGCAGAGGCAGAGCCGTTCACCCTGGAGCAGATGGATGCCATGCGTGATCTGGCCATGGCAGGTATCAACCAGCTGTTTACCCATCAGCAGGAGGCCCTGGCCCGATGAAGCAGTTGCTGGTTGCCACCCGGAACCGGGGCAAGATCAAGGAAATCAGGGCGCTGCTGGATGGTTTGGTGGAAGAGATCCTCTGTGCGGCGGATCTGCCGGATCTACCGGAGACGGTTGAGGATGGCACAACCTTTAGTGACAACGCCTTGAAAAAGGCTCGAGAGGCCTGCAAAGCCGCTGGCCTGCCAGTGCTGGCTGATGATTCGGGATTGGTGGTGGATGGGCTTGATGGACGTCCTGGTGTGTTCTCTGCCCGCTTTGCAGGGCCTGATGCGGATGATGGCGCCAACAACAGTAAACTGCTGCATGAAGTGGCTGGTTTGTCTGAAATTGAGCGTAGTGCCGCCTTTGTCTGCAGTATGGCCTTTGTCAGCCCGGATGGTGTTGAGCAGCTGTTTGAGGGCAGGGTAGGTGGGATGATTATTAATCGACCGAGGGGAGAGCATGGTTTTGGCTATGATCCACTCTTTCTGGTAAATGGTTATCAACAGACTATGGCAGAGTTGCCGCTTGATGAAAAAAACCGGATCAGTCACCGCGGTCAGGCCCTGCAGGCCTTTAAAGCTTTTCTTGGTGGAGCGTAGATGACCACCTACCTGCTGAAACGGATAGCCATGCTGGTGCCGCTGATGCTGGGGATTACCCTGATCACGTTCACCGTGATTCATCTGGCACCGGGTGAGCCGGTGGATATGCAGATGGCCATGAATCCCAAGGTGGGCAAAGAGGCCAGAGAGCGTCTGACCAAGTTTTACGGACTGGATAAACCGCTCCATGAACAGTATTTCACCTGGCTGGGCAAGCTGGCCAGACTTGATCTTGGGCGTTCCTTTTCCAGTGATAACCGTCCGGTACTGGACAAGATCAAAGAGCGTCTGCCGATCACCCTTCCCCTTAATCTGGTAGCTCTGATTATTGAGTTTGGTCTTGCGATTCCGATCGGGGTGCTGGCTGCTGTAAAAAGAGATACGGTACTTGATAAAGGTATTACCGTTATCGTGTTTCTGGGGTTTGCAGTGCCTACTTTCTGGCTGGCACTGCTGTTGATGTACTTTTTTGGCGTCAAGCTTAACTGGTTGCCGATCTCAGGACTGCATACGCTTGGTTATGAGTCGTACAGTTGGCTTGGACGACTCTGGGATCTTACGAAACATTTGATACTTCCTGTCTGTGTTGCTTCATTCGGTTCATTTGCCGGTGTTTCCCGTTACATGCGTTCAGCCATGCTGCAGGTAATCGGTCAGGACTACATCACCACAGCCCGGGCCAAGGGACTGTCAGAACGGGTCGTGATCTGGAAGCATGCCTTGCGCAATGCCCTGTTACCACTGATAACCCTATTGGGTTTTTCCATTCCGGGTTTGATTGGCGGCAGCGTAATATTTGAAACCATCTTTGCTATTCCTGGCATGGGGCAACTTTTTTATCAAGGGGTTATGTCACGAGATTATCCGGTGGTAATGGGGATTCTGGTTATAGGCGCGTTTCTGACCCTGCTGGGGAACCTGATAGCTGATATCAGCTATGCCCTTGCAGACCCGCGAATCAGACAACAATGACCACATTTAAAACTTCATTCATAGCTTCAGTTTTCTGGCCACGACTCAAGCGTAATCGGATGGCCATGGCCGGTTTGATAGTGGTACTACTGCTGTTTGCTGTCTCACTGATGGCTCCTTTTCTTACCCCATACGATCCATCTGCGATTAATGCCTGGGATGTATTGCAATCGCCTTCATGGAAACACTGGTTCGGTACTGACGAGTTAGGCCGGGACGTGCTGACACGGGTACTGTTCGGAGCAAGAATTTCTCTAAAAGTCGGTTTTGTGGCAGTGGGAATAGCGGTCTTCCTTGGTACTCTGGTGGGGCTGGCGGCAGGCTATTATGGAGGCTGGGTAGATAGCCTGTTAATGCGTTGTGTTGATATCATGCTCTGCTTTCCCTCCTTTTTTCTGATTCTTGCTGTCATTGCGTTTTTGAACCCTTCGATCTGGATTATTATGGCAGTGATCGGCCTGACCGGCTGGATGGGGGTGGCTCGTCTGGTTCGGGCCGAGGTGTTGGCCATCCGAGAAATGGACTACATCATGGCCGCCCGTTGCATCGGCTGTTCTGATCTACGGATCATACTGCGTCATATTCTGCCCAATGCCCTTTCACCGGTGCTGGTGGCAGCTACGCTGGGGGTTGCCGGCGCGATACTGACTGAATCTGCCCTGTCGTTTCTAGGAATCGGTGTACAGCCCCCAACCCCAAGTTGGGGCAATATTCTGACGTCTGGCAAGGATTATATTGAATTTGCCTGGTGGCTTTCCCTGTTTCCCGGAAAGGCCATTCTGGTTACTGTGCTGGCCTATAACCTGTTGGGTGAGGGGATCCGTGATGCCCTTGATCCGCGAACCATGAAATAATACGGGAGTTGTATGACTGAGATTGTTTTTGATCATGAAGATTTTGATTTTGAAACCATGGAAGAGGAACTGAAGGCTGATGAGCAGTGCCAGAGACTGCTTCAGCAGTTTTACATCTGGTTGCAGCAATCTGATCTGACGCCTGAGCACGCCTCTGAACTTGCCTATAGTGCAGATTACTATCTGCGTGACTATGTGATTGATTTCCTTCAGCGTAATGCTCTGCGTCCGCAAGCAGGTCAGGTGCATTATTTTGCCGGAAACTGGTACATTACCCGTACTCTGGAACCGGAAATGGCAGTACTTGCACGACATCTTGAGGCAATTGCTGCCCTGTATCGTTTTATGCATGCGTTGCAACTGATCAGCCCGGAACAGCTTGATCAGGTGCAGCAGGAAACAGCTGATCTGGAATATTACCAGCAGCGGGTCGCATCATTTCTCGCCTTGGCCGGTGAAGGATATGAGGCCTGGGATCGTGCCTGTCAGCTTGAAAACTAAAGGAGTTGGCTTACATGACCAAGCATATTCGTCCTGATTTTGATAGTCGTGCCAGCCAGTGGGATAATCTACCCCGTCGAGTGGCTTTGGCCAAGGCTGTGGTGGAGGCCATTGTCGCGGAAGCTGATCCGCAACCGGGCATGCGGATGCTTGATTATGGCGCCGGCACTGGATTAGTGACACTGGGGCTACTGCCGTTGGTCAAGGAAGCAATTGCCGTTGACAGTTCCCGAGGAATGCTGGAACAGCTTGAAATCAAGGCCAAAGAAGCTGGTATTACCAATCTGCAGACCTGTTTTATTGATCTGGATTCAGCATGGCATCTGCCCCATGGGATTGACCTGCTGGTCAGCAGCATGACCATGCATCATGTGCCTGCACCGGCTCCGCTTATGGCCCGTTTCAAGGAATGTCTGAATCCAGGTGCACAGCTCTGTATTGCTGATCTGGAGCTGGAGGATGGCAGCTTCCATGATGATGCAACCGGTATTCCTCATAATGGGTTTGCCATAGAGCAGATGGAGGGGTATTTCCGTCAGGCAGGGTTTGTTGAGGTCAGAACGGTCTTGGTTGTGACCGTTAAGAAAGAGCGGGACGGTCTTTTTCAGGAGTATCCGGTGAACCTGACCATTGGAAGGCTGGGGTAAGCCTGCGATTGATTGACATCTTAATAAATTTACCCTAAAAATAACATAATTATACATTTGCTGGATGGTTCCCCCAGGAGGGATGCATGTCCCAGGTAGCATTGCCCGAAACCGTTAGAAAATTGCTGGCCTCACAGCCAATTGAATTGCCGATCTTTCATCCGGTTGCATTGAAGCTGCAGCGCATGTTGTCAGATTATGACTTTACCGTTGATGAGGTGGCACAGATTGCCAATGAAGATCAGTCATTGGCAAGTCAGATGTTAAAGATGGCCAACTCGCCCATGTACATGGGGCGCACCAAGGTGGCCACCATCAAGGAAGCGGTAATCAGACTTGGAGCACAGCAGGTAATCAATATTGCTATTGCCGCTTCGCAGGCATCGACACATGTTTCAGATAATCCGGCCCTGAATGCCTACATGAAAGAGCTCTGGCTGCACAGCCATGGTTCTGCGTTGGGGGCACGCTGGCTGGCACACAACTGCGGTATGCGTGGCATTGCTGATGAAATTTATCTGGCAGCCCTGCTTCATGACGTGGGTAAACTGTATCTGGTAAAGGCGATTGAGAGGCTGGTTAAGGCTGGTGTGATCAGTTCCATGTTTGATGATGATCTGATCATGGAGATCTTTGAGGCGATGCATGTGGAGCAGGGCTATCGTCTGATGCAGCACTGGAACTTCCCGTCCATGTACTGTGATGTGATCAGGGATCACCACCTTGAAGAATGGGACCCGGTCAACAAGATGCTGGCCATTGTCCGGTTTGTAAACCTGACCTGTCACAAGGTTGGCCTTGGTTTGAAGAAAGAGCCAGATCTGGCCCTGCAGTTGACTCTTGAGGCTGAGGTGCTTGATATTGGTGAACTGCAGATTGCTGAGCTTGAATCTCTGTTGCTTGAGACACGCGATTCAGAGTTTTAATGGCTGATTATAACTGAATATAAACTAACAACGCCCCTGCAGATAGCCTTTGCAGGGGCGTTGTTGGTTGTTTCTCAGTGGTACTGTATTCGTCGCAAGATAGCATATACGGTTTCCATCTGTTCCGTTGCTCCAATCGCTTCAGCGACTTTTTCAGGCGTTGGCATATCAGGATGACCTTGTACAAATGCCTGTACCTTCTTCTGCAGATCAATCACCGTTCCTGCTGCCTTTTTACCTGCCTCAACTCCGGGCTGATGATAGGCATTGATATTGACCAATGATGCGTACAATCCCACGGTTCGCTCAAACAGGGCGATTAAGGCACCGATGGTGGCTGCATCAATCTTTTCCACCGTGATGGTCATTGACTCACGTCCCTTTTCAGACAGGGCCTGTCTGGTGCCATACAGAAAACCAAACAGAAAATCGCCGCTGGTAACCCCTTGCTCAACCTGCATTGAGCTGCCCTGGCGATCCTGCAACACCTCGATAAAGGTCACAAAGAAGTTGTGCACCCCTTCACGCAACTGCTGCACATAGGCATGCTGGTCAGTGGATCCTTTGTTGCCGTACACGGTCAGCCCTTGGCCCACTACGTTGCCGTCCAGATCCAACTGTTTTCCGATGGATTCCATGATCAGTTGCTGCAGATAGCGGGAGAAGAGTAGCAGGCGGTCTTTGTACGGCAGCATGACCATATCCTTGTCACCACTTCCGCCAGTGGCATGGTGCCACATCAGGGCCATCAGGCTGGCTGGATTAAAGGTGGTAATCCTGCTGCGGGTAATCTGGTCACAGGTCTGAGCACCACGCAAAAGCTCTCTGATATTAACTCCCTGCAGGGCAGCAGGTAACAGTCCTACAGCAGAGGTTACTGACGTGCGGCCCCCGACCCAGTCCCACATGGGAAAACGGGTGATCCAGCCTTCTGCCACAGCCAGTTTATCAAGCTCGCTGCCATCACCGGTAATGGCTATGGCCTGCTTGCTAAAATCAAGCCCGGCATGTTTCCAGGCCGCCTGCGCCTCCAGCATGCCGTTGCGGGTCTCTTTGGTGGAGCCACTTTTGGAGATCACAACCACCAGACAGTCAGAGAGGCCACCTATCTGACTGCAGACCCGATCCATGCCATCAGGGTCGGTATTATCCAGAAAAAACGGTGTCATCCTGTCAGAGCTGTTTCCCAGGGCATCAGCCACAAACTGGGGGCCCAGGGCTGAGCCGCCAATCCCGATGATCAATAGTTTGGTAAAGGTCTTGTTGCCTGGAGCGCAGATCTTGCCGGAATGGATGTCAGCGCTAAAAGACTCAATCCGGTCAACGGTGGATTCGATCTGCTGCTGGATCTCCGGTGTGGGAGCAAGGGCAGGGGTGCGCAGCCAGTAGTGCCCCACCATACGCCCCTCATCAGGGTTGGCAATGCTACCCTGTTCCAGGGCAAGCATGGCATCAAACGCCTGCTGCATGGCCGGTTCCATCCGGGCAAGAAAATCATCATCAAAATTCATCCGGCTGATGTCCAGCCAGAGGCCGATCTCGGGGCAGTGGCAGAGGTGTTGCTGAAAGCGGTTCCAGGTCATGGGAATATGCTCCTTGCAGGGGATGCTCTTTTATACCACAGGTTCGTTGAAAATCCAGATCAGCAGCCCCAAAAAGCAAAGGGCGGGTATAAACCCGCCCTTCAGATACTGTCAGCTAGTGCGTTAAGGCTACTTTTTTACATTATAAAATACATCGTGACCTTTGAACTCTGCAGTCGTATCTAGTTCATCTTCAATCCGCAGCAGTTGGTTGTACTTGGCAACCCGGTCAGTACGGCAGAGTGAGCCGGTTTTGATCTGACCGGCATTGACCGCCACAGCCAAGTCAGCCAGTGTGGTGTCTTCGGTCTCGCCGGAACGGTGAGAGATAACGGTGGTGTAGCCAGCCCGCTTGGCCATTTCAATCGCCTCAAGGGTTTCAGTCAGGGTACCGATCTGGTTCAGCTTGATCAGGATTGAGTTGGCAATCCCTTTCTGGATCCCTTCTTTGAGGATAGCCGGGTTGGTTACGAACAGGTCATCGCCAACGATCTGGATCTTTTTGCCAAGACGGTCGGTCATCAGCTTCCAGCCATCCCAGTCGTTTTCAGCCATGCCATCTTCAATGGAGATGATTGGATACTTGTTGACCAGATTTTCGTAGAAGTCTACCATCTGGGCCGGGGTCTTCTCCTTCTGGGTCTCATTTTCCAGGGTGTAGATCCCTTTTTCTTTGTCAAACAGTTCTGATGAGGCCACATCCAGTGCCAGCAGTACATCTTCGCCCGGCTTGTAACCTGCCTTGACGATCGCCTCCATGATAACTTCCAAAGCCTCTTCATTGGACTTCAGGTTGGGGGCAAAGCCGCCTTCATCACCAACGGCAGTGTTGTAGCCTTTGGCCTTCAGCACACCCTTCAAGGCATGGAAGATCTCAGCACCCATCCGCAGTGCCTCAGCAAAGCAGCCGGCACCAGCTGGCATGATCATGAATTCCTGAATGTCCACGTTGTTGTCAGCATGGGCACCACCATTGATGATGTTCATCATCGGCAACGGCAGTTCGCGGGCATTGGCTCCGCCAATATATTTGTAGAGCGGCATGCCTGCCTCTTCAGCAGCAGCCTTGGCAACGGCCAGCGAGACACCCAGAATGGCGTTGGCGCCCAGGTTGCTCTTGAACTCGGTTCCATCCATTTCCAGCATCCGCTGGTCGATGCCAACCTGATCACTGGCTTCCATGCCGATCAGTTCATCTGCAATCCTGTTGTTGACGTTATCAACCGCCTGCAGCACACCTTTGCCCAGATAACGGCTTTTGTCGCCATCACGCAGTTCCAGCGCTTCACGCTCACCGGTTGATGCACCGGATGGTACTGCAGCACGGCCAAAGGCACCGGACTCAAGAAACACCTCACACTCAAGGGTTGGATTACCGCGGGAATCCAGAATCTCCCGTGCATAGATATCAACAATTTCGCTCATCACTGCCTCCTCATGGAATTGGATCAAAACTTTACTTTTATAGCAACTGGGTGCGGAAAAGAAAAGGGACAAACAGTAGAGCCTCTTGCAAAAGTCTTGAAAGTTGGTTGCCAATGTCAGCCTGTAGTGAAGTTTTCACCAGAGAGCAGCATTAGGCTGGCCCTTTGATCGTTTTCAGCGGTATTTAGC
>NZ_JAOTRZ010000072.1 GCF_030247655.1 Trichlorobacter sp. | reverse complement strand
ACAGTACGCCATCCACATCATCCAGCCAGCCTTCTACGCCGCTCTCTTCAATTTTCTCTGCATCCACATATTTGAGGTAGACACGACAGTCGTTGGCAATGCCGCCGTGGGTCAGCGCCTCTGCCAGGGATTTATAGGATTCAGTCAGGTTGACATACTTGCCGACAATGGCGATCCGTACTTCACCATGACTTGGATGGCGCAGGGTTTCAACTACATCCTGCCAGGGGGTCAGATCTGGCTGCTTGGTCCAGATATTCAGCTTTTCAACCACCTGCTCATCCAGGCGCTCTTTGTTCAGCGCCAGGGGTACGGCATAGATATGCTCTGAGTCAACGGACGGAATCACGCAACTTTCTTCAACGTTACAGAACAGGGAGATCTTCTTCTTCATATCCTGGGGCAGCTCACGATCACAGCGGCAGAGCAGGATATCAGGCTGGATACCGATCTTGCGCAGCTCCATGACCGAGTGCTGGGTCGGCTTGGTCTTCATCTCACCGGCAGTGCGGATGTAGGGCACCAGGGTCACATGCACATACAGTGTGTTACCGGTGCCGCGATCAAATCGGAATTGACGGATCGCCTCAAGGAAGGGGAGTGACTCGATGTCGCCCACGGTGCCGCCCACTTCAACGATGGCCACATCAGCCCCTTTGGCATTTTCAACAATCTTGCTCTTGATCTCGTCGGTGATATGGGGGATGACCTGTACGGTGCCCCCCAGATAATCACCACGGCGCTCTTTTTCAATAACCGAAAAATAGACCTGGCCGGTGGTAAAGTTACTTTTCTTGGAAAGCCGGGCAGAGGTGTAACGTTCATAGTGTCCCAGGTCAAGGTCGGTCTCTGCGCCGTCATCAGTCACAAACACCTCGCCATGCTGGAAGGGAGACATGGTGCCGGGGTCAACGTTGATGTAAGGGTCCAGCTTCTGCATGGTAACCCGCAGGCCGCGGGATTCAAGCAGCGCCCCGAGGGATGCGGCTGCCAGACCTTTACCGATGGATGATACAACGCCACCGGTGATAAAGATAAACTTGGTTTTCATGGAAAGAGACTCCTGATCTTTTGCTCGTGCAGTCATGGTTATCCTTGTTTTATCCGTTCTTTAGCCTTGTTCAGGTCTTCAGGGGTATCAACTCCCAGTGATTCAAATTCAGTTTCCACCACCCTGATCTTAATTCCGTTCTCTAAAGCCCGTAGCTGCTCAAGTTTTTCTGAAAGTTCAAGAAAGGTCTGGGGCATGGCAGCGTATTCAAGCAGAAAATCCCGTTGAAAGACATATAAGCCTACGTGCTTGAAACAGAGCAGGCGGCCTGATGCAAAGGCTTCGTCCTTCAAATCCTGCCATTTATCCCTGAAAAAGGGGAGGGGAGAGCGGGAGAAGTAGAGTGCGTAGCCATTGTTGTCAGTCACCACCTTGACGACGTTGGGAGAGAGAAAGTCGTGCAGGCATCTGACACGGCTTTTAAGGGTACCCATCTTCAAGTCAGGGTTGTTCAGAAACGGTTCAATGGCCTGATCGATCATGGCTGGCTCGATTAAAGGTTCATCTCCCTGCACGTTGACAATGATATCAGCCTCAAGCCCATGGGCCACCTCTGCCAAGCGATCAGTGCCGGTTTCATGACTTGTGGAGGTCATGATCGCCTCGCCGCCGATCTGGTTGATGACATCGGCAATCCTGCGGTCATCAGTGGCAACGATTGCCCGCGAGACCAGAGAGGCTTTCAGCGTCTGCTCGTAGACATGCTGAATCATCGGCTTACCGGCCAGATCGGCCAGGGCCTTGCCGGGAAAACGGGTTGATCCGTAACGAGCGGGAATGATGGCAACAATGTGCATGGTCATACTTCCAGGGGGCAAGGGTCAAGGGGCTGCGGCAAAACAGAAATTGCTGCTGCAGCTCCTAAAAAGCAAGCATGGAAAATACTCTCAAGCAGCAGGACTGTCAAGGTCTCAGGAGGAGCGGCGTTGTCCCTGCACAATACTGTTACGCCAGTTAAAGGCATCCAGTTGGGCTGCCAGCAGTTGGTCAAGGCTGATGGATAAGGTGTTAAGCAGTTCCTGTACCGCGACAAAGTCAGTTTTTTCCAGTTTTTCAGCCAATTCCAGGAATTGTCCGAGCTGTCCTTCTCGTCGCAATAAGGCATCGGCCATATCTTCAGACAGGTTCAGGCTCTCAACAACGTGCTCCATGGGGGTTTCGTACAGGGCGTCCAGCAGAGAGAGGATGCCGGTTAGAAAGGCGGTTTCAACAAGGTCACTGGTACGGCTCTGGCCGGTGCGTTGCATTATCAGCAGTTCCATCAGCCGTCCCCGCACGGCAGCCATTTCAAGCAAAGGTGAGTTCAGGCCACGGTCATCCTTGCCAGCAAACAGGGCCAGTTGTACCCAGCGCCGCAGGTGGTTGATGCCCAGAATCATGATGGCGTGGCGGATGTTTTTGATCTTTTCCCGCAGGCCGATCATAACGGAATTGACCAGCTTCAACAGGTTAAAGGTCAGGCTGGGATTTTCCCGAAAGGTGTCTTCTACCTCATTAATATCCCAGTCTTCATTTAACTGCTGCAGAAGTTTCATCATGGCGATGCCGGAAGGATCAATCCGTTTTTGGCCGATAATGACCGGTCGTTCAAAAAAGTAGCCCTGGAACAGCTCAAAACCGCATTTCAGGCACTGCTCAAACACTTCTATGGTCTCAACCCGTTCTGCCAGCAGTTGTACCGGATATTTGCGCAGGTTTGCCGCTATGCCGGGTAGTTCAAGCGGATCGGTGGCCATAATATCCACCTTGATAATATCCACCATCTTGTAAAAGGCAGAGTGCTCCGGTGCGTAAATGTGATCATCAAGGGCAATCTTAAAGCCCATGGCCTTCAATTCACTGCAGCGTAGACGGACATTGTCATCAAGCTCAATAGTTTCAAGAATTTCCAGAACCGACTGCTCAATCGGCAGCAACTCAAGCATTTCTGAGTGCAGCACACCGGCAGTGATATTCAAAAATCCGAACTTGTCCCCCAGTACATCCTGCAGACCGAAATCAGACAGGGCACTGGAGATAACCGATGCTGATGCCTGGGCCTGACTTTCAAACTGTGCAGTTGTGTGGTGACTGGCAGCTCTGAAGAGCAGCTCATAGCCAAAGATCTGCTGTTTGACATCAAGAATCGGCTGGCGACCGATAAAAAATTTGAGTTCAGGTTCCATGGCCATACTATATACCATACAAAACGACGCTTACAGGCACAATTTCAGGGTTTCTGCCGCTATTTTTTCCAGAGGCAGGATCTTGTCTGCCCCCCCCTGTTTAATGGCTTCATTGGGCATGCCAAAGACCACACAGGTGGCCTCATCCTGGGCAATGGTACGCGCACCGGCATCGTGCATCTCCTTCATGCCGTGAGCCCCATCGTCTCCCATACCGGTCAGGATTACCCCCACCGCATTCTTGCCTGCATAGCGGGCTGCAGAACGGAACAGGACATCGACAGAAGGGCGATGGCGGGAGACCAGCGGACCGTCTTTAACCTCAACATAGTAACGGGCACCACTACGCTTGAGCAGGGTGTGCTTGTTACCCGGCGCAATCAAGACATGGCCCCGCACCACCGAGTCATTATTTTCCGCCTCTTTGACACTTACCTTACAGATACTGTTCAGGCGCTTGGCAAAGGCAGCGGTAAAGTTTTCCGGCATATGCTGGACAATCACCATACCCGGTGTATCTTCCGGCAACATCTGCAGGAAGACGGAAAGCGCCTCAGTGCCACCGGTGGATGCTCCCACCGCCACAATTTTTTCGGTGGTCATGATCATGGCGTTAGCGTTGGGGGCTTCCATGATTACATCCGCAGTGTACTTGGGGCTTACCTCACGGATTACCCGCTGCGGTTTGACCCGGGCCGCCGCTGCTGCCTTGATACTGTCACAGATGCGGATACGGGACTCTTCAATAAACTGTTTGGTACCCATTTTGGGCTTGGTGATGATATCCACAGCCCCGTATTCCAGAGCCTTCAGAGCGGTTTCACTGCCACTTTCTGCCAGACTGGAACACATCACCACCGGAATCGGGTGCTGGGACATCAGTTTTTGCAGAAAGGTGATGCCATCCATACGGGGCATCTCAACATCAAGGGTAATAACGTCCGGTACCTGCTCTGAAATTTTCTGAACCGCCACAATAGGATCCTGAGCCATCCCGATGACCTCTATCCCCGGATCACTGGACAGGATCTCTGACAAAGCCTGGCGTACCAGGGCAGAGTCGTCAACAATCAGAACTTTTATCTTGTTTGACATGGTTTTAGTCCTTGCGGTAGACGGTGTTGGCAACCTGGGTAAAGGGCACCCCCAGGCCATTCAGGGTTTCAGAGTGGCCGATGAACAGGTAGCCGCCAGTAACCAGCTGACGATGGAACTTCTGCATCAGCGCAGCCTGGGTCTGCTTGTCAAAGTAGATTACTACATTACGGCAAAAAATGACGTCCTGGCGCTCATGTATGCCAAATTGATCATCCATGAAATTAACCCGTTTAAAACTGACACTGCTACGCGGTTCCGGGGCGATCCTGACTAACCCTTTGCTGCGGTCTTTACTGCGTAACAGATATTTCTTTTTCATGGAAAGCGGAATGGTGTCGGTTCTGTCCTCACCGTATACCGCTGAAGAAGCTGTCTGGATGACCTGGGTACAGATATCTGAGGCCAGAATGGAAAATTTGAAACCGTGATTAGCAGCGGCATAGTCACTTAAGACCATGGCCATGGTATACGGTTCTTCGCCGGTGGAACAACCAGCCGACCAGATCCGAAAAGGGTTTAAGGGGCTGTCGCCAGCCCCTCGTATCTGCCGCATGGTGGGGATTGCCTCCCGCACCAGAAAATCAAAATGTTGTGGTTCACGGAAAAAATCAGTCTTGTTGGTGGTGACCACATCAATCAGGTGGATGATCTCTTGATCACGTCCTGCCGGAGAAAAAATAAAATCAGAATATTCCTGAAAACTATGCATCCCCAGCGCCTTAAGACGTTTTTGAAGCCGCGCCTCCAGCATGGTCTTCTTTGCCGGTGGCATTTTAATGCCCACCTCGTCGTAGATCAGGGCGCTGAACTGATCAAACTCCTTGGTGCGCATACTGCAGAGCTGTGGTGTTGCTTGACCGCTGTCTTTATGCATCAGGCTTACTCCCGGGACAGCAGTTTCTTGATCGTCGCAAGCAGATCCTCCTGCTTGACCGGCTTCATAAGCCACCCGGTAGCACCGGCGGCCCTTGCCTGATCAAACAGATGCTTTTGTGAATCCGTACTCATAATTAATAGTGGAGTAGTTGAAAAATCAGTTAATTCCCGTACTTCACGGACAAGGGTGATGCCATCTTTGCCCGGCATGTTGATGTCAGTGATGATCAGGTCTGGATGCAGTTCTTTGATTCGATCCAGTGCAATGGCTGGATCAGAAATTGCTTCAACCCGGTAGCCCCCATGTTGCAGCGTAAACTTTGCGCTAAGCAGCTGGGTCTTTGAATCATCTATCAACAGGATGGTTTTCACCCGTTACTCCTGTGTTCCGCTAGTTTGCAGTGCAGCCATTTCCTGTTCAGAAAAGACCTTGTCAATATCCAGAATCATCACAAAATGTTCTTCATGCTTGCCCATCCCCTTGATGAATTCAGTGTTGAGACGGGTGCCGATATGGGGCGCTGCTTCAATCTGTTCCGGCTCCATTTCAACCACCTCCTGCACTGAATCAGCCAAGGCACCCAGAATGGTGGTGTCACCATCCAGAGTTACTTCAACCACAATGATGCAGGTGTTGATGGTCTGCTCTGTGGCTGACATGCCAAACTTCAGGCGCATGTCAATCACCGGCACCACACTACCCCGCAGGTTGATTACCCCGCGCATGAACTCCGGGGTTTGGGGCACCTTGGTAATGGTGGTAAACTCCAGTATCTCCCGCACCTTGGCCACATCAAGGGCAAAGATCTCATCTGCCAGCTTGAAGGTCAGGTACTGGACCGTTTCTGTTATGGTTGAAACACTCATGCACGCCTCCCGAAAAAATACACTTAGATACAGGCCATGATAATGGGCCGCAGATGACGCGGATTGAGCGGATTGAATGCTGATAAAAGCTTAACAACAGGGAAAAACATTAACGCAGAGAGGTTAAGCAAGGTGCAAAGGCGCAGAGAAAAAACAAGTAGTCTGTTTTAAAATCTATTTGTTTTTCTCTGCGTCTCTGCGTCTTTGCGTTAAATCTTTTCTAGATGGTGTTGTAATCCGCGAAAATCCGTCAAATCAGCGTTATCCGCGTGCTATTCGCCTTTGTTACGCCTTTCTCAGAACTTCTCGAACTCATCATCCAGGTGGTCCTTACCCTTGCCACCCAGGTCGATATGCACGCCGCCGCTCTTTGCTTGCCGTGGTGCTGCTGCTGTATGGGCTACCTGGGGACGGCTCTGCGGCGCACGCTGTGTTGCTGCTGGCCGGTGGGGCAGAGTGCGCTGGGCCCCGTGGGTGTCCAGGCTGAAGAAGGCGATGGTTGTTTTCAGCTGTTCTGCCTGTCCAGCCAGCTCTTCGGTGGTGGAAGCCATCTCTTCAGCTGCTGAAGCGTTCTGCTGGATAACCTGATCAAGCTGCTGAATGGCGCGGTTGATCTGATCTGCTCCGGCATCCTGCTCTTTACTGGATGCGCTGATTTCCTGCACCAGTTCTGCAGTGCGCTGGATATCCGGCAGGATGGCGGTCAGCATCTGACCGGCAGCCTCAGCCACCTGAACACTGCGGCCTGACAGTTCACTGATCTCACCGGCTGCAGTCTGGCTGCGCTCAGCCAGCTTACGGACTTCAGAGGCCACCACGGCAAAGCCTTTGCCATGCTCACCTGCCCGGGCAGCCTCAATGGCAGCGTTGAGTGCAAGGAGATTGGTCTGACGTGCGATCTCTTCAATGATGCTGATCTTGGTGGCAATCTCTTTCATGGCAGCCACGGTTTCATTAACCGCCTTACCACCCTCACGGGCGTCAGTGGCTGATTTGTTGGAGATCTTCTCGGTCTGGGATGCGTTATCAGCGTTTTGCTTGATGCTGGAGGACATCTCTTCCATGGATGAGGAGATCTCTTCTGCAGAGGCAGCCTGCTCGGTGGCCCCTTGGGAAAGGGTCTGGGCCGTGGCGGAAAGCTCCTGCCCACCGGTGGCAACAGCATCTGCTGCTGACTGTACTTCAGTGACAATCTCTTTGAGCTTCTCAACCATGTTGGAGAGGGATTCCATCAGGTCGTCGTTGTCGCTTCGCTTCTTCAGCTCTACCATCAGATTACCCTGAGCTACCTGCTTGGCATTGGCAGTAATGCCGTTGGTGGCATCAATCAGATTGTTCAGGTTGCCCTTAATGACGTTGTACTCACCTTTGTATTCAGTGGTGATGATCGGCGGCATGTCACCCTTGCTGATCCGGTCGACATAGTTGGCCGTAACCCGCAGCGGGTTGACAATGTTGACAACAGTGTCGTTGACCCCCTTGACCAGCTGGTTCCAGCCACCAACAAACATGTCTGCATTGGCACGCTTGTCCAGTTCGCCGTCTGCAGCACCTTTGATCAGGATGTCGGTCTGAGCCAAAAGGTCGTTCATCATCTTGACCATGTTGTTGAGGTTGCCCTTGATAACGTTGTATTCACCTTTGTATTCGGTGGTGATGGTGGGAGGAATAACGCCGGTGGCTACCTTGTCAACGTAGTCGGCAGTGACCCGCAGCGGGTTGACGATGTTGGTGATGATTTCATTGATACCGACTACCAGTTGTTTCCAGCCACCAATAAACAGATCAACATTGGCCCTTTTGTCCAGCTGACCATCCGCTGCAGCGGCAATGACCTGATTAGCTTCAGCCAGCAGGCTGGTCATGATGTCAATACAGCCGTTCAGGTTATTCTTGATCTCGTTAAAGTCACCATTGTAGTTGTCGGTGATTTTTGGCGGGATATCACCCTTGGAGATACGGTCAACATACTCGGCAGCTACGTTCAGAGGACCAATAACGGCATCAAGACATTCGTTAACACCGGCAACAACCTTACGGAAGTCACCCTGGTGCTTACTGGCATCAGCGCGGGTAGCAAGTTTACCTTCTACTGCAGCGCCAACCAGCAGGTTGGCATCATCAACCAGTGCGTTGACTGAATCAATACAGCCGTTCAGGTTGTTTTTGATCTCGTTGAAGTCACCGTTGTAATTGTCGGTGATGCGTGGTGGGATATCGCCCTTGCTGATCCGGTCAACGTATTCAGCAGCAACATTCAAGGGGCCAATCACCGCATCCAGGGTGTCGTTGACACCTTGTACAATCTTGCGGAAGTCGCCTTGATGCTTGGATGCATCTGCTCGGCTGGCCAGCTTGCCTTCAACCGCTGCATTCACCAGCATGTTGGCATCACCAACCAAGGCGTTGATGGCATCCATACAGCCGTTGAGATTATTTTTGATTTCGTTGAAGTCGCCGTTGTAGTTGTCGGTAATCTTGGGCGGAATGTCGCCCTTGGAGATCCGATCAACATATTCGGCTGCCACATTCAAGGGGCCGATCACGGCATCAAGGGTCTCGTTGACCCCGGCCACAACCTTCTGGAAGTCCCCCTGATGCTTGGATGCATCGGCGCGGGTGGCCAGTTTGCCGGCAATGGCAGCCTCTGAGAGCATGCTGGCGTCCTTAACCAGCGCCTTGATGGCATCCATCATCTTGTTCATGGAGTACATGACGCTGGTGGTATCACCGTTGGCCAGCTTGATGTCGTGGGACATGTCACCAGCACCAACCAGATTGGCGATCTCTCCAACCTCCTTGGGATCAGCACCAAGTTGTTTCATGACATTGCTGGCGATGAACAAGCCTAAGCCGATCGCAATAATGACGCCGACAACCAGCAGGATGGTCATGTAGATGGTGGCTTGTTTTGCATGGGCTGCATTTTCTACAGCAATATTTTTACTGAACTTGATCTTGGCATCAACCATCTTGGCGATGACGTCCTGCTCGGCACGGGATGCCTTGCCACCCTCGCCAAACAGGAGTGCTGTAGCCTCTGCATCCTTATCGTCCATAGCCAAGGCGATAATCTTTTCCAGCTGTGCTCCGTAGGCTGCTCGTGTTTTTTTGAATTCATCGAATAGGTTTTTTGCTTCCTGGTTGACAATTGACTTTTCATATAGAGTTGCTTCTTCATCGATACTTTTGCGCAACTCCTTGATCCGTTCTGCAAATTTCTGTTTATCTGCTGAGCTGCTGGCCCCGATAATATCGCGAGCATTTACACGGATTCTCTGGAAGGAGGTCGACACCTCGCTAAGCTGGCCGAGTGGTTCAGCACCGCTTGCAAATAACACCGTGTCTGATTTGGCAATCTGGTTGATGAAATACATGCCAATCCCGCCGATCAGTCCGGCCAGCAGCGCCACTACAATGAACCCGGTCATCAGTTTTGCTTTTAGACTCATGCTGTTCATGTTCTTGCCTCCTGTTGATGTTTGCAATCTGTTTATTAGACAATCTCGCTGTTTCTGACGTTCTGCAGGGTGTTTACAATAATGCTGCGTACATTGTGGTTAATTGGTTCGTCATGTCCTGGGTAGACCAGTTCAATTTCAAGTTGTGCCAGCCGGACCAGGGTCTGCACATAGTCCCGTGTATACTTGCCTCCGCTGGTCCGAATTCTGAGCTGGGTGTCACCGGAAAAGAGTAGTTTCTGTGATTGGCAGTAAAAGGTCACAGAGTCTGAAGAGTGTCCCGGTGTGTGCAGTACATCCAGATAATCATCGCCAGCCCGCAGGACCTGTCCATCCTTCAGCAGGTTGTCAACGCCGGGGCCGGGGACCCAGCCGTATACCTTGGCACCGTACTTCTGTTTTAAAAGATCTGCCGAAGCTGCATGGTCAAAGTGGTTATGGGTTAAAAGTATCTGTTCAACCGGAAATTTGCCGCATCCGGTGTAAATCTGGTCGATCTCTTCCATAATGTAACCGTCGGTGCCTGGGTCTATCAGGGTGTTGACCGCATCGATCTGGTTCCAGTCTCCCAGCAAAAGATAACTTCTGCAGGTGTAATTTGATGAGTTTCTGGCCAGCTGAATTACCCGCATAATACTTCCTGCATCTGCTATCCCACCTTCTTGAACAGTTGCGCATCAGGGGCCACCTGTTTAAACAGGTGCGCAATCTCCTGAGGAATCTTCTGGGTGTTTTCAGTGGCAAAATAACCGCCGGGTGCCAAAGAGCGATGGTACATCTTCAAAACTTCAATCCGCTGCTCGTATGAAAAATGCAGCAGTACGTTTTTGCAGACGATCAGGCTGTAATCTGAACCGACCGGCTGCAGTTTCAGCAGGTCATTGTATTTGAAAAAGACCCGGTTGCGGACCCGGTCAATGACCTTGTGATAGCCCGGTTTATCTGCAACGGTTTCAAAATATTTGCCAAAGATATCTGCTGGAATCCTCTGTAACTCTTCTGATTTGTACTCTGCAGCCGTAACAATATCGCCAAAGTTGTTTTCACTGTCATAGTCGGTGGCGTCCAGATAGAGGGTGTTGAACCCCATATCACCCATCCGTTCTGCAAAAAGGATTGCCAGGGTGTACGGTTCCTGTCCCAGGGCGCAACCTGCATCCCAAACCTTGATCCGCAGGCGGCCTAAAGCCAGCTTCAGGGTGTGCTCAACGGCATATTCAAGGACCGGTAAATCGCGGAAAAAGAAGGTAAAGGCCATTAACCGAACTGCTCCTGTTCTATCATGGCCACTGATTGAACCAGCAGGCCCGGATCAAGAATCAGGGCTACGGTGCCATCACCCAGGATGGTGGCGCCGGAGATACCCCGCACATCACGGTAGAGTTTGCCCAGGGTCTTGATGACGGTCTGGTGTTCGCCCACCACATCATCCACCACAAAGCCGATCCGTTTCCCAGCGACTGAAAGTATGACGATTTGTTCGATATCAGGTCGGCTGGTGGTTATCTCAAATTCATCACGCAGATTTATGTAGGGGGTCAGTTCACCCCGCACATGGGCCAGATGGCGGCCATGGGTAGCCTGTACATCGGCGCGGGTCAGTTCAATACATTCTTCCACCATGGTAAGTGGCAGTACAAAGTAGCTTTGGTCAATCCGCACCAGCAGGGTTTCAATGATGGCCAGAGTGAGCGGGATCTTGAGAGTGATCAGGGAACCTTTGCCAGGGGTGCTGTTGATGTCGATGGTGCCGCGCAGTGCTTCAATGGCCTTTTTGACCACATCCATGCCTACACCGCGGCCTGATACGCTGGTAACCTTTTGGGCTGTGGAGAAGCCAGGGGCAAAGATCAGGTTGTAGATCTCTTTGTCGGTCATTTCTGTGCTGCTGGTAATCAGGCCACGTTCAACCGCTTTGGCGCGGATTGCTTCTTTATTCAGTCCGGCGCCATCGTCGCGAATGGTAACCAGTACGCTGTCGCCGGAGTGTTCTGCTGCCAGGTGAACAATTCCTTTGGCAGATTTACCGGCTGCCTTGCGGGTCTCAGGCATCTCAATGCCATGATCAATACTGTTGCGGAGCAGGTGAACCAGTGGGTCGTTCAGTTTTTCTATGACGGTCTTGTCCAGTTCTGTGTCTGCACCGGTGGTTTCCAGATCAATCTCTTTACCCAACTCTGCCGAAAGATCCCGTACCAGTCGTTTAAATTTGCTGAAGGTGGAGCCGATCGGCAGCATCCGCATGTTAAGGGTGGTGTCCCGCAGTTCCGAGATCAGTCGTTCCACTTCTTCTGCCACAGCACTGATTTCATTGTCGTGGCGGTTACCGGCGATCTGGGTCAGGTGGGCCTGAACGGTGACCAGCTCGCCCACCAGATTGACTAGGTGATCCAGCCGTTCAGCAGGAACTCTGATGGAGAGGGCTGCCTCGGCAGCTGCCGGAGCTGCTGTTGCCGTCCGCTCCTGACGGGCCTGCTTGATCTGTTGCTGTTCCATCAGGGCAGACTGAACCTTTGAGGCCGGTACCAGTCCCTGCTCAACCAGAATCTCGCCAAACCGTTTCTGCATGGAGAGGATCTTCTGCATCTCCACCGGTGAAAGATCGCCCCGTTCAACCAGGATGTCACCCAGTTTTTTGTAGCTGGCGTCAGCATCAGGAACGTTTCCGTCATCAATCAGATCAATCGTGAGGTCGCAGTCATCTTCCACAAAGATAAAGACATCCTTGATCGCCTCGATGCCCCGACTGGTGGTCAGAATAATGTCCCAATACAAGTAACAGTGCTCCGGGATCATCTGCTCAAGAGAAGGGATGGCGTCCAGGTGGGCCATTACTTCACATGCGCCAAGATCTCGCAGCTCGTTCAGCAGGCTGATTGGATTGGTACCACCCAGCATGATTTCTGGCAGTGGTTTGAAGCGGATACGGTAGGTGCGTGCAATCTCTGCCTCAGATGATTTTGGGGGGCTGCTTACAACAGGCTCTGCTTTTAGTTGAGTTGCCTGGGGCAGCAGTTGTTGCAGGCCTTCAATAATCCGTTGTCCATTGGCCTCATCAGCCGGTGGGCCGCCTGCTGATGCGTCAAGCATGGCGGTGATCTGGTCCCGGGCCTGCAGGGTCAGGTCCAGCAGGCAGCGGGTAACCTGCATCTTGCCGTTTCTGACCTGGTCAAAGACCGTCTCAACCTCATGGGTAAAGCGGGCAATGTCGTCAAAGCCGAACATGGCGCCGGAGCCTTTAATGGTGTGCATGGCCCGGAAGACCCGGTTGATCAGGTCATTGTCCTGGGGATTCTCCTCCAGTTCAAGCAGGGAGGTCTCCAGTTCAGCCAGCAGTTCTGAGGCTTCTTCGCGGTAGGTGGCGATATGTTGTTCTTGAGGACTGGACATGGTATCTCCGAAAACGTTCGCTTTGGTTATCCCAGAACTTTTTTCACAACCGCGATTAGCTGCTCCGGCTTGAACGGTTTGACAATCCAGCCGGTGGCCCCGGCAGATTTACCTTCTGCCTTGCGAGAGTCCTGCGATTCTGTGGTCAGCATGACAA
>NZ_JAOTRZ010000071.1 GCF_030247655.1 Trichlorobacter sp. | reverse complement strand
ACCAGCCAGCGGCACCGCAACCTCCTGGTACATAAAGGTATCGGCCTTTTCCATCTTTTGGATATTGATAACACTGACGGCACCTAATAAACCGGCAAAAGCGGCAACCACCAAAAACGCAATTACCAGTTTGGTTCTAATCCCCAGATTTTCAAATGCAGCTGGCATACAACCTCCCCTTGCCTGTCACTTCTTCTCTATCTTATCCCAAGTCGGTTTTTCGTTAGGATTCTGCAGGCGGAACAGCAGATAGGCCGCTGCCTTTTTCAGTTTTTCTGTTGTCTTGACCTCTGTCATAAAGCGTTCCAATGCCGCAGTCATACATGTACGGGAGTAATCCGCAACCACCTCCTGCTCAATAATGGTTCGCAAGGAAGTCAACACCTGTTTATGCTGGTCTGCTTCATCCAGCTTACAGGGATCCAGCAAAAAGACCAGCAACCAGGCCATTGCACGCTCTTCAGTACCGGTTGCAGCACCCGCAAACTGCAGCAGTGCCGTTGCCAGGCTGGCCTGCTCAGCCTGATTCAGCGAACTTTTTTCCAGATAATCCCGCAGGAAACGCAGCGCGACTAAATGATATCGCTCCCCGGAGACATTGAAAAGCAACAGGTTAGCAGCCTGAGGCTTTAGTTCATCGTGCTGATAGCTTTTCAGAAAACTGTTCAGAATACGGGCAATTTTATCAGTCGCCAGCTCTGAAAGCCCACCACCGGTAAGCTTACTTCTAACCGTTGACAACAACTCCTGTTTCACGGGATGGCCGCTGTACACCACTGCCATGATGCCGTCTTTTACCTCATCATCAGCAGCATACTCCCATAACTCCTCAACCTGTTTCAGGATACTGGAGCGGAAGCGCTTGACCTTGTCCATCTTGGTAATTTCTTCCGGCTCCCAGCTCTCCGGCCAGGTATCAATATGGTTGTCTACCTCATCCTCATTCCAGGTTTTATCCAACAGGAAGGTAAAGTAGGTCAGAATTTTGAGCTGATAAACCTTGCCTCCCTCTTGCAACGGGCGCAAGAGATCCTCAAGGTAGCTGGCAGTCAGACCACAGGTACCGCTGCAGAGGAAACGGTAGACGCTTTCACCCTTCTCAACCTGCTTCTCAATATATTTTGCCTTGAGGTGGGCGCCCAATGAAGTGGTGGAAACCTTCTTGAAGAATACCGACAGCAGGTTGGTGGCATGGTGTTTAACCGGCATCTCAATCTCGTCAGAGAGCACAATATCCAGACAGGCGTTAAAGATCTTGACCTGTTCCGGCTCATCCTCGGAGGCATCGATGTACTGTTCAAGGATATCGATAATCTCAACAATATGGGAGCGATTGCGACTGGAAAGCAGGCTGGTCAGGGTAATCCGCAGAGAGTCTGCATCAACAATACCGAACAGAAAGCGAACCGCAGCATTACGCCGGGCCGGACCTTTGTGCTCAGCAGAACGCAGTACCTGCAGAATACTGGCAGCAGGATCAGCCACCCAGCCAGGGATCAAGGCCTCCAGCAGCAGTTCCGCCTTGCGGCGGATATGGGCATCCAGATCGTTCACAAAATAACGGGCGATCTCGATCTTAAATTCCCGACCGGCATTGGACTCAACAATCAGTGAAAAGGCAGCCGCCTTATCTTTGGCCGAAAGCTTGGCCATATCTTTCTTGGCCCTGGCACTGTCATTGATCTTGATATAAAAACCGATGATGTCTTTAACACCTACTTCTGCTTCAATATCCTTCATGGCACCCTCTCGCTGGGTAATGACATCGTGTATTTTCTAATCAGCTCAATTCTTATTTTTCATGGCAATGATCGCTTCTCTGGCCAAACAATCGCAACGTTCGTTTTCTGCATGTCCGGCATGACCGCGCACCCACTGCCAGACCACCTGATGAGGCTTAACCGCCTCAACCAACGCCTCCCAGAGATCTTTATTAAGCACCGGTTCTTTCTTGCTGTTTTTCCAGCCGTTACGCTGCCAGCCGGCTAGCCACTCGGTCATCCCCTTTACCAGATATTGGGAATCAGTAGTTATGGTTACCCGACAGGGTCGGCTCAACTGTCGAAGTCCCTCAAGGGCTCCGGTCAGTTCCATCCGGTTATTGGTGGTCTCTGCAGCAGCACCGGACAGCTCTTTTTCATTGCCACGGCAGCGCAGAATGGTGCCGTAGCCTCCGGGACCGGGGTTACCACTGCAGGCGCCGTCACAGAAAATCTCAACATCCGTCAGGGCCTTACTTTTCAACACGTCCGACATAGGCCCCTTCCTGCTTTAACAGTTCTGCAATCCCCTCCATCACCCGTTCAACAATCAGCTGGTGGGTCTCCTTGCAGTCCTCAAGCGCAAACAGGTCATCAAAGGTGATCTGTGGCCCAAAGACAATTGCCCCCTTGGCCCCCAGACTTGGAAAACGCCAGTGGTTCAGTCCTATCAGGGCTGTAGGTACAACCGTTGGTCGGGTATCAAAGATCAATTTGCCAACACCACGGTTACCCTGCCCCAATCGGCCGTCTTTGTTACGTGTTCCCTCAGGGAAGAGCATCACCTTCTGATCAGTCAACAGATCGTTCAGAACCTTGCCGGCCTTGACATCCCTGCCCCGCCGCACCGGAAAGGCTCCCCATGAGGAGTAAATAAACCGCTGAAACGGCTTACGAAACAGTTCCTCTTTGGCCGGTGCCCAGAGCATCTGGAGCGGATGTCTGCGTAAGGCGGCCCAGGGAAGAAAAATCGTTTCATAGGCCGAGATATGGTTGGAGGTCAGCAGCACACCACCTGCATCAGGAATATGCTGTTCTCCCTTGATTTTCATACGATTCAACAGCGAGGCGTAGATGCCAACCACATTAATCGAAAAGGTCACCCAAAAGCGCTGTAGAAATGAAGCCTTTGCCACGTTCTTCCTTTACTGCCAAATGTAAGTTTTAGTCGTATTCACCCTATACCACGCAATGGGCTGTTCAGCAATAACTCAGGGGCAGATCGGACATAAACGGTGCCGATTGCACTTAAAGGACAGATAGCGTATACTTAACCCCTTTCATCAAGTAACTATGCCCACATATCAGGCAGGACACCCGACACCTATGGATCAATCAGAACAGAAATACCTGATCGGACGCCAACCGATCCTGAACCGTGATGAGCAGATCTGCGCCTATGAGCTGCTTTTTCGCTCAGCACAATCCCTGACTGAGGCCAATGTCAGCGACGCCTCCCAGGCCACTGCCAGCGTCATCCTGAACACCCTGGCCGGCTTTGGGGTCAAACAGATCCTGGGCAAGCACCTGGGATTCATCAACCTTGAGCTGGATATCCTGATGAGTGACTCCCTGGAACTGCTGCCCAAAGAGATGGTGGTTCTGGAGTTATTGGAAACCCTTGAGGTGACCCCGGCATTGATCGAGCGCTGCCGTGAGCTAAAGGAGGCCGGTTTCGTGCTGGCCCTGGATGATCATGACTATGACCCGATCTACGAAGAGCTGTACCAGATTATTGATATCGTCAAGGTGGACCTGATGGCCACCCCGGTGGACACTCTGGGGGCAACCATTGAATGCTATCGCCACTATCAGTTCAAGCTGTTGGCCGAAAAAGTGGAGTCCAAGGAAGAGTTCCTCAAATGCCTTGATCTGGGCTTTGATTACTTTCAGGGCTACTATTTTGCCAAGCCAGCGGTGATTGAAAAGAAAAAAATTGATGAAGGTGGCGCTGCGCTTTTAAAGCTGATGCGACAGCTAATGGATGATGCCGAGATGGAGGAGGTTGAAAAGACCTTCCGCAGCAGTCCGGGTCTGACCTACAAACTGCTCCTGCTGGTTAACTCTGTTTCCTTTGTGGGACTGCAGAAAATCCAGACCGTGCGTCATGCCATCAGCATGCTGGGCAGGGCACAGATCAAGCGTTGGGTACAACTGGCCCTGTTTGCTACTGATGACAGCCATGCCATGGAAAATCCGCTGGTGGATATGGCTGCTGTACGCGGCGGCTTCATGGAACAGATGGCAACAGCCTGTCCACGCCTGCGGGGCAACCGTGAGGCAGCAGACCAGGCCTTTATGACCGGTATCCTGTCGTTGCTTGAATCTCTGTATGATATCCCCATGGAACAGATAGCAGATGAGCTGAACCTGTCAGAAGAAGTTCAGCAGGCACTGGTGAGCCGGGAAGGCACCTACGGCAGCCTGCTTGCCCTGGCCGAGGCGCTGGAACAGGTTGACTTTGTCAAGGCATCAGAACTATTGGGTGCCCTGTCTATCCCTTACAATACCGTTATGGATGCCCAGATGAAGGCCTACAACTGGCAGGCAGGCATGAGTTAATGGCCACCAGCCCGACCTTCGCCGTTAGCCCCCAGAAACAACAGGCACTACTGGCCCGCATGATAGAGTTGAATATTCGGGAAGAAGATATTGAAGAACGCTTTGTCCGTTCCTCAGGCAAAGGTGGGCAGCATCTTAACAAGACCTCCAGTGCAGCCCAGGTTCGCCACCTTCCCACCGGCATTGAAGCCCGTTGCGGACGCGAGCGCAGCCAATCCCTGAATCGCTTTCTTGCGCGAAGGGAGCTGTTGGAAAAAATCGCCCGAAGTCGCGGTCTACCTGGCAGTGACGATGAAAAGGTCGCCAAGCTACGCAAACAGAAAAACCGCAGGAATCGCCGTTCAACCAGCAAACTACAGAATACCGACACCCCATGATATCTCACACAACACTTTGTCGTCTTGAATTCAACAAGGTCCTGCAGGTGGTTGCAGGCCATGCCCGCAGCGATGCCAGCACTGCCGCCATCATGGCCATTGCTCCATTGCAGTCTGCCGCTGCCATCACCCTTACCTGGCAACGGATCGAAGAGATCCGCACCCTGCTGCGGCAACGGATCAGCCTGCGGATCAGCCGTTTTAGTGATATCCGTCCCCTGCTGGAACAGGTACGCCCGGAGGGAGCGATCCTCTCCCCCTTTGGCCTGCTGGAGTTCATACCGGTGTTAAGCTCACTGGCAGAGCTAAACAAACAGCTTGCGCCACGGGATGACATCCCTGCCCTGCGCCTTTTAGAGCCGTTTCCTGTAGCCTTCAGCGACATCCTTGAACCACTCTCTGCTACGCTTGACGATGAAGGCACCATTCTGGATTCTGCCTCCCGGGAACTGGCCGAGATCCGCAAGACCAAGCGGACCCTGGCTGCACGGGTGCGCCGCAAACTGGAAGAGTTTGTCCGCAAACATGAAACCGCCATCTTCCTGCAGGATGACTTTATCACTATCCGTTCCGGCCGCTGGGTGATTCCGGTGCGGATGGACTCCAAAGGGATGGTGCCGGGGGTGGTGCATGATGTCTCCTCCTCCGGTGAAACCGCCTTTATGGAGCCGCTGGAGATCATCCCCTTTGTCAATGAGCTGGAGAATCTGTCTGCTGAAGAAAAGGCTGAAGAGATTCGCATCCTGCGTCAACTCTCTGCCTGGATCAGGGAGGATGCCGATCGGATCGCCGCCTGCTTTACAACCCTGGTAGAGCTGGACCGTCTGGACTGCATCGCCCGCTTTAGCGAGCAGTTCAGCATGGCGGCCCCTGAACTAAATCAGAACGGCTCCCTGCGTTTACTCTCAGCACGGCATCCGCTGCTGATGGTGATGCGGGCTGAACAGCAGGATGCCACACCGATCGTCCCCTTGGATCTGGAACTTTCCAGTGCCCAGGTGTTAGTTATCAGCGGCCCCAACGCCGGTGGCAAAACCATCGCCCTAAAAACCGTCGGCCTGATCACCGCCATGGCCCTCTCAGGCATGCCGGTGCCGGCCTCACCATCCTCATCCATACCGCTGCTGGATGCCCTGTTGGTGGATATAGGCGATGAACAGTCCATTGAACAGAGCCTCTCCACCTTCTCGGCCCATGTGGCTGCCATCAGTAGAATCCTGGAGCAGGTCGGTTCCCGCAGTCTGGTGTTGCTGGATGAGCTGGGAACCGGCACTGAACCACTGCAGGGGGCGGCAATTGGCTGCGCTGTCCTGCAGGAACTGCAACAGCGGGGCGCTGTGGTGCTGGCCACCACCCACCTGACCGAGATTGTCGGCTTTGTCCAGCAGACAACCGGGATGCAGAACGCAGGCATGGAGTTTGACAGTGCCACCTGGACCCCGCTTTACCATCTGGTGATGGGTGAGCCGGGACAATCACATGCACTGGAAACCGCCCGGCGTTACGGACTGCCTGAATCCGTATTGCAGACCGCCAGAGCCCTGCTGGGGGACGCTGGCACCGCCTTTTCAAATATCATTGAGGAGCTACGCCAGAAACGGAATACGCTGGCAGATGAGCTTGCCAGCCAGCAGCAGGAACGGCAACGGCTTGATAATCTTGCCATGGTACTACACCAGCAGGAGGCTGATCTTGTCCGCCTGCGGCAGGAAACCATTGAAAAGGCCCGTCAGGATGCACGGGATACCATCACCGCTGCCCGGCGTGAAATGAATCAGCTGCTGGAACAGTTTAAGCAGGACCGCCGCAAGGAAACAGAAAGCAAGTTCCGCCAGAAGGCAGAAGAGCTGGAAGCAAGCTTTGCCCCAACAGGACAACAGGCTCCTGCGGTAGAAAATCTACAGACGGGCAGCATCGTACAGGTTCGATCTCTTGGGCGCGAAGCCACGGTCATCAGCGTTGACCAGACGCGCAGCAAAGTGCGGGTCAGGGCCGGCAGCATCGAGATAGAGGTTCCGCTGCACGGCCTGATTACCGGCAGCAGCACAGCAGGTTCCAAACCGCGTAAGAACGCACCTGAGATCAAGATGAAACTCCAGCCTGAAGAGGCTGCCAATGAGCTAAACCTGATTGGCAAACGGGTGGAAGAGGCGTTGATAGAGCTGGAAGGCTTCATTGACCAGGCAGTTCTGGCCGGACAACGGGAGATCAGAGTCATCCATGGCATCGGCACCGGCACCCTGCAGCGGGCGGTACGTGAGTTTCTGGGCAGGCATCCACAAGTAAACTCCTTCCGTAGCGGAGAACCGCACGAAGGACGGGACGGCGCCACTATCGTGTTACTTGGATAAGCTGATTCTCATCGTTTTACCGCAGAGGACGCAGAGGATCACAGGGTAGTAACAGAAGAATTGTAAACAGAGAACCAAAGTTATAGATCGTTATGACTTTCTTGATTTTGCTCTGTGTTCCTCTGTGCCCTCTGTGGTGAATGATTTTCAAGGATTGTATCTAATGGATGATTTTATTATCGAAATCACTGAAGAAGAGGTCAAGCGTGAACGGGATAAATCCCGCGAACTGCGCCGCAGCCGCTGGTGGAAAAACCGCGTGGCTCTGGGGATCTGTCACTGGTGCGGCAACCGCTTTGCACCGGATGAGCTGACCATGGACCATATCGTGCCGGTCACCCGTGGCGGCAAAGCCAGCCGCAACAATGTGGTACCGGCCTGCAAGGAATGCAACAGCCGCAAGAAATACCTGCTGCCAATGGAATGGGAAGAGTACCTGACCAAGGCCCGGCAACCGGAAGAGGACAAGGCATGACAACACGCTACAAGGCAGTAATCTATGATTGCGACGGAGTGATTCTGGATTCAATTGAGTCCAACTACATCTTCTACAACCGGATCATGGCCGGTCTGGGCAGGCCCGAGATCAACCGGCTCTGCACAGAATCAGAACGGGTGCTGCACACCTTTTCCTACCTGGATGTGATTGAGCATTTCTTTGGCAAAGATCCCCAGAAGGAAGAGGCCATCACCATCGGCAAGACCATCCGCTACAAGGAGCTGATGCCGTACATGCGGCGTGAAGAGGGGTTGGTGGAGACCTTGACCGCCCTGAAGGGCGAGGTTGAACTGGCGATCTGCACCAACCGGGCCGCCTCCATGGAAATGATCATTGAAGACTTTGGTCTGGAAGGATTCTTTGGCTGCGTGATGACGGCTGGTAAAGTAAAAAACCCAAAACCGCATCCAGAGCCATTGTTAAAGGTACTGGAACATTACGGGTTGAAACCACAAGAGGCTCTTTTTGTAGGGGACAGTGCCGTGGATATGCAGGCTGCCGCTGCTGCCGGGGTACCGTTCATCGCCTACAAATCAGACCTGCCTGCCTTGGCGGTAATTGAACGGCATGAAGAGCTACTAAAGCATATATTTTGAAACAGCAAGGGCACCGTTTCCGGTGCCCTTGTTAGTTAACAGCATTCTTAAGCAAGCCCCGGCTCAGAACCTCTCTGTCGCTTTACATAGGCTGTGTACCAGTTAGTAAAGAACATCGCTCCAAGCATAAAGGAATATTGCGCCACTTCAAATACCCAGTGTGGTACTGCCAGATGCTGCATCTTCAACCATGCGTTCAGCACACCAATAATGAACACCACTCCCCAGGCACTGGTAATGACATAGTTAGTCTTCAGGAAAATCGGCGAATCCCAGAGTGACGGATCGGTATGTTCCTTGGCATAGTCAAGGGTAAACGGCTGTTTCAGCAACACCGTAAGCCAGGCTCCCAAAGCCAGCGTTCCATTGGCCAGAATCCCCATATGCCTGACTGTCCACATATTGTTCAGCCAGACAACTGAAATCAATGCATAGATAAAAAACAGCACGCCTGCCCAGAGAATAACCCCTCTGTGTAACTTGGTTACACCCATTACAATAACCAGTATGGCAGCCACAATAATACCCAGCTTCAACCTGAACATGGTCGGGCCGGATATAATCAGAAAGGCTATCCATGGTGCAAAGCTAAGTATCATTTTAAAAATAGACATGGCATCTCCGGTCTGGTTAATTACACAATACCGTACCATACAATCTACAATCTGCAATCAAAGTCCACGTGCCGCCTGTTAGTCCTTCTTGACCGCTATCCCCAGCTCACTGATCTTTTTCCTCAGCGTATTGCGGTTGATCCCCAGAATATCAGCTGCCCGGACCTGATTGCCACGGGTCTTTTCGAGTACAAAACGAATTAAGGGGCGTTCAACCTGTTCCAATACCCGGTCGTAGATATCACCTTTATCCAGCTTTTCAATCCCGTTCATGGAGCTACGCAGTTTGCCTTCAACCAGCGATTCCAATGACTGCTCCTGGGGTACGGCATGGATAGTTTCCTGACGATTGGTCAGGCCGGAAAAATCAACCATGGTCAAAAGCGGATCACTGGAGAGAATGACGCCACGCTTGATGGTGTTTTCCAGTTCCCGCACGTTACCGGGCCAAGTGTAGCTGCACAGCAGCTCCATCGCTTCAGGGGCGCACTGTTTGGTTGGTATCTCAAGCTCGGCACAGGCCCGCTCCAGAAAGTACTCCACCAGCGACGGGATATCCTCACTACGTTCACGTAGCGGTGCCAGATTGATCGGCACCACATTCAGGCGGTAGTAGAGATCTTCACGGAACTCGCGGTTGCGCACCCGCTCCTGCAGTTCCTGGTTAGTGGCAGCCACCACCCGCACATCAACACTCAGGTTCTGTGAACCGCCGATGCGGGTTATCTCCTGCTCCTGCAACACCCGCAAGATCTTGGCCTGCAGGTCCAGCGGCATATCGCCAATCTCATCCAGAAAGATGGTGCCGTGGTTGGCCTGTTCAAACTTACCGGTCTTGCGTTCGGTAGCACCGGTAAAGGCGCCCCGCTCGCTGCCGAACAGTTCACTTTCCAGCAGATCCTTGGGGATGGCGGCACAGTTTATCGCCACAAACGGCTTGCCCAGGCGGGTAGAGTTAAAATGGATCGCCCGGGCGATCAGTTCCTTGCCGGTACCGGATTCTCCCTGAATCAGCACCGTGATATCACTGCCAGCCACCTTGCCGATGGTCTTGTAGACCTCCCGCATGGCGGTCGAGTTGCCGATGATATTTTTTTCTACCTGATAGCGGTCCTTCAGTTCCTGCTTCAACAGCGTGACCTGGTTACTGACATCCCGCGCCCGGCTGACCTTCTCGATGATTGCATCAATCACCTCAAGATCAAACGGCTTGGTGATGTAATCGTAGGCACCGCGCTTCATCGCCTCAACCGCATTTTTCATGCTGGCCTCGGCGGTCATTACCACCACCAGCAGGTCAGGCCGCAGTTCCCGGGCCTTGTCCAGAAACTCAAGACCGGACATGCCGGGCATCTTGATATCTACAATTACCAGATCATAGGACTGTTCCCGTACCTGGCGCAGGGCCTGATTACCATCAGCAGCCAGATCAACCGAGTACCCCTTTTTGCGTAACGCCTTGGAAAGCACCCAACGCATGCTCTCTTCGTCATCAGCCACCAGTATTCGATGTAGTCCCATAGGGTTTATCCTTTCGCGGGTGACTGAATCAGTGGCAGTAACACACTGATCTTGGTCCCCTGTCCCGGTTTCGAGTCTATCTTCAACATGCCGCGATGTTCAGCCACAATCTTCTGACAGATGGCCAATCCCAGCCCGGTACCGTTATCTTTGGTACTGAAAAACGGTGTCCCCACCTTGGCCAGGTTTTCTTCAGATATACCGGGGCCGGTGTCTGCCACTTCCACTGCCACCATGCGTGAACGGTTTTCATTTCGGGCCAGGTGATATTCAGCCAGTACCCGGCTGGATACCGTAACCCGCCCACCACCGGGCATCGCCTCAATGGCGTTACGGATCAGATTTAAAAAGACCTGGGTCAGTTGAGCCTCGTCAGCCATAATCGGGGGGATACTGGGATCAAAGCCGGTGGAGATAATGACATCGCGCTCCCCGGCAGCCTCGCGCTGCAGCAGAATGATATCACCCAAAACCATATGCAGGTTAACCGGGGTATAGCGTGGTCCCCGCGGTGACGCCAGATCCAGCAGTTGACGGATAATCCGGTCAATCCGCTCTGCCTCTTTTATCATCACCCGGGGATATTCCAGCAGGTCGCTGTCCTCATCAAGCTCCCGCTCCAGCAGTTGGGCAGCCCCTTTGATCCCCCCCAGCGGGTTTTTAACCTCATGGGCCAGTCCAGCAGCCAGGGTACCCAGGGTAGCAAGGCGATCAGCCTGCCTGACCGCTGCCTCAAGTTCGCGGATTGAGGTCAGATCACGCAAGGTCAGGATAACACCGATTGTCTCGCCATTTGATCGCATAAGAGGAAAGGTGGTGGCATTGGCCGGAATAGCCCGCCCGGAAGAGTTAAGCACCACATTATCCTGATCCGATAACGAGATACCGCTTGTGGAGGTTCGCTCAACCATATCAACCAGGATCGGTTCAGCCTTAAATGATTCAGCAAAACGCGAGCGAACAACCTGACGACGGGAGCGACCGGTCATCTCTTCGGCAGCAGGGTTCATTAACGTCACCAGCCCTTCACCGTTGATGACAATTACCCCGTCCCCCACACTGTCCAACACCGTAAGGGCATATCCACTCAGGTCAGCATGCACCGTATTGTTACACTCCCGTTTCTCTGATCTGGCTGATTATCGCCAGCATTTCATCTGTATTATGGGCCATATTGACAGTCCTGCGTAGGGCCGCTGCCCCCGGTACACCATGGATATACCACCCCAGATGCTTCTTCATCTCCCGCACCGCAACTGATGCACCGGCATAGTCAATGTACAGGGCAAGGTGCTGCTCTGCCATCGTCATCCGATCAACACAGGACACCGGCGTCACCGGCCTTCCCTCCAGCAGCTCACAGGTCTGGCTAAAAATCCAGGGATTCCCCAATGCGCCCCGGGCCACCATCACGCCGTCACAGCCGGTCTCAGCCAACATCCTCTGGCAATCCTGCGGGGTAAACAGATCACCACTGCCGATCACCGGTATCTTTACCAACTGTTTCAACTGGGCAATATGCTGCCAGTTGGCTTGTCCGTCAAACATCTGTGCCCGGCTGCGGGGGTGCAGGGTAATGGCGTCACAGCCCTCTGCCTCGGCAATCCGCCCCACCTCTTGCCAGGTATCATCACCACACTGCCAGCCACTACGGATCTTGATCGTTAAAGGCAGTGTTGTTGCCTTACGCACCGCTCTGATAATTTCTGCTATCCGCGCCGGATTCTGCAGCAAGGCAGACCCGGCACCGGTACCAACCACCTTCCGTACCGGACAGCCCATATTGATATCAAGAAGATCGGCGCTATCCCCAATCATACCTGCTGCTTGAGCAAGCAGCCCGGGATCATTTCCAAACAGCTGCGCCCCCAAAGGGCGATCTTCCGGTGAGCTTTCAAGTAAAGACCGCGTTTTTTCACCTTCACGAACCATGCCGTTGACACTGACCATTTCAGTAAAGGCCAGACTGGCTCCCTGCTGCCTGCAGATAAGCCTGAAAACATGATTGGTAATGCCTGCCAACGGGGCAAGCAGCAGATTATGACGTAGCGTTAAACCGGCAATCTGAAGAGGACGAAGCAGTGACACCACAGCACTCCTGACTATTTTTTATACATAGATGATTATTTTTTATGCACATTTGTACATTGCAGTTACAAGACAAACAACTCATTTTTTTGTTGCCATACAGCAATGAATAACGCTTTAATGGGTCAGAAGCTACCCGAAAACATACCAAGGAGAACACCTCATGTTCGGAATAGGCATGCCAGAACTGATTGTTATCATGGTCATAGCGTTGATCGTAATCGGCCCCAACAAGCTGCCTGATCTGGCTAAATCACTGGGCAAAGGACTAGCCGAGTTCAAAAAGGCTTCTGAAGACTTCCAGCGTAATGTCCAGGAAGAAGCACGCAAAGAAGAGGTTGATCAACTTATCAAAAACAAACAGGCGGCAGAACCTGAGCACGCTGCAGCTGAATCTGATAAAGAAACGGTCAAGACAGAGGAAAGCAAGAAGTCTGCCTGATTTTTGGTCAACACCAATTATGATGCAGAAAGGGCCGGGATTTTACCCGGCCCTTTCTGCGTTTATGCCTGCACCAGCTCAGATTCAATCAACAAAGAATCTTGGAGGGATGAATCGTTCCTTGTTGCGCAACGCCAACGACTTGTAACGTCTGGCCAGCTCTTTGCCGCGCTCGGTGTTCATGTACTGTGGATCGGGCTGAACATGCACGCGCCACAGATCCAGGCGATCGGCATCCCAGCAGGTGCCAATGGTGGGCTCGTCAGAAATATAGCCATCAGCATGGTATCTACAGGCTTCAAAAAGCAGGTCAAAGCG
>NZ_JAOTRZ010000070.1 GCF_030247655.1 Trichlorobacter sp. | reverse complement strand
AGTGTCCTTCAATGCGGGTAATCGGGTCAATTGTAATTCGTGCCATCTGATTAATCTCCTTATCTTGTTAGCCGCAAAAGAACGCAAGGAACTCAAAGAAAATCATTATTGGGAAAACCATCAAAATCAGATCAAAATAAAATGAGTTACTGATTCAACCCCTGTCTTTAATCTTTGTGTTCTTTGCGATCCTTCGCGGCTAATATTTTTTTGTTTTTCGCGGTTATTGCGCCTTTTCCACCACTTCATGGCCATGCAACCGTGGTAATACCGGAAACAGCTTGACCAGCACCTGATACCCCAGGATCTCAAACGCCACGATCCCGACCGTAATCATCAGCTCTGCCAGAGACGGAAAATACCGCCAGCCCTGTCCCGGATTAAAGCCGATCAGATAGACGTTGAAGCGGTACAGGGCGCCGCCCAGTACGATCAGCACCGCGGTAATGAACAACCAGCGGGGTGACTGACGCCGTTTTTTAGAAAACAGCAGCAGTGAGCCGGTGGCCACCAGCCCGAACTCCAGCAGGAAGAAGGCGGAATAGAAATCAAACCGCAGGGCATTGGCCACCTGACCGCGCCAGACCAGATCCCCCACCACCACGCAGAGCCAGATGCTGGTCAGGTAGGGGGTAATCGAGGCCAGGCCAGAGAGCTGCTCGATCTCAAAGGGACGCTTGAAGCCGAATGAGGAGATGATCGACTCCAGGATGGCAATGGAGTACCCGATGAACATGCAGTTGATCAGGAACAGCAACGGCAGGAAACCGGTGTGCCACAACGGATGCAGCTTGGTGGAGGCGATCAGCAGCAGTGATCCCAGCGAGGACTGGTGCATGGTGGGCAGGGTGATTCCCAACACGATCACAAAGATCAGCACCTTGTCCAGTTTGGGTTGCAGCCAGAGTGCACGCTGGCCCAACCGTTCCAGCTTCTCCAGCACCACCGGTGTGTCCAGACCAAAGCGGCCATGATGCTTTTCCAGAAAGTCCCGGGCCCGGCTCCAGTTGGTCTCCTGCAGCCGGGTCAGCACTGCCGGTAGAAACTCGATCGCCAGCACCGTGGTATAGGCCATCACGCAGAGTGCCACTTCAAACATGGCGGAGTTGGCCTGCCATTGGGACGGCACAAAGAAGTTGTAGGCGTTCCAGGGGCGGCCCACATCCACCATGACCGAAAACCCGGCCAAGCCGTACCCGAACAGCGAGGTCAACACGGCCGAACGGATCAAGGGGTGGTAGTGCATCTTGTTACGGATATAGATCAGGATCGCCACAGCATAGCCACCGCAGGCGATGGCAGTGCCGGTGGCCACGTCATAGGTGATCCAGAGCCCCCAGGGGTAGCCATCGCTCATATTGGAGACCGCACCGATACCCCAGATAAAACGGACACCGATCAGGGTAAAGCCGATCACCGCCAGGGTCAGCAGTACCCAGAAGGAAGGGGTCAGGATCTTCGCCTTGTGAATCTGATACTCATCGTGGCTCATTGATCCCCCCCATCATCGGTTTTCTTCTGTTCTTCAGTGTGGCCATTACCCTTTTTCATGTTTCTGACCGCAATGAAGCAGAGCGTGCTGTAGAGGGCGATCGGAGCGATAAAGCCCTTGTAAATGGTGTGCTGGATCTTTTCAGAGAACTCGGCCGGGGCTTCGCGATTCAGTTCCGGCAGACCCAGCTTCTTGATCGGCATGGCTGCCAGATAGAGGTGGTTAGTGCCACCCAATTCATATTCACCGTAGATATGGTTGACGTACTGCTTGGGATGCTCTGCCAGCCGTTTTTTTGCCTCAGCCAGCAGATCCTTGCGCTTGCTGAACATGATGGCGCCGGTGGGGCAAACCTCGGCGCAAGCGCTGGTCCCTTTCTGCTTCAGATTGGTGTTCTTGCAGAGGTCACACTTCACTATCTGGGGGATGGCCTTTTCCCACTGGAACTTGGGGATGTTGAAGGCGCAGGCCACCTGGCAGTAGCGACAACCGATGCAGGCATCTTTTTTGTAATCCACAATGCCGGTGATCTTGTCCTTGACCATGGCAGCCACCGGGCAGACCGAGACGCAGGATGGCTTCTGGCAGTGCATACAGGAGTACTTTACATAGGACCACTCCTTGGGTGTGTCTTTGACCAGCTTGATCAGGGTACGGGTGGAGCCGGTCAGATCCTGGGGGGCATCCCAGAGCTTGTCAGGATCAAACGTGGCCTGCTCATAGGAGAGAGATCCATAATCTCCATTCACCCGCTTGCAGGCTGACATGCAGGCCTTGCAGCCAACACATTTGGTGGCATCGTACAGCATGCCCAACTCTTCATCATTGGGACCGGCGGGGGCACTGCTGGCCACTGCCATGGCAGGCGCAGCCATCAGCGAGGCGCCGGTTAAGCCTGCCAGCTTCAGAAACTCGCGCCTACTCTTTTGGCTCATGGTCGCCTCCCTGCCCATGGTCAGCAGGTTGTTCAGCATCCGGCAGCTTGCGGGCCATCATGGCCCCGGCCCCCAGCGCCGCACCGGCTGCCAAACCAAGAATACCGGTGGTAACCGGGCTGGCCCCTTTGCCCTTCTCCTTCAGATCCACCGGCGCATAGCTGTCAAACGGCGTCGGCTCATGAATCTGGACCTTGTCGGCAATGGCGGTGCGGAACAGGATGTCCGGCTCGGTGCAGCCGATACAGGGATGACCCACTGAAACCGGCCAGACCCCGACATCGTTAAAGCGCTGCACAGAGCAGTTGGCATAGGTGGCCGGCCCCTTGCAGCCCAGCTTGTAGAGACAGTAGCCCTGGGCATGGGTTTCATGACCATAGGCCTTGGCAAAGCGACCGGCATCAAAATGTGGTCTGCGCTCACAATGCTCATGAATCCGGCGGCCATAGGCAAACTTGGGACGGCCCATCTGATCCAGCTCTGGCAGTTTTTTAAAGGTCAGGTAGTACAGTACGGTGGAAAGCAGGTTATAGGGGGAAGGTGGACAGCCGGGGATATTGATGATCGGCTTGTCTTTGATGATATCCCGTACCCCTACAGCACCGGTGGGGTTGGGCGGAGCAGCCTGAATACCGCCGTAGCTGGCACAGGTGCCGATTGAAATAATGGCAGCAGCGCCCTCGGCGGCCTTGCGCAGGGACTCCAGAGCGGTCTTGCCACCAACCTTGCAGTAGATGCCGTTCTCCTTGGTGGGTATCGCCCCTTCCACGATCAGGATATATTTGCCATGGTTAGCCTTCATGGAATCGTGCAGCGACTTCTCAGCCTGGTGGCCGGAACCGGCCATCAGGGTCTCGTGGTAATCCAGTGAGATCATCTCCAGCAACAGGGTGGCTGGAGCCGGGTGGTTGGCCCGCAGCAGTGACTCAGAACAGCCGGTACACTCCTGAAAATGCAGCCAGATCACCGGCGGTCGGTCCGGGGCCTGAGCCGCCGCCGCCACCTTGGCTGCCATACTGAAAGGCAGTCCCATGACTGCCGTTGTTGCCACACAGGTCTTGATAAAATCCCGGCGACTGACTCCGTTGCCGAAAAAATGCCCTAGCTGACTCATTCGTACCTCCGCAGAAATGTGCAGGATTTCCTGTATACAAATCGTATCGAGCTGCGAAGAAAGCAGAAGTTGTGCCAAGTATTAAAACCTTGTAAATCAGGCTGGTTACTGTCGTGGCGTTGGTCGTTTACGGCACAGCAGGACATTTTTTCTGTATACATTTGTCCGCAATTGTATCATTTTGTCTAACACCCTCGGTTTTGTACCCAAAGGAACCAGCCATGCCCCGTATCCTGATCTGCGATGATGAAGAAGGTATCCTGCGCTATCTCTCCAAGCTGCTTAAAACTCAAGGCTATGCCGTGGAAACCTTTGACAACGGTACTGCGCTACTGGCACGCCTGTCTGCTGCCTCAGCGGAGCCGGTTGACCTGTTGTTGCAGGATGTGCGTCTGCCGGATATCAACGGTATTGAGATCCTGAAGCAGGCGCAGCAGTTGAAACCAGCTATGCCGGTGGTGGTGATGACTGCCCACGGTACGGTGGATGATGCGGTACATGCCATCCGGCTGGGGGCCTATGATTATGTGATGAAGCCGTTTCCCAAGGAGAAGATCCTGGGGGTGCTGGCCAAGGCGCTGGAGCATCATCGTCTGGCTGATGAAAACCAGCGCTTGCGGCAAGAGTTGCAGCGGGGGGAAGACACCTCCATCGTCTTTAGTTCGCCCCGTTTTCGGGAGGTGTATGACCTGACCCTGCAGGTGGCCTCAAGCGACGCCAACATCCTGATTCTGGGTGAATCCGGCACCGGCAAGGAGTTAATTGCCCGCACCGTACATACCAACTCAGGACGTCGCGAACGGCCTTTTGTCTCGCTTAACTGTGCCGCCCTGTCGGACTCACTACTGGAAAGCCAGCTCTTCGGCCATCTACGCGGTGCCTTTACCGGCGCGATCATGAATCAGAAGGGACTGCTGGAGGAGGCGGATGGCGGCACCCTGTTTCTGGATGAGATCGGTGATGTCTCTCCCACGGTGCAGGCCAAGCTGTTGCGGGTGATTCAGGAAAAGGAGTTCATGCCGATCGGCTCAACCAAGCCAAGCACCGTTGACGTCCGTTTTGTGGCTGCAACTAACCGCGACCTGCAACTGGAGATTGCTGAAGGCCGTTTCCGGGAAGATCTCTACTATCGCCTGAACGTCATCTCGCTCACCCTGCCGCCGCTGCGGGAACGGCCTGAAGATATTGAACCGCTGGCCCGCCACTTTGTGCGCCGCTTTGCTGCGCGGATGAAAAAGGAGCTGCATGGCATTGACCCGGATGCCTTGCTCTGCATGACCCGCTACCACTGGCCTGGTAATGTACGCGAACTTGAAAATGTGATCGAGCGGGCCGTGATCCTGGCCCAGGGTAATCTGCTTACCTCAGACTTGCTACCGGTCTGCAGCAGGAGCACCCCACTTCGGGTTGATGAAGCCACACCGCTGGTTTCGCTGGAGGCACTGGAGCGTCAACATATTCTGGGGGTCTACAAACAGACCGGCTTTCACAAGAGCAAAACAGCCGAAATTCTGGGGGTATCCCGCAAGACCCTTGATCGCAAGCTGGCGGAATACCAGGCTCAATAGCCGCAAAAGAACGCAAGGGACGCAAAGATGAAAAGCATTAACCAACTATGCGACATTGTCAGAGAGACAGCCTATGCAATTCACCTGTATCTTGGTCACGGACATTTGGAAAAAGTCTATGAGAATGCCTTGGTGCATCGTTTAGGCCTGGCAGGCTTTGAGGTTAAGCAGCAGCATCCTTTGAAGGTCTACGACGAAGATGGAACCACTATTGGTGAATATTTTTCTGATCTACTGATCGAAGACCGCTTGATTGTAGAGCTCAAGGCTTGCAAGACACTTAATGATGAACATACTGCTCAGCTTTTGGGGTATCTAAAAGCTTCCCGTATTGAACATGGCCTGTTGATCAACTTTGGTAGCTTTAAATTTCAAGTTCGTAAATTTGCCTTATCTTCTGTATCAACTGGCGCTTTATGACATCCTTTAAGACTTTCTTTGAGCTCTCTGCGTTCTTTCGCGGCTATAACCGATGAACACCACCCCTACCTCCATCCGCCGACGACTACTGCTGACCACCTTGCTGCCACTGGTGGCGGCCCTGCTGGTCTGCTGGCTGGCTGGCAATTACCTGATCAACGCCCGTGTGGCCGGACAGGCTCAGGAGGAGGCCCGCAGTGACCTTGGCACCGCTCGGGAACTGTATCAGGGTGAGCTGAACCGGCTGGCAGAAGGTCTGCAGCTGATCAGCCGCAGCCCGGAGCTATCCCGTAGTCTGCAAGGGCCAGCGCCATCTGAACTGACCCGGCTGCTGGCCCTGCTGTCCGGCAGCCGCAGCTTCAGCTTTCTGACCGTGGTGGATCGCTATGGTCAGGTCCGTTACCGGGCAGCCAATCCAGAACGTTCCGGTGATACCCTGCGCCATCTCAAGCCGGTGGCCGAGGCCCTTGCCGGACGCCCCAGCCAGGGCAGTATGCTGTTTTCCAGCCTGCAGGCCGGTCAGGAAAACCCGCTGCTGCCAGACCAGATGCTGGTCCCGCTGCTCCCCTCACAACATGCGCTTCCCACCAGCAAAACCGCTGAACAGCGAGGACTGTTTCTGGTTGCCGCCACGCCGATTTTAGGTGCTGATGGAGAGATCCACGGTGCCTTGCTGGCCGGTCAACTGCTCAACAACAATGAACAGCTGGCAGACCGGATAACCCGCGTTATTGCACCACAGCAACAGGATGGTTCCTTGCGGGAAACCGCCACCATCTTTCTGGATGATGTCAGGATCGCCACCACGGTTACCAATGAAAATGGTCAGCGGGCCACCGGCACCCGACTTTCAGCCGAGGTGGTAAAACAGGTGCTGCAGCAGGGTGAACGCTGGATTGCACCAGCTTTTGTACTGCATGAACGCTACTTTGCCGCCTATGAACCGCTGCGTGACCCGGATGGCACGGTGGTGGGCGCTTTGTATGTGGGCCTGCCTGAGCGGCCTTACATTCATTTGCGCAACAACCTCAACCTGACCTTTGCAGCGTTGCTGCTGGTCCTGACCCTTCTGGCAGTAGGGCTGACCACCAGTCTGGGCAAACGGCTTGGGCAACGGGAAGAGGAGATCAATACCCTTAACCAGACCCTTGAACAAAAAGTGCAGCAGCGGACCATTGAGCTGGAGGAGAAGAGCAGACAACTGCTGGAAACAGAGAAAGAGCTGGCACGTAATGAGCGCTTGGCTGAACTGGGGATGCTCTCTGCCGGGGTAGCCCATGAAATCAACAACCCGCTGGCCATTATCCGGGGCAATGCCGAGCTGTTGCAGATGTCTATCCCCGCTGCTGCAGAGGACCAGGAAGAGGTGAGCGAGATCCTGACCCAGGCGGGCCGGATCAACCGGATCACCTCAAGCCTGCTTTCCCTTGCCCGTCAGGGAAAACAACAGGTCAGCCGCTTTGACCTGGCAGGACTTTTGGATGAGATCCTGGACCAGATCGGTCATCAGGTGCCGCTGGCCGGTTACACGGTTGAGCGCAGCTACCAGCAGGACACCCTTCACCTGGAGGCTGATCGCGAACAGTTGCGTCAGGTCTTTACCAACCTGATCCTGAACGGCCTGCAGGCCATGGAAGGGGAAGGGCGGCTTTCCATCAGCACAACGGCTGATCACGAAGGGACCTGCTCAATCACGGTAGCCGATACCGGGCCCGGTATTGATCCAGAGCAGCAGGAACGGTTGTTTTCACCATTCTTCACCACCAAGCAAAATGGCACCGGTCTGGGTTTGGCGGTTTCCTGGGGCATTATCCGTAACCACGGCGGCACCATTGAACTGTTCAGCGCCCCAGGCTGCGGCGCACGCTTTACCGTCACCCTGCCATCCTCATCCAGATAACAAGAAGCCATTGACGGCCGAGCCTCTTGCATGGCACACACAACAAGAGTAAAACGGTGCTGAACATCCGCTTATTTTGTCCTACACATCCCGGGAGGTCTCTATGAGGTTAAAAGTAGTGTTGTTTTTAGTCCTTACTGCTGTGGCAACGGCCGCGCATGCCGGTCCTTTTACCGATGAAATGTCCAAATGCCTAGTCAGGTCCACCAGCGAGGCTGACAAGACTCTGCTGATCAAATGGATCTTTGCTGCCATGGCGACCCACCCTGACGTCAAATCCTTAAGCGGCGTAACACCGGAAATGGGAGAGCAGCTTAACAAGGAAACCGGCAAACTGGTGATGCGGCTGCTTACCCAAAGTTGCAAGACTGAAACCAGGCAGGCGGTGGAGTTTGAAGGAGAAGACACCTTCAAAGCAAGCTTTGGTGTACTGGGACAGGTGGCCATGCAGGGACTTATGGCCAATGGTGAGGTTTCAAACTACTTCTCCGGTTTTGAAAAACATCTTGATGCAAAGGAGCTGCAACGTGCCTTTGCCAAAAAGCCGGGGCAACCTGCCACACCGGTAAAGTAGGGCCATGCACCACATCCGGCTCTACGCGGCAGCGGTTGTACTGTGTCTGATCAGTGGCTGCTCAACCTTTTCAGAGACCTTTGCTGATCGGCCCCACGCATCTTCTCTGGTGTATATCGGCACCCAGGTTGATCTGGCTGTTGTTGGTACCCTGGGCGACGAAACAGCCGGTATATTCCGGTTGTTCGCGCCGTTCGCCCTGCTTGACCTGCCACTCAGCCTGGCTGCAGACACCCTGCTGCTCCCCTATACCATAACCAAAGAAGTACAAGGTCCCAAACGCATCCCCCCTGCGAAAGGCACTCCATGATCCTGCTCCGCTTTTTCTCTCTGTTTTTCATCAGTCTCTGTCTGGTTCAGGTCGCTTCAGCCGGACCTTGCGCCAGCTACCTTGATCAGAAGAGTGGTTACCGGTTGTTGTTTCAACCGGATGGAACCGTTCAGGAATACAACAAGGACGGGGTCGTGCAGGCGGTACACCAGTACTACCGGGCCGGGCAATCAGTCTGGCTGCGTAATTTTGAAAGCGGCTACAGCCAGCACTACCAGTTCGTCGACAACGGTAAGCAGCTGAAAAAGTCTGACAGCAGCTGGGGCGACACCATCTATATTCAGCAACAGCGCAACAGCTGTCCTTCCCTTCAAAAACTGGCCTATCTGACAAAACCGGAATGCAGCTACGGCAAAGAAAAGGAATGTTGTGCAGCAGGTGACAGCAACGCCTGTGTCGGAGAGGCGCACAACAGTGACAACATACCGGTATTACAACGGCAGTGCCGCACGCAGCCCCAGGCCTGCCTGGCGTTGCTGGAGCTGTACGACAAGGCAGCCAATAAACGGGATACTCCGTTTAGCGGTATGTATGCCGAGAAAATGCCGTTACCTGCAGCTCAGCTTGACGAAATTGCCGACTCCTGCAGCCGCTTCAAGACCCCTGATCTATGCCGCAAGGCAGCCCAGCAGCTCTGGCGAGCGCAACGGTTCAGCCAGACCGCCCGGCTCTTTGAAGCTATGTGCAAAGCAAATCTTGACGAGCACGCCTGTGCCCGCCACAAACAGCTGATCAACCTGCAATTTCCAAAGACACTTGCTCCTGCCACAACCCCGCCCTGTGGTGAATACCGCAGTACGGTCTCAGCCCTGAGCGGAACGATGGTTTTCAAAGATCGGGGTATGGTAACCGTCTCACTGGGCAGCCAGCTGCGGGCCCGGCTGGAAGATGGGCTGATCAAGCTGCGCCATGACAAGGGGGGCGATTTTATCTTTGCCCGCTTGAGCGACACGATTTTGCTGGGGATGGACGACTGGAACAACTTTGAAGTCTACCGCAGGGAGACCCCTCCTCAACAGCTCTGCCAGGCTCCCGTCATCTACAAGGAAGAGCCGCTTTCATCCAACTGTGGCCTGGACAAAGACCCTGCAGTCTGCTGTCAGGCCGGGGATACCCAGGGCTGCAACCGCCTGGGCTCCATGGCCGCACTTGTCAACAACTGGAAAGAAGCGGCGCTGCAGTATGCCAAGGTCTGTGAAAAAGGGGTCCGGGTCGGCTGTGAAAACTGGATCTACACCGTTGGCAAAACCGGTGATGAAAGTGTGGAAGAAGGCCTTAAGAAGCTTTGTGCCAAGGATGATCATCACGTTGCCTGCGATCTGCTGGAGACCGACAGAGTAACCCAGGCCATGTTGGGTTATGAGCTTGAGAAGATGCTGAAGGAAACCAAGACGGAACAACCGGCTAAAAACCCCTGAATCAGAATCTTCAAAGGTTGCAACAAACCGCTTGACCTGTCTACTGCTTTACAGTTTAGCCTGATCCTTGTCATGGCCACGACACAGACACATCATCACAAGGAGCAGATTATGCAAACAAAGGTAACCGTTGAAGAATGGGTTGGACGATTCAGAGAGATCGGACTGGACGAAGCAACGATGCAACAGTGGCACCGACTGTTTGAACAGCAGAACCCGGCTGGACACCAGAGCTTTCTGGAGTGGCTGGGATTACCAGCAGAGCGGATTGCAGAAATTCGTACTGCAAGCAGATAGACACCACACGGCCCCGGTTTTCGGGGCCGTGTCTTTTGGAGCCTGTATGTACCGCATTTCCCAATTGGCCCGTCTGTTTGGCCTCTCCCGCAGCACCCTGCTTTACTATGACCGGATTGGGCTGTTGCAGCCTTCGGGACGCAGTGAAGCTGGGTATCGCTGCTATTCCACTGCAGATAAAGAGCGGCTTGCCACTATCTGTTCCTACCGTCAGGCCGGGCTGGGTATTGAAGCGATCCGTCGCCTTCTGGTAACCGCAGAAGCTGGCAGTGAACTGGTCATCCGGCAACGGTTGGAAGCGATCGGCTGTGAAATCAGAAACCTGCAGGCCCAGCAACAGTTACTGGCCGGAATGCTGAATTTGCAGGCAGGGGGAGCATTACCGGTTTCAATCGACAAACAGACCTGGATTGAGATGCTGCGTGCTGCAGGCATGGACGAAGCAGCCATGCAACAGTGGCACGCTGAATTTGAGCGCCGCGCCCCCCAGGCCCACCACGCCTTTCTGCTCTCACTGGGGATTGATGAACAAGAGGCCCTGCTGATCCGGGATTTGTCAGCAGGGCAGTGGGGTAATTAGCTTAGACTGCGTGGTTGACCGTAAGCTCCTTCAAAAAGGAAAGCAGAAATTCCTTATTTTTCTGATAGTGCGCATCATGCTGCCCTTTGAAGCGATCCATCATGCTCAAAATATCCCGCACCTGCCGGGTATACGAAAAATTAGGCTCAGCATAGATATTGCGATATCCGGCCTCACCCGGCTCATAGAATCCGCTCAGATCCGGTTTTATATTGGCACTGGCGCTGGCTGCCATAAACGGGGCCATTGCAAGCCACTTCTCAGATTCCGGTATTCCGGCAGTGGCCTCTTCCCAGGCTTGCTTGACTGCAGCCGGCGCATTGGGGGGCGGATACTGCCACATCTTGCCGGCCCCGATGCTCAACAATCCGTCATTATCCAGATCCTGCGCTTCACCCGGCGCGGTCAGCAGGTTGTAGGCCCCTTCAAAATCAAGCATGTTGATGGAGATCGGGTCTGCAAGGCAGTGGACCTTCCGCAGAATCTCCCTGTCATTGCTGGACAGACTGTTGAGAAATGCCTTGGGATTGTTGCCGGCATTACCGGTGGCAGCCCTGGCAAGTATTGCGGCAAACTCCTCACGCTCTGTTTCAGAGACACCCCTGCGATTCATCAGGTCGGCAGACCGGCTGGAGAACAGAATGGTGCTGGATGAAGGTTGACTGACGCTGATAGCAGTGGCGAACATGGCTCCTCCTGAATAATACAATCGGTACTTGGTAGTACGTATCGGACAGGAAAGAAGGTTATTCAAGTAAAGTTGATGAAATTTGCTATTAACAGGATGGCTCCAGCCCCAGCAACCTGACCATGCCGCCGTACTTTTGCAGGCGTTTGATTGCTTGGCAATCCAGTTATCTCTGTACTCGCGTTCCGGTTAAAAGCTCAACTCCATTTATGTTGCGAATCTGAACAGCTCCGCTTTGGGACCAATCGTTGTGCCCTCCGGGAATGGCATGAAACACTGCGTTGGTTAACGAGTCGGCAAGCGTCTTTGCATGGTGAACAGGTATAACCTGATCGTTAACAGCGCCATAGATTTCCACCTTGCCGCCATATCCTTTCAACGCTTCGCTATTATCCCAGCGATCAAGCAGCATAAGCCGCGCAGGAATCAGGGGGAATTGTTCCTGTGCGACACTAGCCAGGTCATTAAAAGGCACTACTAATACGATTTTATCCGGCGGGATCTTCTGCTGTGCAAGGCTTGCTGCCGGTCCACTGCCAATTGATTCACCGAGCAGACAGACAGGAATACCGGGATAGGTTTTTCTCAACCAGTGATACGCCTCTGCTGCTGCCGCATCAAAGGAGCTCTTGTTAGGAGAACCAGTGCGGTTGCCGTATCCGGGATATTCCATAATAAAGACCGCATCAGCGTCAGAAAAACAGGGTAGGACATAGGTACGATCAGCTGCCTGACCAGCATTGCCATGGGTAACCAGCCAGACATTTTGGGGGCTGCCCACCTTGCGGGCATAACCGATTGAGCGGCCATCAATGCCCCATACAGCAAGGCCGTTGGTCTCGGTATGATGGGTAGGCAGATACAACAGCTTGCGCTGAAACAAAAAAAGCAGTGCCATAGCCCCAAGGACGGTGATCAGTACAAGCTTAAGCATGCGTTTTAATGTCCTCATGTAAGAATCCCTGTGGGCCTAATAACAACTTCAGTGGATGTAATGGCCAAGAGTCCCACCCGCTAGCGCCTTGCCTTGCCACTAATAGCGTCAATGCTCAGCTTAAAGACTCTGGTCGCTTGCCACTGCACGCCAATATAGTGCAGCCCTTCCGACATGAAGCTGCTGGAATATTTTTCCACCAGACCTGCCAGGCCGCGCTGTTTGTCCTCAGCCAGCACCTCGGTTACGACGCCGGATACAATCACACTTTCATAGCGGGTAGAGAACTTCTCCGGCAGGACCTCTGTTGACCCCACCACGCAGAATGAGGCGCGGTTGTTGGCAGCCAGTAGCGCCAGCTTGCGCCCTTCAAGGGCGCAGTGAAAGTAGATGGCATTGTCCAGCAGGCAGTAGCTGAGCGGAACACCATAGGGCTCATTATCAGCTCCGCAGAGGGAAAGCACGCCGTACTCACCCCGCTCCAACAGCGCTCTGGCTTCGGATTCAGGCATGCCGCGATCTTTGCGGCGTAGTTCATAGTGCATGTGGCAACTCCTCTTGAAACGTCCCAAGCCTGACCGGCCTGCTTTATTGGGCCGGTCAGGGCGCTGGTGTACGCCCGTCATGGGCGTGAACTTATGGGGTGCAAGTCCCCTGTGCGAGAATCCAGTCACTGTCGTGATTCGTTACCGCTTCCAGCTTGCTGAAAGAGCAGTGGGGTCATTTATTAATCGTCTAATTCATTCAGTCGTAATAGCCGATGCCCTTCAAAAACGGAAAGTATGTCGATTCGATCACCATTCAATCGGTAGACAATGCGATATCCTCGGTAAATAAGCTCTCGAATATCAGGATTACCTATTTCCGGCACAGTCCTTCCACTTCTCGGATTGTCAGCCAAAATTGCTTCAGTCTGGTCAATTAGGGCATCAACAAACCGAACAGCGCGCTCTACA
>NZ_JAOTRZ010000069.1 GCF_030247655.1 Trichlorobacter sp. | reverse complement strand
AGCCCACCCTGTATCTTACACAGGAACGCAACGTCCGACTGGGCAAGTGGGTGGGAGCTGTTCCGGGATATCAAGAGGTTGTGCGGGAGCCGGGCTATTTTGAGATCATTCGTACCACCCTGCATCATTGGCAGCAGTGACCCCGGAAGGAATTCTTGCCGATAGTGTCTGCAGCAGATAAACCGGACAAAAGCACCCCGCCAGCATTGCCGATGGCGGTTCAGGTGTCTGATATGAATTACGTGCAATTGGCGATTGATGAGGGGTATATTGACTCAACCCCTCCTGCAAAGCGCTCTGAGCTTATTAAGCAGAAGAAAATTACATACGACAGGAAAACGTTATGACCAAAGCAGACATCGCAGAAAAGATCCACACTTCCACCGGCCTGTCCCAAAAAGATTCCGCTGCCATGATGGAATCGGTCTTCACCATCATGAAGGAGTCTCTGGAGGCAGGCGAAACCATCAAAATATCCGGCTTTGGTAATTTTGAAATCAAGCAGAAGAATGCGCGCCGTGGCCGTAACCCTCAAACCGGTGAAGCCATTACCATTGCAGCCCGCAAGGTGCTGACCTTTAAACCAAGCAACGTGCTGAACACTGCTATCAACAGATGACTTCACACGGTACCAGGCCCCCCACAGCAGTTGATAAAGCCATGGCAAAGGTTTGCGAAAACTGCCCGGTCTGTCGTCATGCCCGCCATCATCAGCAGGGGATGGCCTTCAATTTTGTGAAAAATATCGAACAGGAGATCTGCCCGTTCTGTAAAGCCTATGAACGGGTACACGGCAAAAAAGCCCATGAAAAATGAGGATATCCATGTCAAAAGTAACTGTGGTGGCAAAAGTACTGGCAAAAGCTGATGCTGTTGAGACGGTAAAAGCCGAGCTCCTGAAAATGATAGCGCCGACACGTCAAGAGGATGGCTGTATCGAATACCGGCTGCATCAGGACAGCGACAACCCTGCCCTGTTCATCTTCTACGAGAACTGGCAGAGCCTTGCCTGCCTGGAGCAGCACATGCTTTCAGCACACTTTCAGGCATACGTTACGGCAGTCGGGGATCTACTGGCTGACAAAACCGTTCTGAAGATGTCTGAAATATCCTTGCCTTAACGCCTAAAACAACCAGATAAGGGAAAGCATTACTACTATGTCCCGCTACCGGCTGCAGATTACAGGCCCTGCCAACATCATCATGCTGCTGGTGATTACGCTTCTTTTTGCGGGCTGTGCACGGCAACGCTATACGGTGCCTGACACAGCACCGCACAAGATTTCAAAACCGTATGTTGTGCAGGGTAAGCGGTATGAACCACTGGCCACCGCAGACGGTTTTGTGCAGGAGGGCCTTGCCAGCTTTTATGGCCGGGACTTTCATGGCAGAAAAACCAGTAATGGTGAGCTGTTTGATATGCATGGGCTGACTGCGGCCCATAAAACACTGCCGTTCGGCGTGTACGTGAAAGTGGAACATAGACGGACCGGCAAAGAGGTGCTTGTGCGGATCAATGATCGTGGTCCCTTTGTGGGCAACCGGATTATTGATCTTTCTGAAGGTGCTGCCTCAAGGATTGGTCTGCTTCAGGAAGGTGTTGCAGCGGTAAAAATCTCAGCGTTGGGCTATAAATCCGGTGACAGTTACCGCCAACTGTCAAGCTATGACACAGGCAGCTACACCATCCAGGTCGGGGCATTTACGGTCAAGGAGAACGCTTACCGGTACAGGGATGAGCTGAAAAAGAACTATGGCGCGGCTGATGTGCAGGACTCCTGGATCAAAAATACCAGATATTATCGGGTACGCTTGGGCCGTTTTGAATCGTTACAACAGGCTCAGACAAACAGAGATGAGTATGAGCAAAAAGGGTTTAAGGGCTGTTTTGTGGTAGCGGTTGATTAACAGCGCGCCGGATCTATTGTTGTTTCCTGAAGTAGACAGCAACATACGCCTTAAGACGGCAGTTACTCACCCAAAGCCGCTACGCACGCAACGCAAACCAACCGTTATCTGAACCGGTTTTGCCCCACAGGCTAGCAGACCGTTGCCATGCTCTTGCCTGCCGCGATCTCCCTTTCGCTTGCAGGACGCACGCTGAGTACCGTGCCTTCAAACACCAGTACCATACCTGCCAGAGGATGGTTGGCATCCAGTACTGCCTTGCCTTCTGCAACATCGGTAACCGTAAATACGAGATCATTGCCGTTTTCAGTCTGCTCAAGCTGCATACCGATTTCCACCGGTTCATTAAATGCATCAACCGATTCAATCCTGACCAGATCAGCATCATATTCACCAAAGGCCTCAGCCGGTTGCAGGTGGACAATGATACTTTCACCTGCTGACTTACCCTCCAATGCCGCCTCTATCCGCGGGAAGATGTCAGCATAACCGCCATGCAGGTAGCTGAGCGGTTCCTGCCCCTCATCAACCGGAATGCCATCACTATCTGTAACCGTATAATCAAGGGCAACAACGGTATTTTTTTTAATTCTTGCCATCTTTGTCTCCTGTCTTCAGGTTTTAAGCAGTCGGCAGCATACGGTATTGAGCAGATTATGGCAACTGCAGGCTGTTTTATTGGTGGTATACTTATCCTGTAAAACGGGGGTGACGTATGAAACTGCTCAAAACAAAGGTCTGGCACTGGCGGGATATCTGGTTACTGAAGTGGTGTGCATTTCTGTTCGGTATTGCAGCTGGTGCCTACTTTCACCAGTGCGTTATCAAGTATGCGTGGGTAATCATCATTGCGGCACTGCTGCTTGCCCTGCGTCCGGCAGCAGCCTATTGGAAGGATTGATCGACCCTTTCAGCCAACAGGTTGGCAACAGCTGTCTGCAGCTAGAGCTGCAGGGCACACCACCAGGCGGTTACGACGAGCAGGCAGCTGAATACTGCCAGTAGAAAACGCAGGCAACGACCGGGATAGCCATAGCGGCTGATCAAGACTTCGGTGAGCAGCCCCAGCAGCAGCCCTGCCAAAAGACCGAAAAAATGGGCGCCGACATCGGTGTTTTTCCCCTCACTGCCGATCAGGACAAGCAGTGAAAGCGCTGCAGCCACAGGCACGGCCCAGCGCCGTTTCTTCAGTTGCCTGTAGCGCCGTACACTGAGACCAGCCAGAATGCCGACCACGCCGAACACCGCTGTGGAGGCGCCAATCGAATTATGCGTGGCCGGCTGCAGATACCCGTTGGCAAGATTGCCGAGTAGACCAGCCCCCAGCAGCAGCGTCCAGCCTAACCCGGAGCCCAGTTCACGACAGAGCAGCACAACAAATACGCCACCAATACAGAGGTTGCCCAGAAGATGCTGCAAGTCGGCATGCAGTGTCAGGGAAGTAACCAGTCGCCACCACTCCCCGTCCAATATTTTGGCTGACTGCATCATGCCGATTGAAAACCAGTCTGGGTAACGTCCGGAAACCGTTAGCAGATCGGAACGGACAAGATTGTGGAATGCTGCAAGCAGGATCAGGATTGAAAGGGTGGTATAGATACTGGCATCCAGTGGCTGGTGTGGAGGCGGCAAGGGTGGCCAATTACGGTTTTCATCTTCATAGAGTACTATTTCATGAATCGCTAGCGCCAACAGTTCATCAGGCACCAGCAACCGCCAGTGGCCCTGTTCTGGCTCCAGGCGGTACGGAATCCCTTTGGATGCCAGCACCACGGCCCAAACCGCCGAATACCGGGCACCGGCAGCAACAGCGTCGGGCAGCAGCTGCCTCCACTCCCCCGGCAGGACTGTTTCGCTGCCATGACTGTCATCCATGTTCATCCCGCAGTCACCGTGCCCTCTGCCGGATCAAGGCTAAAGCTCCCGGAGCCGCTCCAGCCACTCCTGAATAAAGAGATCGATGTACTCCCAGCTGACAGCGCTGGAGTGCGGCGTGATCAGTACGTTACGCTGTTTCCACAAAGGGGATGCAGAAGCTAGCGGTTCATGGGCAAAGACATCCAGCCCCGCTCCTGCCAGTGGGCCCTGTGTAAGGGCCGTCAGCAGGTCTTGCTCCTGATAGCAGTTACCACGCCCCAGGTTGTACAGAAACGCCCCCGGCTTCATTGCCGCAAAATGCTGTGCAGTAAAAATACCATCGGTTTCCTTTTCACCTGGTAGCAACAGTACCAGATGATCAGCATGGGGCAATTCTTCTTCCAATCTATCAAAGGTGGTCATGCTATCAATACAGGGCGGAAGCTCATCAGGCACAGTACGTCTGACCCCGGTGACCCGTGCACCAAACGCCTTGAGCAACTCTGCCATGGACGTACCCAGCGCCCCGCAACCGATGATCAGCACCTGCTGGCTAAAGAGCCCGACACAACTGCTGTAGTCATCCCGTCCCCAGACGCTCTGTTTCTGGTCCTCAACTGATGCTCCGATTCTGCGATTGAAGTACAGCATCATCGAAAGCAGGCTTTCACGCATGATCCGGCCATGAAAGCTGCCGTAGAAGGTCTGCACCCTGCCAGTGGGATCTTCTGCCACCCAGTCATGTCCGGCAGCCGGGGTAAAGACAGCCTTCAGCTTCGGGGCCAGCGCGTACCACTCCGGCTTAAAGGACCAGACCAGAGCAACTTCAGCTGCAGGGAGTTTTTCCAGAAATTCTGTTTTCCCTTCGGCAACCGTGATGGTGCAGCCCGGCAGGGCCTCCTGAATATATCTGATGTGGCGCTCAGCACCGGAAAAGGCAGCTACGGACTTGTTTTGCAGATTGATCAGGAGATTGGTTATGTTCATAAATCACTCGTTACAATTAAGTTGTTTGATGATGCTGCCGGCTTTAGCGGGTCAGACGATTAATGAGTGCTGCATGGTCTGGATACTGTTGTAACAGCAGGGGTTTGACACCCATTTCAAAGTCTGCAAAATCAAATCCCGGTGCAACCGTACAGCTTACCAGGCTATACTCCCCTACCCCGCTCATCTCAGCCCCAAACCAGGTTCCGGCTGGCACCATGGCCTGAAAGACCTCTCCTGCCGCGATACCAGCCCCAAGCCTGATTGCAGAATAGACACCGTCCGCTGTCAGCAGGTGAATGGTCAGGCTTGCACCACCATGGAAAAACCACAATTCATCAGACTTGATTCTATGCAGTGCAGAACAGTCCCCCTGCTCCAGCAGAAAATAGATGGCAGTACACAAGGAACGCGGCCCATCAAAGCATTCCGGCAAGGCATCGCCCGGCATGCTGTTGGCTGAGCGATAGGTTTCCCGATACCAGCCCCCTTCCGGGTGTTGAACAAGCCCAAGGGCACTAATCAATGCTGTTGCTGGTGGATTTTGATCACTCATGGCAGAACTCCATCTATCCGGCACTATTCGCCGATTATTTTGACCAGCACCCGTTTTCTGCGCTTGCCGTCAAACTCACCATAAAAAATCTGTTCCCAGGGCCCCAGGTCAAGGCTGCCTTCGGTAATTGCCACCACCACCTCACGTCCCATGACCGTGCGCTTCAGGTGGGCATCACCATTATCCTCATAGCCGTTGTGACGGTAGCGGGAATGCGGCTTTTCCGGGGCCAGCTGTTCCAGCCAGTCTTCAAAATCCTGATGCAGGCCGGATTCATCATCATTGATAAATACACTGGCCGTGATATGCATGGCATTACAGAGCAGCAGTCCTTCGCGGATGCCACTCTGTTTCAGGCAGTCTTCAATGGTGGGCGTGATGTTGAGAAATGCCCGGCGGGTGGGTGTCTCAAACCAGAGTTCTTTACGAAATGTATTCATATGACCTCAACAATCTGATTCTGTGCTGCAGGATAAAGTCAGGCCGATGCTTTTCCTGCATCGCCTCAAGTTGTTCTATGTTTATACCCAGCTGCGTACTGTTCATGGCAGCCACCTCCAGGGCCTGAAACCACTGATCAGGGGTACTGTTGCCCGGTTTGTCAGCGGCTGACACAACCGGCAGGATCCGGCTGATACCGGCCTTGCGGGCCTGATCCGCCATCCGTAGCCTGGTTGCATCCCGCAGCTCAGACCAGCGGTTCAGGTTGGTATGCAGGCGGCTGATCCAGGCCAGCGCCCTGCCCCACTCTGCTGGCAGGCAGAGCCGCTTACACAGGTTCAGTGCCGGCTTGAAGCCTGCTTCATCATGACCATGATGCTTGGGATACCGGGCCGGATCAGTTGACAGTTTGCCAATGTCGTGGAAGAAGGCACAGAAACTGGCAAGGGGATCTGGACTGACTGCTGCAGCCCGTTGCAGCACCTGCAGGCAATGGGTCAGCAGATCACCTTCAGGATGGTGCTGCAGAGGTCCGGCAGGAATATCCGGCATCCTGAACAGCTCCAGCAGCCAGTCTGTACCAAGCCTGTACTGAATCATCTGCTCAAAAAAACGCTCCGGTTGGCTAGCTGCCAGGGCCTTGACCATCTCACGACTGAACCGCTCAACCGGCAGACTCACCAGCTGTTCAGCCCAATCCTGGTGCTGAATCTGTTGCGCCGTTTCAGAAGCCAGCTGCCAGCCATCCGCCACAAAACGTATAGCACGGATAAGCCGTAGCGGGTCATCCGTAAAGCTCTGATCGGAACAGACCCGCAGCAACCGTTGCTGCAGATCCTGCTGGCCGTCTAAAGGATCATACCACTTGCCATGCAGGCTTAGGGCAATGGCATTAACAGTGAAGTCCCGCCGCCTCAGATCAGCATCAAGCTGACTGATATCATCAAGCCGGATCAGCTCAAGCTTACCCAGCTGAGCGTCATGCTGAAACCAGATCGGTCTGGTGGTCTTGCCTGCAACCAGTCGAAAACCAAGCGATGGCAGCAGCTCCTCAGGCAAGACGGCGATCAGGTCATAATCACAGGCAGGCTGCTGCAACAAAAAATCCCGCACCGTACCGCCGACCAGAAAGATCTGCTCATGGTACTGCAATGGAAAGAGCTGTTGAAAGGGCTGCAGCAGGGTATTCATACAAAATTAGCAGAGATGATCTTCCGGGCTTCTGCAACCGGGTCACCTGCTCCATCCAGCCAATGAATGACCACACCGTTTTTCTCCATCCGGCGGAACCAGGTTTCCTGGCGTTTGGCAAAATCATGAATGGCGGCATTCAGCTTTTGGAACAGGTCATTACGGTTCAGCTCCCCACGTAGGAACATCCCCCCATAACGGTACTCCAGACCATAGTAGTCCAAGCGCTCCCACCCTACTCCACCGGCATGCAGCTGCTGTATCTCATCAAGCATACCTGCATCAAGCCGCTGACGCAGACGTTGGGTGATCCTTCGGCGCAGTTCTGACCGTTCCCAGCGGATACCCAGCACCAGCGGACTGATGGCAGGGAACGGTTCCTGCTCTTCCTGCCCGTCAGGTTGGTAGCTGGCAATCTCAATGGCCCGGATTGTCCGGGTTCTATCGGTCTGATCGGTCCGGTTATGCTGTTCAGGCACCAGTTTCAGCAGCATCTCAACCAGCTCTGCATCACTTTTATCGGCCAGCTCTGCCCGCAGTTGCAGGTTTTCAGGCACCTCAACCATCCGGTAACCCCGCAGCGCCGCATCCAGATACAGACCGGTGCCACCACACAAAACCGGCAGCTGACCACGGGCGGTCACCTCTTTAAAGGCCTGCAGAAACAACCGTTGAAAGGTAAAGACGCTGCACTCCTGCCCCGGTTCCAGCAGATCAATCAGGTGGTACGGAACAGCACCATATTCGTGCAGATCTTTACCAGTGCCGATATCCATCCGCCTGAAAACCTGTCTCGAATCTGCCGAGATGATCTCACCGGACAGTTTCTGCGCCAGCGCAACAGCCAAACGGGTCTTGCCGGAAGCGGTCGGACCGAGAATAGTCAACAGGTTACAGGCGGATGATGGTTTCACAGGTAATCGTGCCTACTTCAGCACATCCAGCAGTTCAACATCAAACAACAGGGTGGCGTTGGGTGGTATCACGCCGCCAGCACCTCTGGCGCCATAACCCAGATTGGCCGGGATAACCAGTTTCCGCTTGCCACCAACCTTCATCCCCATTACCCCCTCATCCCAGCCCTTGATAACCTGCCCAACGCCGATAATGAAGTTGAACGGCTGTTTGCGATCCACCGAGCTGTCAAACTTGGTGCCGTTCTCCAGCGTACCGGTGTAGTGTACCTTAACCTGCCTGCCCCTGGTTGGTGAGGCACCTTTGCCCACCACAACATCAACATACTTGAGTCCTGAATCGGTCGTTGTCATCTTGTTCACCTTTGTTTCCGCGGCGTGCACCGGCATCGCACACAAGATTGCCAACACTACCGCACTGCTCAATTTGATCAGGTTACGCATCTGAACCACCTTTCAAAATATGATCTGGCTATACCAGTTGTTGCCTGCTTGTTTCAATAGGGTCGCAACTGTTCACCGGCGCCAATATGCCAGTGCAGGTGCTTGGATGACTGGTAGCTCCCCAGATTGGTATAGACCCGGCAGGCCCCGAACCGGGCCATAAAATCAGCTGCAATCAGCTTTGCTGTCCGCATCAGTTCCAACAGCAGTTCGTTGTCAGACTCTTCCAGGGTAATCAGCGATTCAACGTGCTTTTTTGGAAGCAACACCACATGATGTTCCCAAAGCGGGTTGGTGTGATGAAAGGCAAAGACCTGGTCATTCTGGAGATAAACCGGCACCTCCAGCAGCCCCTTCAGTATCTTGTCACAATAGAAGTCACAAATTGTTTCTGACATGTCAGCTCACCTTGCCCTAACGTTAGTCTGCATACTCTCTGTAGCATCTGCAAGCTGCCTTGCGCAACACCTCTTGGCCATGTACAGTACCGTATAGAGAATCTGTCAGATAAAATTCTGCAAGGTGGAGCAAACAGATGACCAGACCATTAGAAACCTCATTATACAAGGTACTACCGCTTGCATCAGACCTGAAGGCCCGCCGCCGCTACATGATCGTGGATGAGCCGATTGTGGGCAACTTCAGATTTGGCCTGCTGCTGGAGGATCTGGACATTATGGCAGAGCAGGCAGCACTGGGCTATGCCCGCAGCATCCATCCCGATGCCAAGGTGGTGACCGCTGCCATCGACAATATCATTGTACGGCATGTGGTTGATAATGACCGGGATATTAAGATTGATGCCCGGATCAACCATGTCGGCAGATCATCCATGGTGGTGGGGATGCGGGTTGAACACCCCGGTGATCCGGCCACCCATATCGCCTCGTGTTACTTCACCATGGTGGCCAGAGGTGGCGAGTCTGCCGAGGAGAGCAGAGTGCTGCCAGCGCTTGAATACCAGGAAGAGCTTGAACAACATCGGGCTGAAAAATCAATGCAGGAACGGGAACAGTACCGCCAGCAGCAGGCAGCCCAGCAGGAACCTCCCAGCCGTGAAGAGTATGAGCTGTTGCGCCAGTTACATGAAGCCCAGGATCAGCCGGGCTTTAGCGGCTGCAAGGCTGATAGTCTGGTGGTTGAATCGTGGGAACGAATGTACCCTGAGCAGGAATATGTGCCTCACCGGATCTTTGGCGGTTACATCATCCGCAGGGCCTATGAGCTGTCATCCATGTGCGCCGAACTGATTGCACCGGACCGGGCCTTGATCGCTGCGGTCAACCGGATCAACTTCTTCCATCCGGTCAGGCTGGGGGACAAGCTGCATTATACCTGCCGGGTGGTCTACACCTGCGACAGCTTTGTCTGTGTTGAAGCCAGCATTGAGCGGGTCAGTCGGGACCGCAACAGCAAGGCCCTTTCAAACTCCTGCCTGTTCACCTTTGTCAATGTCAACAAAGAGCTGCAGCACCAGCCGGTTCCCGCTATCTATCCTACCACCTATGCCGAAGATGCCCGCTATCTGGCAGCCTTTCGCAGCCACCGGGCGATGGTCAGGCACTACCACCTGATCTAAGTATCTGCCCATGGGTTTCAGGCAGCCTGATAAACTGGGCCAGAATCAGTGAAACCACCCCCAGCACCGCTCCCATGATGAACGGTATCCGGTAGTTGATCATCCAGAGGTAGCCCCCCAGGGCTGGCAGGAAGACCGCGGCAATATGGTTGATGGTGAAACCGACCGCCGAGGTGGGGGCGATGTCTGCCGGATCAGCAATTTTTTGAAAATAGGTACGGATCGCCACGGCAAAGTTGAACAGGACATAGTCGATGATGTACATCCCGGCCACCAGCCAGCGGGAAGAGGCATAGGCGTAGGTCAGAAAGACCATAATCACGCCTAAATACTCCACCGTACAAAGGGTCCGCTCACCAAAGGCGTTGATGGCCCTGCCGATCATCGGGTTGATGATCCAGTTAATCAGATTATTGATGATGAACAGCACCGTGATGGCCTGTACTGAAAAATGGAATACCTTGACCAGCAGGAACATGGAAAAGACCATGTAAATCTGGCGCCGGGCGCCGGACATAAAAGTCAGGGCATAGTAAAGCCAGTAGCGCTGCTTCAGAAACATCCGCAGTTTCTGGGGTGGCACACTCGCATGGCTGGGGTCCTGAAAGACCGCCCAGAGCCCGGCCAGGGCAACCACAATCCCTATCACCAGAAACATACCGCGGTAATCCAGCACAAACCCCATACCCCAGATGGCAGCAGCAGAGATGATACTGGTCACCGCTGCCAGACTACGCAGTTTGCCCATTACCAGGGGAGATTGATGGGTGGAGAAGTATTGCAGGGTCAGGGACTGGTTAACGGTCTCATAATAGTGGAAGCCGAAGCTCATCAGTAGTGTGGTCAACGCCACGCCGCCAAAGGTAGGGAAAAAGCCGGTCAGAGCAACTCCGACCCCCAGCAGGATGATCGACAGGGATGCCAGCCGGTGTTCCCTGATCACCAGCATCACATAAATAGCCGTTAGCGCCAGAAAACCGGGGATCTCACGGATGGATTGGGTCAGGCCGACATGGAGCCCTTCAAGGTGTACCGTCTCAACGGCAAAGTTGTTGAACAGCATGGTGTAGCCCTGCATCCCCACCATGGAGGCTGCAGTCAGAACGGCTAAAAACCTGAACATCGGCTTATTGGTAGAAGTGGTAAGCATTTGTTACAGCCGGTCTTTCATCAGTCTTCCCCTTATGTTGAGGTATCTTATGTGCGCAGTGTAGTGCAACTGACTGCGTCAGGCAACAGTATCTGCCGGACCAGGCTGATTTGCAATCATGTCCGGTCCTGTGCTATGGCATTAGGCAAGGGAGAAAGGCATGCACTATCAGCTGCAACAAACCGTCAATGCCCGCTATCACGAGCTTGATCCCCGTAACTGGGTCCGCCTGACCGTTATCCTGGCCTGGCTGCAAGAGGTTGGCGCAGAGCATGCCCTGCAACTGGGTGTGGGGCTTAAGCACCTGCATAAAATGGGCTTAACCTGGGTTCTATCGCGACTGACCATTGAGCTACTGCGCCCTGTTATCGGTACTGAGCAGGTAACGGTGAGCACCTGGCCGGTGACCCGCGATGGTTTTTTTTCAATTCGTGATTTTCTGCTGACTGACCAACAGGGACAGACCATTGGGCGCGCCACCAGTTCATGGGCTGCACTGGACCTGAAAACACGCCGTCCGGTAAAGATTGATGAACATCTGTCCAACTATCCGCTGCACCTGCAGCGAGCACTGAATGATCCGTTTGCAACGCTTCCGCTGCTTGAAGGATGCCAGACAGGACTGCAACTGCCGGTACTGCGGGCTGATCTTGATATGAACAATCATGTGAACAACACGATCTATGCAGGCTGGGCACTGGAGGCGGTACCGGAAGAACTGATAAAACGGGCAGTGCCGGTCCTGATTGAAATAGGATTCCGGGCCGAGGCGCTCTATGGTGACAGCATACAGAGCTGTTGCGTCCCAAGTCCTGAAGATCCTGCAATTCTTATCCACAGGATTGAGTCAACGCAAGACAACCGGGAGCTCTGCAGACTGCGCACAACCTGGAAGAATCTTGATTTATAAGGAACACTCCACCACACAAAATGAGAAGAGGCCCGCAGTTTATGCGGGCCTCCGGTTTTACGTTACTCTATGCACCATGTTCATGGTATGCAGGCTACTTCTGCAGGCAGCCTGTTTATTGCTTCATATGTTGCCAAAACAGCGAGGCGGCGTATCTTCCATAGTGTTTCCTCCATAAAACCTGCATCTGCTCCGTGGAAAAAATCACAAACAACCTTTTGCTTCTCCTTCTGGTACTTTGTTTCTTGTTTCAGGTAGCGCTACCTTGATTTCAAGATACCTTTTCCCAGCAAATAAAACAGTCTGTTTTTTATTTTTTTTGCGGCGTATAGTGTGTAAATATGCTTTCCGGCTAATAGGCCATCAACTGCCGATGCTCCCCCTACGCAACGGGGTAAAAAGATATTCCAGCCCGTTTACCTTTATCGCATGAACCGTCTGCAACATCCTGCCCAAGCGCCCCTCCGGAAACCCGTTCGCGGCAAACCAGACCACATAACGTTCCGGCAGATCTATCAGCAAACGCCCCTGATACTTGCCAAACGGCATCCGCATCTCTGCCAGTGCCATCAACTCTTCAGGATCAGCAGTTGCCTCCAGACAGGGCTGCAGTGGATCATAGGAGGAGGGGGAATTCAAGCTGGCTTACTCTCCCCCGCAACTGCCGGAGCAGCCGCAGGAAGAACAACCCTCTGAAGTCGCGGGGGTTGAGCAGCCACTATCTTCAGCACCGCCCAGCACCCGCAGAATGATGTCACTCTTGGGATCGTTGTTAAACTGCTCTGCCAAGCGCTCCACAACTTCTTCCTGAGAACCGGGCAGGTCATCCCAGATCCCCAAAATCGGTGCGCCGCAGAGTGATCCGATCTGGTGGGATGCACCCTTCTCGGCAAGGCCGGGATTGGCAGGAAAGCGGTTGACCATAACTCCCTTGACCTCAATATCCATCTGTCCGGCTGCAAAACAGGTCAGTACACTATGGTTGATGGTGCCCAGATCAGGACGGGCCACCACCAGCAGCGGCAGGTCAAGCTGCTTGACCAGATCAGCAATCAGCAGACCGCCGTTGAGCGGTACCATCAGCCCCCCTGCCCCTTCCACAATCACAAACTCATACTGTGCTGCCAGACGACGGTAGCTTGCTGCAATGTGACTGAAATCAATCCGCACCCCGTCCAGCTGTGCTGCTTCAACCGGAGCAATCGGCTCACGCAGACAGTACGGGGCAACATCATCGGTACAGTCAACACCGGCAGCCCAGGCCAAAAGTTCGGCATCCTCAGAGATCAACTCACCATTACGCTCAACACAACCGCTGGTAACCGGCTTCATGACTCCGACGTTTACACCACGTAATTTGAGAATACGGGCC
>NZ_JAOTRZ010000068.1 GCF_030247655.1 Trichlorobacter sp. | reverse complement strand
ATCTTGGTGCCGGTGGCCTCCATCCGCTTGGTAAGACGGCTTTCCAGGAAGTATTTTTTTGTGGTGTGAAAATACATCCCACACAGGTTGTAAATAAAATCACGTAGTAGTTCGAAGTCTTTATCAGATATGGCCACGTTACGTCCCTCTCTCGTGTTAAGCGTCTGCTCTTAGCGTGTTCCGGATGCCCCTTCGCCACCGTCAACCATGCCGACCGGGTCAACAATCAGAGCAACCCGACCATCACCCAGGATGGTTGAACCGGCAATACCGGTAACATTGGCCAGATACTTGCCTAGTGACTTGATGGCGACTTCCTGTTGTCCCACCAGGCGGGTTACCACCAGGCCAACCCGTTTGTCGGCAGAGCCGATCACAACGATGTAGCAGAAGTTGTCCTGCTCATGGCAGCGCTTGACGTTGAAGACCTGTTCCAGGCGTACCAGCGGTAGCACCATGTCGCGCAGTTTCAACACTTCCTGGCCACCAATGACGTGGAATTCACGCTGGTCAACCCGGAGGGTCTCAAGCACCGAGGCCAATGGGATGGAGTAGATCTCTCCCTCGACCTCTACCAGCAGTGACTGAATGATGGCCAGGGTCAGGGGCAGGCGCAGGATGAATTCTGATCCCATCCCTTTTTCGCTCTTGATCTCGATCAGGCCGTTCAATTTTTTAATGTTGGTCTTGACCACATCCATACCAACGCCACGGCCTGAAAGATCCGAGGCCTGATCTTTTGTGGAAAAGCCGGGCAGGAAGATCAGGTCAAACATCTCGCGCTGGCTCATGGCTGCCAGCTGGTCCTCGGTGATCAACCCTTTTTCAATAGCCTTACGACCGACCCGGTCAGTATCAATGCCGCGTCCATCGTCCTTAATGCTGATGATGATGGAGTTGCCTTCGTGGACTGCGGCCAGAATCAAGGTGCCGGTGCGCTGTTTGCCGGCGGCGATACGGTCGTCAGGTGTTTCAAGACCGTGATCCATGGCGTTGCGGATCAGGTGGATCAGCGGATCGCCGATCTCATCAACAACAGATCGGTCAAGTTCTGTCTCTTCACCAAAGATCTGCAGGTCTACCTCTTTGCCCAGATCGCGGGCCAGAGAGCGAACAATGCGGGGGAATTTTTTGAATACCTTTTCAACCGGAATCATCCGCATCTTAAGGACCTGCATCTGCAGTTCCGAGGTGACGAAACTCATCCGTTTGGCCAGCTTGCCAAACTCTTCACTGAACAGGATATGATCTGAGGTTCCACCCTGCAGATCCTGATTCAACTGGATCATCCGGTTACGTTCAAGTACCAGCTCTCCGACCTGATTCATCAGGTCATCAAGACGTTTGACGTCAACCCGGACCGTGGTGTTGTCGGAAAGATCATCGCCACCTTTTTCTCCCCCTTTGGGAGGAGCCGGTTTTTTGGCTGCTTCCGGAGCAGGGCGTGGCGCTGCAGGCGGCATGGCTGCTGCAGGAGGAGGCTCCTGGGCAGGTTTCTGTTCCGGCTGAGGCGCTGCGGTTTCTGTGCTGGCAGGCGAATCTTCTGATGCTACAAGGGGCGGAGTCTCTGCTGCAGGCTGAGCCGGAGCAGCAGGCTGTTCGGTAAGCAGCGGTATTAATTTGTTGATGGTTTCATTGATCTCACGATCAACAATTTCACCACCTTTAATGTCTGACACCAATGTTTTGACCAGGTCTGTGGCTTCAAGTACCACATCCATGATCTCGGAGGTCAGTTGCAACTCACCTTTGCGGAGGCGGTTCAGCACATCTTCGGTTTTATGGGTGACCCGCACCAGCAGATCAAACCCCAAAAAGCTGGAGGCGCCTTTAACCGTATGGATGGAACGGAAGATCCGGTTCATCAACTCTGGATCGTCGGAAGCCTTTTCCAGTGCAATCAGGTCATCGTCCAGCTTCTCCAGAAGCTCAGTTGTTTCTGCCAGAAATCCTTCAAGAAGTTCCTGGTCTTCGCAATCAATGGGCATTGCACACCTCGCCATACAGAGATGGAAGTGAAGGGAAACAGAACATACTTACTTACAGGTTTCCAAAAAGTTGACGTTCGTCCTGGGAAAACATCTTCTGTAAATCAAGCAGGACCAGCAGACGCTCGGCCTGATTAATGACACCTGCAATACATTCCTGATCAATACCACTGGTTACAACGGCAGGCGACGGCTGTATCTCGCTGCTGGATATACGGATAACCTCTGAAACCGCGTCCACGATAAAGCCCATCAGTTCACCTTCTACATCCATAACCATAATGCGGGTCTGTTTGTCGTACTCAAGTTCACACAGACCGAAACGGCGACGCATATTGATAATTGGAATAACCTTGCCGCGCAGGTTGATTACCCCTTCAACATAGTGGGGAGTATTGGGAACCCTGGTGATGCTGGGCATTCTTATGATTTCACGTACCTTCAGGACGTCTACGCCGTACTCTTCGTTGTCCAGGCTGAAGCTGACCAGTTGAATCAGTTCACCGTGGTCACCAGTACGTGCCTCGTTGGCATTCATCGGTACCAGGGCATTGGACATGAAAACCTCCTTCTATGTAACGTTATCAATATGTAAATATAAATGACTTGTCAGGCTGGCAGTACCCAGTTGTTGCAGGATACTGTCAGAATGCCAGTATATGTATCATGCAAGCGGTACCTGTGCAAGCGTGAGGCGTAGGGAAAGTATTTTTGTTATCAGTATTACATATTATAAAATGTTCATCAAATGAGATGGGTCAGATAATTGACATGCGAGTGATTGCGTCCTATACTTTATTCAATCAGCTCGTTAAAAGTTGTTGGTGTGAGCTATAAGGGGTTGTTATGGTTGCTAAAAGCTCGTTTTGTGTACTTGACGGTGATCGCAAGACTCGAGATCTTGTGTCAGCTTTTCTGACATATAAAGGGTATGAAACAATAGTATTTGATATTGGTGTAGATATTTTTGACACTCTTCCTGTGTGTTCACCCCGGATTCTGGTTGCTGATCAACCATCGCTGTCTGCCAGTTCTCCTGATGCCCTGCAACGGCTCTGGCAGGTTGATCCAGAGTTGGTGGCGATAGTCTATGGCCAGCCCGATGCTGCCCGTACACTGCCCCATGATGAACGGTTGATTTTTCTGCCCAAGCCGCTGAACCTTGATGAACTTGAAAGCGTTGTAATGCGGGCGCTGGAATACCAGGCCATGAAGGTACGGGCTCCGGAACAGCCGATTGATGAATACCCCCATTTTCTCTGTTCTACTATCATTGGCAGAAGTCGCCAAATGCTTAATCTGTTTGAGATGATTGAAAAGGTTGCTGAATCCAGTGCAACGGTGCTTATTCAGGGGGAATCAGGAACCGGCAAGGAACTTGCAGCCCGGGCAATACACCAGCTTTCAGACAGGAGCGGCAGAAACTTTGTGCCGGTTAACTGTGCCGCCATTCCTGATGATCTGCTGGAGAGTGAGCTGTTTGGCCATGTCAAGGGATCGTTCACCGGCGCCTACGCCAACCGGATCGGCCGGTTTGAGATGGCTGACAAGGGAACTCTGTTTCTGGATGAGATCGGCGATATGAAGGCGACCCTGCAGGTCAAGCTGCTGCGGGTGCTGCAGGCCAAGGAGTTTGAACCGGTGGGATCAACCCGTTCCCAGAAGGTGGATGTGCGGATCATTGCTGCATCCAACAAAAACCTGGATGAACAGGTGGCCACCCGTGATTTCAGGGAGGATCTCTACTACCGGCTTTCAGTAATCCCGATTACGATTCCTCCGCTGCGGGATCGGCGTGAAGATATTCCGCTTTTGATCAACCATTTTCAGGGGCAGTTTAACCGTGACCGGCGACGTCTGGTGAAGGGCTTTACTCGCGAAGCCCTGGAGATGCTCTGTAACTACGATTGGCCCGGCAATGTGCGGGAGCTTGAAAATCTGGTGGAGCGGATGATCACCATGAAGGAAAGCGGGTTTATTACAGTGGATGATCTGCCGGAAAAATATCTGGCGTCCCGTCCGGTGGTACAGCAGCCAATGCCGGTTTCAGGTGTAGTCAACGCAGGAAAAGAGCTGCCTCTAGATGGTATCTGTCTGAACAGTGCGGTTGATTCTTTTGAAAACGGACTGATTATGCAGGCCTTGCAACGCACTGGCGGTAACAAGAAAGAAGCTGCGTCCCTCTTGAACCTGAAGCGTACTACCCTGATTGAGAAGTTGAAAAAGAAAAATCTGCAGTTCCCCTGAGCGGGGAGGTACGTATGTCGATCAATGCAGCCCAGACAATGTCGTTATTACAGAGTATGCTACGGGAGCAGTCCCGCCCGGCAGCTGAGCAGGCTGTAACCACAGTCTCGTCCCGCTTTTCAGATCGATTGGATGCCGTGATTGACCGCAGCATGGTGCCTGCAGAGGCATCATCGGAGGCGGTGCAAAATGCCGCAGAATTGTTGCAACTAACCAGTTTGCGCAGTTCATTGGAACTGTTGGATGATCATCCCAATAGTGATGGTGGCATGGCGCTGCCTTTGTCTACACTTCCATCTTCCAGTCCCTCTCTGGCTTCTTCACCGATCAACGCCTATCTCTCAAACCTTGCTGATAGCACCGCTCCCCGTACAACTTCTGGTGCCAAGCAACCACTGCCGGCCTTGGAAGAGCCCGGCCCCAAGGCTCCGGAACAGGTGGAGCGTCGTTCGTCCCGGTTGTCTGACGACCTCCCGTCGGGTACCATTGAGCAGACTATAGCCAAGGCTTCACAACGCTATGGTGTTGATGCCGGATTGATCAAGGCGGTCATCAAGGCTGAGAGTAACTTTAACCCGCGGGCAGTTTCCCACGCCGGTGCCCAGGGGTTGATGCAGCTGATGCCTGCTACTGCCCGTGGACTGGGGGTCAGCAACTCCTTTGATCCAGAACAGAATGTTATGGCCGGCACCCGGTTTTTAAAAGGACTGCTGGATAGATACAGCGGTGATCTTGATTCAGCCCTGGCCGCCTATAACTGGGGGCCGGGCAATGTGGATCGCAAGCCGGACCGTCTCCCCCGTGAAACCCGTGAGTATTTGGTGAAGGTAAAACAGTATTACTCGGCATTTACTGCCTGATTGAGAGTTTCTATGCAGTGTCTGACTTCCTTGCGCTATCTCTTCCATCTCATTTGTGTTGTTATTGCTGTGGTTGTGGTTTTGAAAAGCCATCAGGTGCAGGCAGACCTGTTTCAGTACACAGACAAGGACGGCACTGTCGTCATGGTGGATGATGAGGGCAAGATTCCATCCCAGTATCGTAAAAAGGTCAAGAACAGCCGTTCAAGCAGTGGCGGGGATCGTTATACAGGGGTCACGGTACGGGGCAACAAGGTGTTGGTACCGGTAACCATCAGTTTTCGTAACGAAACCATTCAGGCTCGTCTGTTACTGGATACCGGTGCCAGTGTAACGGTCATTTCTCCACAACTGGCCAGCCGTCTTGGCATCAGGCCTGAGCACACCAGCCGAACTACCGGCAGGGTCGCGGATGGCAGTTTTATAACTGCCTATAATACGGTTGTTGACTATATGCAGGTTGGACCAAAGACCAAACATAGCGTGGAAGTCGCAGTGTTACCGATGAATGGCCCGACAATGGGATTTGATGGCCTGTTGGGGATGAACTTTCTGGGGGATTTTCGCTATCACGTAAATATGGGGAGTCAGACCATTGAGTGGGTGCAACACTGATCACAACAGATCTACCGGATCGATATCAATCGCCGCTCTGACGGTTGCCGGAAGTGACTGTTCCCTGCGGTAGGCGGTTAACAGACGTCGCAGTGCGGCCCGACTGGCGTCCTTCAAAAGAATCTGCTGACGGAAACGCCCCCGCAAGCGGTAGAGCGGTGCCGGTGCCGGTCCCAGAATCTCAACCCGCAACCCCAGTCTGTTTTTGATGCTACGCAGTACTGCTGCCGCCTGATCTGCTGCTGTTGTCAGGCTCTTTTCACTGGTGCCTGAAAGCTTTATTGCTGCCAGAAAACCATAGGGCGGATAATTCAACTCCTGTCGAAACAGTAACTCTTCCTGGTAGAACCGCTCAAAGTCATGCTCCGCAGCGTAGGCAATCCCGTAGTGGTCCGGTGTCATGGCCTGCAGCAGCACTCGCCCCGGCAGTTCTCCCCGCCCAGCCCGTCCAATCACCTGTGAAAGTACCTGAAAGGTCCGTTCTGTTGCCCTGAAGTCCGGCAGGTAGAGGCTGCCTTCTGCCTGGAGTACACCAACCAGCGTGACACCGGGAAAATCGTGTCCTTTGGCAATCATCTGGGTTCCCACCAGGATATCCACCTCACCACGTCCCACCTTGTCCAGTATCCGGGCATGGCCGCCCTTGCCAGCCGTGGTGTCACTGTCCATCCGTGCGATCCGTGCGTCCGGGAACCGTTCCAGCAGTTCATGCTCGATCCGTTCAGTGCCCACTCCCATCTCTTTCAGTTCCAGCTCGCCGCAGGCAGGGCAGATGCAGGGGGCTGGCACCTGATAATCGCAGTAATGGCAGAGACTTTTTCTGCGCTGGCGATGGTAGGTTAATGAAACGGAGCAGTTGGGGCACTGCAGGTCTGCTCCGCAGGAGGGACAAACCAACCAGCTGGCAAAACCGCGCCGGTTCAGGAACAGCAGGCTTTGTTCACCCCGCTCGAGGTTGTCTGCCAGTGCCTCGATCAGTTGGGGAGACAGCGGTGATTCGGCAGTCATGCGGGTGTTGATGATGCTGGTTGCGGGTAAGGGACGGTTAGCGACCCGTTCCGGAAGCGACAGGTAGCCCAGCTTTCCCTGCTGGGCGGCAAAGCGGGTAGTGATCAGCGGTGTGGCAGAACCAAGCAGCACGGTTGCCTGCTCCTGCTGGCCCCGTACCAGCGCCAGATCACGGGCATTGTAGCGCAGGCCATCGGACTGCTTAAAGGATGCCTCATGTTCTTCATCCACCACAATAATGCCGATCCGCTCCAGCGGGGCAAAGATGGCAGAGCGGGCGCCGATTACAATCCGTACCTCACCCCGTCGGATCCGGCGCCACTCATCGTAGCGTTCTCCATCGGAAAGGGCGCTGTGCAGCACCGCGATGCCATCGCAAAAGCGGGCGCGAAAACGTTGCACCAGTTGGGGGGTCAGGGAGATTTCCGGCACCAGCACCAGGGCGTTGTTGTCTGCAGCCAGGGTGCGGGCGATCCCCTGCAGGTAGACTTCAGTCTTGCCGCTACCGGTAATGCCATGCAGCAGAAACGGGGCAAAACGTTTGTCATCCACAGCAGTCAGGATGGTCGTCAGTGCCTGTTGCTGGTGCTGTGTCAGCGGCTTTGGCGAGTCTTTTGCCACGGTCAGGCCGGCAAACGGGTCGCGGTAAAACTCACGTTCGATCATCTGGATCAGTCTCAACTCCACCAGACGCCGCAGGTTGGGGCTGCATTCGCCAAAGCGCTGCCTGAGTTCTGCTGATGAAGTCGGCCCGGACTGGCGTAAAAAGATCAGAATATCCAGTCCTTTGCCCCTGAGCTTGGCTGGATCATCAGCCGCCAGTACGCTAAAGATACGCTCATGCCGCATTTTCTTGCCGCCGCTCACCGTTTCTCCGTCAGCGCTGCCACGGCTTTGCAGGTTAATGCCGGATGGCAGGGCGGTCTTGAGCACCTCGCCCAGGGGATGCAGGTAATACTCGGCAATCCAGCGGAAAAAGGTTAGTTCAGCCTCGGTCCAGAGCGGTTCAGGGTCTAATACCTCCAGGATTTCTTTTAACTGCTGACCTTCCGGCGGAGCACTGAAGCCGAGCACATAGGCCGTTACCTTGCGGCGGCCAAAGGAAACAAAAACCCGAATCCCCGCTTTAATCTGGTCTGCCAGGTCCGGCGGCACCCGATAATGAAAGGTTGTATCCAGAGGAAGCGGGACAGCAACTTCAACAGTGCAGTGCCGCTCACCAGGTGCTGTTTGATTTTGTTGAGTATGTTTGATCTCTGTGGTAGTCACGATGGTCGTCAGTATCTTTCAGCCATGGCGTGGTGACAAGAGGAAAGTGGTGGGGAGAGTCAGAAAACCATGAACCTGTTTCTACTTGTTTTTCTGTTGATCTATGGTGCAGTCCATACCTGGTTTGTTTTTAGGCTGTTGCAGGCCTTTCCGGTGCTGCAGAGCTGGTGGCCGTTCCCGGTTGGCTGGTGCCTGCTGATGGTGGCTGCACCGGTACTGAGTCGACTGTTGGAGCAGGCAGGGCAGACTTTTGCTGCAACTATGGCAGCTTACATCGGCTATTGCTGGATGGGGCTGCTGTTTTTGTTTGTTTCCTTGTCAGTGCTGCTGGAACTACTGCGCCTACTACACTGGTCAGCTCATTTTTTTCTGCAGCTGCCAACTATTGCACTATTGTCTCCCCGTCCCGGCTTTCTTTGCTGCTTTGGTTTGGCTTTGCTGATCAGCTGTTATGGCTGGTTTGAGGCAGGTCATATGAAGGTTGAACATCTTGCGATCACAACCTCAAAGTTGCCTAAAGGGGCTGCCAGGGTGAGGGTGGTCCAGATCTCAGACCTGCATATCGGCCTGATTGTCGGATCAAAACAGGTGCAGCAGCTTGTGGCTTCGGTAAAAATGCTGAAGCCAGATTTACTGGTCGCCACCGGTGATATTGTTGATGGTCATATCAGTCATGTTGATGGTGTTTCGCAGATGTTGCGTGAACTTCAGCCGCCGTTGGGCATGGTGGCGGTGATGGGCAACCATGAATATTATGCCGGGTTTGGATCATCCCGCAGGTTTCTGGAGCTGTCAGGCTTTCAGCTGTTGCAGGATCAAACGGTGCTGGTCGGCGAACATCTGGCCCTGGTGGGGGTGGATGATCCTGCGGCTAAACGATTTGGGGCTGTCCAAACGGTGAAGGAGACCGCTTTATTGCAAGGCGTTGCCAACGATCGGTTTGTGGTGTTGCTAAAACATCGTCCGGTGGTGGAGCAGCAAAGTATTGGCACGTTTGATCTCCAGCTTTCCGGTCATGTCCATAAAGGGCAGATATTCCCCTTTAACCTGCTAACCTGGCTTAATTTTCCGGTGCGAGCCGGGATGAATCAACTGGCAGGCGGCAGCCGCCTGTATGTCAGTCGTGGTACCGGCACCTGGGGGCCACCGATCAGGTTTCTGGCGCCGCCAGAGCTGACGGTGATTGATCTTGATCCTGACAAAAAGTAAACCGGCCTGCTCTCGTTGACAGCAGGCCGATTATGGATAGCAGCTTAAGTTTGAATCAGAACTACCAGTATTTTTTTGGCGGTTCCGTATGGCCGACCTTTTTGATTTCTCCATCAATGATCTTGAACATATCGCCACTCTCACAGGTCCAGGCATCACCTTCTTCGGGCGGGTTCGGGAAGTTGCGGTGTCCCAGAAAGACCTCTGCATCATCAATAAAGCCGAACCAGTCAAGTGATCCGGTCATCCAGATTTTTGTTTTCAGTTCCATATTAAAACAGCTCCTTGTTTAGTAAAGAATGGGCAGACTTTCCTGTAAACAGGCAGTAAATGTCAATGACTTTTTAAAACTTAAATAGTTGGTCGCAGCTTGACTTTCAGTAATGGAATGGTTACATCTTCAAAACATACCATACTAGTCTGCTTTTAACTTTCAAACAGATCGTAACAGGTGATGCCATGCCACGTTCAGGCGGGAAGAAACCGTCGTTTGCAGGACAGTACAACCGGCACCTTGAGGAGATGCGTTCGCTACTGCGCACCCTTGATCCCGGTTTGGCTGCAGAGGATGAAGGCAGCCTGAATGCTGCCATGGATATCTATGAAACAGACCAACACCTGGTGCTGGAGTTTGATTTGCCCGGTATCAGCCCTGAGAATATCAGCCTGGTTCAGCGCGGCATGGTCTGTGTGATTCAGGCGGATAAACTGTCTGATACGCCCGATGAACCGGTGCGCTATCTTTGTCTTGAACGCCATTTTGGACGGCTGCGTCGCACGGTACGGTTGCCGGATCTGGTTGATCCAGGTCATATCCGTGCTGAATATCAGTGTGGGGTCCTACGCATCATTTGTCTGAAAGGGCAGGAACATCGTATTTTGATTAAGGAGTTAACGCGTGAGCAAGTCTGATCAGGAATCAAACAATAATGAACCGGTCATCGTAACAGAAGAGGAACTGAAGATACCGGAACAGTTGCCGCTTTTGCCGATTCGCGATGTCGTGGTCTATCCCTTTATGATTATTCCGCTCTTTGTGGGGCGCGAGATGTCGATCAAGGCGGTTGATCAGGCCCTGGCCGGTGACCGGATGATCATGCTGGCCACTCAGCACGATATAGGTGATGAAGATCCCACCCCGGACAAGATCTACAATGTCGGCACGGTGGCCATGATCATGCGGATGCTGAAACTACCGGATGGTCGTGTCAAGATTCTGGTGCAGGGGCTGGTCAAGGCCAGAATAGCCGAGTTTGTCGAGTTCAAACCGTTTCATACCGTGCGGATTGAGCGTCTGGTTGAGCCAACGGCGTTGGACACCCTTGAGACTGAAGCCCTGATGCGTACCGTGCGGGAGCAGCTGACCAAGATTTCAGAGCTGGGCAAGCAGATTTCGCCAGAAGTGATGGTGATTCTGGAGAATATCTCTGACCCGGGCAGCATGGCTGACCTGATCGCCAGCAACCTTGGCCTGAAGCTGTCTGAGGCCCAGATGCTGCTGGAGATTGAAGATCCGGTCAGACGTCTGACTAAGGTGAATGATCTGCTGGCCCGTGAGCATGAGATGCTGTCGGTGCAGGCCCAGATTCAGAACGCAGCCCGGGAGGAGATGGGTAAAAACCAGAAGGAATACTACCTGCGGGAGCAGATGAAGGCGATCCAGCAGGAACTGGGGGATAACGACGGCAAGGAAGAACTGGAAGAGCTGCGTAAGTCCATTGAAGCGGCCAAGATGCCGGAGGCGGTCCAGAAAGAGGCTCTTAAGCAACTGGGACGGCTGGAACGGATGCATGGAGATTCCGGCGAAGCCGGTGTCATCCGCACCTATCTGGATTGGTTGATTGATATCCCCTGGTCAAAGACAACCCGTGATTCACTGGACATTATCCGGGCCAAGAAGATACTGGATGAGGACCATTCTTATCTGGATAAGGTAAAAGAGCGGATATTGGAATTCCTGGCTGTCCGCAAACTGAATAAGAAGATGAAAGGGCCGATCCTCTGTTTTGTGGGGCCTCCCGGTGTGGGTAAGACCTCGCTGGGTAAATCCATTGCCCGTGCCCTGAACCGCAAATTTGTACGTATCTCCCTGGGTGGGGTGCGTGATGAGGCTGAGATCCGCGGCCATCGCCGTACCTATCTGGGGGCGCTGCCAGGCCGGATTATTCAAGGGCTGAAGCAGGCCGGTACCAAGAACCCGGTCTTTATGCTGGATGAACTGGACAAGCTGGGCTATGACTATAAGGGTGACCCCTCGGCTGCACTGCTGGAGGTGCTTGATCCCCAGCAGAACAATGCCTTCTCCGATCACTATGTCAATCTGCCCTATGATCTGTCCAACGTGTTATTTGTGGCCACCGCCAACCACAGCGATCCGATCCCCTCGGCCTTGTACGACCGGATGGAGGTGATTAACCTTGCTGGATACACTGAAGAGGAGAAGCTGGATATCGCCACCCGCTACCTGGTGCCGCGTCAGTTGAAGGATAATGGTCTCAAGGCCAAACATATCGTGTTTGAGCAGGAGGCGCTCAAGGAAATTATTGCCAAGTATACCCGTGAGGCTGGCCTGCGTAACCTGGAGCGGGAGATCGGCAATGTCTGCCGTAAGGTGGCCCGCAAGATTGCCGAAGGGCAGAAACGCCAGATCAAGATCACCCCGGCCATGGTGGCTACTCTGCTGGGAGCAGCAAAGTACCTGCGGGATGATGAGATGGATAAAAACGAAATCGGCGTGGTTAGCGGTCTGGCCTGGACCTCGGTGGGCGGCGAAGTGTTGCATATTGAGGCCACCACTATGTCGGGCAAGGGTGGCATGGCGCTGACCGGCCAGCTGGGCGATGTCATGAAAGAATCCGTCCAGGCAGCCCTGGCCTATATCCGCTCCCATGGTGATGACTTCCATATCAAACCGGAATGGTTTCAGGAAAATGAAATCCACGTCCATGTACCGGCAGGTGCAGTGCCCAAGGATGGCCCTTCAGCAGGTTGCGCCATGGTAACCGCTTTGGTCTCGGTTCTGACCAGGGTGCCGGTGCGCAAGGATGTGGCCATGACCGGTGAGTTTTCGCTGCGTGGCAAGGTGATGCCGATCGGTGGCCTGAAAGAGAAGATCCTGGCCGCGGTGCGGGCCGGTATGAAAACGGTCATCATCCCTGAGCAGAATAAGAAGGACCTTGAGGATATCCCGAAAGAGATGCAGAAGAAGGTTAAAATAGTGCCGGTGAAAGAGATAGATGAAGTACTGAAACTGGCCCTTGAGAAGTTTCCTATTCCAGCCCCCAAGGGCAAAGCAAAGCCCGCTACGCCCAAGGTTGTGGTCAGGCCGAGTAAAGAAATTTCGGCGTAATGGGCGTGGCTGACACGGGAAAACATACTCCCGTAGCGGTTAAGCCGTTGCGAGCACTGCGTGGTGTTGTATCAGCTACAATATCTGGCAATATTTCCGTTGAACGCAGACAGGCAAAGCTTGCTGTAGCTGATCGGGTCACGGAAGAGACGGGATAATTAGTGTGTCCAAGGATGGTAGATACGGGGCATGGTGCAGGAGCATCATGCCCCGTGCTTTAGGTGCAGGAATATATTGCGCTGTTCTTAGTAATGATATATTTTTTTGTAAAAATGATATCTTTTGATTGGGGGATACCATGGCTAGAACCGTTTTAAATATTGATGACTCGTTGTACGAACAGGCAAGAGTCTGCACAGGGCTGAAGAAAAAGGTTGATGTGGTCACCTACGCGCTTAAGCATCTGATTGAACAACGTGAGCTGGAAAAAGTGCTGGAGTTGAGAGGAAAGATTACCTGGGACGGTAACCTTGAGCAGATGCGGCAGGGACGTGATGGTTCTTGTTGATACATCTATCTGGATTGACTTTTTTCAGGCACCGGACAGCCCAACTGCCGAAATTCTTGCCAGACTAATTAGCGGCCACAATCAGGTAATGCTATGTGGTGTTGTACTGCAAGAGGTGCTGCAAGGGATACGAGGAGCACGCAACTTTGATCTGGTACAGGAACGGCTGCTCAGATTCCCGTTTGTGGATGCAGACAAGGAAACCTGGCTGCAAGCAGCCAGTCTGTATCGCGGGCTGCGTGCAAAAGGGATTACTATCCCCACAATAGATGCCACTATTGCCGCACTTACTATGCAGCATAATCTACTGCTGTTCAGCCGTGACCGTCACTTTGAAGCCATAGCGGCAGACACAACGCTCAGGTTGTACTAATGCTGAAAGGATACAGTGCATGAAATTACTCATTCATGTTGTCTTCATAACAGCTTTGCTTCTTCCGCTTTCAGCCCGTGCTGAAATAAATACCATCACCCACACCGTTCAGCAGCCGTTTGGCGGCAGCCAGTCGCCTGATGATGCACGCACTGCCGGTATTGCACGGGCCAAGCGGGAGGCCCTGGAGCGGTTTGGCACCTACATAGAAAGTTCT
>NZ_JAOTRZ010000067.1 GCF_030247655.1 Trichlorobacter sp. | reverse complement strand
ATGATAATCAGCTGCGCTGCCCGGTCTGCCGTCATCAGAAACGGCTTGGGACCGGGCACGGTGCGAGACATGGCTGAACTGACAAAGCCGGGCATAACAACAGAAACACTGATTCCTTCAGAAGCAAGGCTGATACGCAACGCCTCACCATAATTCTTGATTGCTGCCTTACTGGCAGAGTAGGCCGGAGTAACCGGCAGGCCATACCAGGCAGCCAACGAGCTGATCAGGGCGATCTGCCCTCCCCCGTTGCGGCGCATGGTAGGAACCACTGCCTGAACCGTAGTCAGGGTAGCCAGCAGGTTCACGCAGACCACCTCTTCACTCGCCTGCCAGCATTCGCCGGACGCATCTGCAGTGCTGCTGACACCGGCATTGGCAATCACCAGGTCCGGACAATGCTGTTCACAGAGTTGCTCTACCTGCTCCAGATAATCACGATGGTCTTGCAGGTCGCAGATAAGCGTTACAACCCGGGCACCCTGCTCTCGACAACTTTCGGCCAGTTGCTCAAGCTTTTCAGCGCTTCGCCCGCCCAGCAACAGACAATGCCCGGCAGCAGCGTACTGCAAAGCCAGTGCAGAACCGATGGCGCCGGTTGCCCCGGTGATCAGAATGGTACATGAAACTGGTGTCAATGGTGCTCCCGCTCCCCTGCATTTCTTTACTTACGATCTGTCAGGTTCATCAGCGTATCACAAAATTACTCAGCGTTACTTTTCCACTGGTGCCACCAATGGTTACACTGCCGCTAATCGTTGTTACCCCACTCACGGTAGCAAAGCCACTGGCATAGCCCCCCAGCAGCGTCACGTTGACCGCACGGTTCAAATTCAGGTTTTCATACAGTTCCTTGTCTCTGACCCTGATGGTGGCAGTACTGCCGGCCTCGGCATAGGCCCCTGCAATGCTGTTGAAGCTATCGCCCCCCAGTCTGGCTACATCCTCCTGCTCAAAGACCGCCGTCACATTGTGACGAAAATTCATGAAAAGAGAACAACTGCTCCCTTCACAGTCCCCTTGCCAGCCAGCAAAAACCGAGCCCGCCTCAGGGGTGGCGAATAGTGAGACCGTCATTGTTTTTGCATAGGCGGCAAAACAGCTTGAACCGCAGTCAATGCCGGGATAGTTACTGGTCACTTTGCCGCTGCCATTCCCCGTCTTTTGTACAATTACCAGGTTAGCCGGTTCAAAGGTTGCTGAACAAAGTTTGTCGCTGTTCATCTGCACAACACAGGTGTCGGATGTCCAGGGACAAGCACCACAATCGCTGCCCCCCCAACCGGTGAAGGCGCTGTCCAGCGAGGCAGTAGTAGCAAGCAGTGTCACGTTGGAACCGGCAACAAAAGAAGAACTGCAGCTGCTGCCGCAGTTGATCCCGGCAGGAAGACTGGTCAGGGTGCCTGAGCCGTCACCGTTACGGCTAACCGTCAGGGTATGGCCGGGCACAAACGTAACCGAGCAACTCCGCGGGCGATCCATGGTGACAGAGCAAACCGTATTAGTGCCGCAACCTGGACAATCAGCCCCCCATCCGGTCACCACACTGCCATTCTCCGGTGTTGCGGTAAGGGTCACCTGACTGTCTTTGGCATAGAACTCGCCGCAATCATTACCGCAACTAATACCTGCCGGGCTGCTGGCAACACTGCCGGTGCCGGTGCGGGTCACAATCAGCGCTTGTCTTTCAGCCAGCCTGGACCAGAGCCACCAGACAGCCCGTCCCTTTTGCACGCAGTTCAGTTTCTGGCTATGGGTACAGTCACCGCAGTATGTTTCAGCCAGGGTTTTCAGATTGCTGTACTGATTAGCAGGGTCTGCAAGCCACTGAACAGCCCAGTTTTGGTCAAGGCTGTTGTTGCCATCACTGTCATAATCACAATTATCGTTCGCCAGCCTGGTATAAAATTCATTGCCGGACGGATCGTAGCTCTCAATATCGGCAAAATCAAACAGGATCTTGTTGTTTTGCTGCACAAAGGTGCGAATCTGATTATTGCGGTGGTGCAGTGTGCCTGCTGGCCCCTCGCCATCAAGATGTCCGGTCATATAGACAAACTGAATCCCCGGATACTCCTGTTCAAGCTGAGACATGGGGGTCAGATACTTGTCAATCATATCCTGTTCAGAGTAGCTGGAGGCCTGACCGCACCAAGACCAGATCACTACGTTAATAGCCGGATTTGCTGTACCCCTGCCGGTGGACGGATTCGGCGGACCAAGGTAACTGCGGGTATTATTATACCAGTCGGGATAATACCCCACATCCCCGTCCATTGCGTCGTCACGAAGATCCAGGCTACCGTTGGTTCCACCGGATGAAAATGAATAGAGGGAATTGGAAGCACTGAGGGCGCTCATACCGGTTACCAGTTGGCTGCCATGGGAGGTATGACCATACGCAATATGCAGACTGCTTTTTGCCAACGCCACCTCTGCTGGTGACACATCTACAGCTCTTGTGTGGTCAGCAACAATAGCGGCATGAGCCATAAGTGGCATCAGGCAGACCAGCAAAAACGCAAAAAACAACCTACAGCGGCATCCAGTGTTCTTTTTGCTCAGGACAGGTACGGAATGCATACGCTCCTCCTTAAACAACAGGCTAGACACAACAGAATGTACTAATAATAACAGCATATATCACGTAAAACGCAAGTAATGAGAGAGCAGGACACAGAACCGCTTTATAGTTTAATCAGACCGAATCAGTCTTTCTAACGGAGATTTTTCTGACGTTAAAACGGGAACGGCATTTTTCACCGCCAGTTCAATGCCCCGTTTGCAGTAAAAACCGCCATTAATCTGGGTAGTCTGAATAACCACGGCCTTAAAACAGCGGAACAGTTCCTGATCAGGCGTTTCAGCATTCTGCCAGAAGCTATCCAGCCCCCCCTGAAAGGTCAGGCCTGCCAGGTTGTAGATCGGATCACTAAGCGTTATGGTGGGGCATCCGTACTGCAATGCAACCCCACCCACCGTGCTGTTAACGGTAACCGTTCCCCGGGCATGCTGCACCAGTGCCTCAAGATTACCTGTTTCCAGATAGTCTACCCTGCCGACAACAGCGTAACGCGCCTCAAGTTCTGCAATGATGCGTGGATAGTTGACCAGCCCCATATCAAGCGGATGATTTTTGATCACCAGTCGGCTGCCGGCAGGCGCATGCAGGGCAAACGAAGCCATCACAAAGGCCATCACATCAGCCATATCTTTGAAGTTAGAGTGATCACGAATCTGGGCATCACTGTTCAGCTGTAACGGCAGGAGATAATAGGGAGTTTTTGAACTGATCAAACCATTGACAAGTACGCTATCTCGACGTTCATGCAGCGGTTTCATGGCAAAACGCCGGACATAGCCAGCATACATGAACGGCGCAATGTAAGGTGCATGGGTTCGGTAACCTGGATACAACAGGGGATTAACGACGCTCGCGAGATGATACAAAACATCATGGGCAGCCCTGATTTTGAGGGTTGTCTGAAAGGGCTCGGCAACAAAGCCATCGCCAAGCTGTTTGCCTGCTTCACGGTACCAGACAGGATCACGGGGCAGCAAAGAGTGGGCGTTAACCCCCTGACGCTCCAGCGTCACCCAATGGGGACGGAAATACCCTTCCTCAAAGACATGGACGCGAATACCGCTTGATTGTGCAAGCTCCACAGCTGGTTTATGAACAGGGCGCCGGTCACCAAACAGGACAACGTCACTGATCTTATGCTCCTCAAATGTACTTTTGAGAAAGGCTGGCAAACCCTCCAGATGCCCGCGAAATGGCCAGGCAGACGCCCCCCGCCAATAGGCAGCATCACCACCATTAAAGTTAGCTTTATAAACCCGGTGTCCTTCCCGGACCAACCGTTCTGCCAGACAGGCAAAAAAAAGGGAACAGACCCCCTGTAAAAACAGGAAACGACGCAGTTGCATTTATCTGACTCCCACAACAAGACGAAGCACAATTCTTTTAAGCCTGGTCCATAACGTCTCAGCTACAGATGCCTGCTCACGCCAGGCCACAAGCTCATCCAGCGCCTGTTCTGCAGTAATCAGCCGACCACTGGTTCTGCTGATATAGCAAGGGTACAACAACAGACTCCCGGCAACCAGTTCATCCAGCGTCAACCGACGGATACGCCGTTCAAGCGGCACAACGTCCGTTGTCAAGCCCCAGCCGGCATAAAACGGTTGACCGTAACACGCAACCTTTTTACCACGCATAAGTGCTTCAAAGCCTGTTAACGATGTCATGGTGTGGACTTCATCCACTTGGGGCAGCAAAGCTCCCATGGCAACATCTGTTATCTGTTCATCACACCAGTTCCGGGCCTGATCCTCAGCCTGCCCTTTGGCCCTCAGGCCAGCCAGCACATCGGGATGGGGTTTGTAGATCAGGTAGGTGTCTGGATGGGCTGCCCGCACCGCCTGTAGCAGCCCCATATTGGTTTTGATGCCGGGGGCCCCGTAGGCCAGTGAGGCGTCCGACTCCACCTGACCCGGCACCAGAATGATCCGCCTCAGATTGTCAGGTCGCTGCCATCCTCCGGCACCGACATTATACTTGGTGAGTCCGGCAACAACCAGACATTCACGCAGCCGGGCAGCACGCTGACAGAGTTCATCGGAAAAAACAGTGGTCTGCAACAACGTTTCAAGATCAGAAGGCTGTGTGGCATCAAAGTAGATCCCCTGCCGATCAATCACCCAGGAAACCGGACGGGTCAGGTCTGCCCCCAGACCAACTGAGCGGATAAAGCCATCTTCCAGTCGAACAACCGTTACGTGATCAGCCAGGCCGGGCAGTTCTCTGCGTCCCCAAACCGCCAGGGTTGAGCCGGACGGAACCTGCTTAATCTGCGTAACGAATCGCACTTGACTGCCAGCAAAGCAGGAGCGCAGACTTGCCTTCTTCCAATGGGAAAAATCAAGCGCATACACCCTTGGGGGTATGACCGGAGTATCAAGAGACATCCAAACATCCTGTACAGAAAACGTCAGCCGCTGACCAGATACAGCTTCACTATGCCAGCTTTGCCTGCTGTTCTATTTGATTTTCAGATTATCCAGCACAACGCTACCGCTGCTGACCGTAAGAACACCGTGCAACGTGGTATAGCCGGTATGACTGCCAAAACCGTCGGCATACCCGCCCTGCAGAACAATACCAATCCCGCGGTTTAACAGCAGATCCTCAGTAAAAGTCAGATCACGGGCCATAAGGGTCGCGCCGTCACCAGCAGCAAGATAAGCGTTATTAAGGGTTCCGTAGCTGGTGCCGTTGACCTTGACATTGTTCTGAACCGTAAAGGTTGCAGTAACCGATTTGTCCGCATCCATCTGAACACTGCAACCAGCGCTACCGCTACATGCGCCGGACCAGCCGGTAAAGTTGAACCCGGTATTACCTGTTGCAGTAAGAACAACCGTGCTATTTGTAGTAAAAGCTGCAGTACAACCAGCACCACTACCTGCAGCGCAACTGATTCCTGCAGGATCGCTGGTAACAGAACCGTTGCCTACAATGCTAACTGCAAGCTGTTTCTGCGCTTCAGCAACAACCACGGTTAAGGCTGTTGAGGTTGAACTGCTGTTTTTTAGATCGCCACCGTAGAGCGCCGTAATTGCATGACTGCCCACTGACAATGCAGATGTGCTGAAGGTGGCCTGACCGTTACTGACAGTTCCTGTTCCCAGCGTGGTACTGCCTTCCTTGAAAGTCACCGTACCGGTGGGCAGAGCTGTTCCGCTTTTAGCAACCGCTGCAGTCAAAGTGATCTCCTGCCCTTGTATTACCGGGTTTGCTGAAGCGCTCAGCGTTGTGCTGGTTGCCTTCTGCACAACCGTAAAATTACCACCAAGGGTCAGACTGTAGCTGCCATATTGCGGATAAACAGCGTCTGCCCCGGAAGCGTAGCTGGTAATAACCAGATAGTAGGTTGTGTTTGCAGCCAGACCGGTTTTCGTCAATTGGGCATGGGGATAGCCTGCGCTGTCATCATCCGCAGCAAGGATGTTTGACTGGGGTGCAGCGGGGTTGAACGATGAATACAACGTAAGAAATGAGTCAAACTGCGTAGTATTCCCCACTGTGGCGGTTAGAGTATCACCAGGGGTAGTGGTTCTGACCTCAAGCAGTTCATAGGGCAAAGAGGTATTGGCAGATGCAGGAAACCCGGCACGGTCACTAACCCGGTTCATAGTGGGATACGAGGCATCCAGACCGCCGGTTACTATGACAGCAGCCTGTACTGTAACTGACAGTCCCCAGATAACAGCAACCGCAATCAGGATTCTAAAAAGGCGCATAAAACATCCTCCCGGAACTACGGCCTTGGCGGATAAACACCCTGAAGTGCAATAATGCAGTTAAGGGTAACATAGGGCATCATGTTGTTGTGGGGTTGTCCACCACCGGCTGTTACAATAGCCGATGAAGCAAAACTGGAGCTACCATCCGGGCCATACTGTTTGCCGTTGGCTGGCTGGGCATAGTAAACGTTTGCTGGACTGCTATCGGCACCGGTGGCCGTTGAGACGTTTACCGTGTGATAGTGGTTCGGCAGCTCAGTAGCCGTCAAGGTATGGGTCGTCTCGCCAGCGGACTCTCCCTGATTATATACTGATGTCCCCGGAGACTGGCCCGCATGCAGCAGCAGCCTGCCCTGCATATTCGGCAGGGCAAAGGTTGATTTACCATCCCCGCCATACTGGGTACCCAGCAGAGAGAAAAGCGCTGTATTCTGGCTTATCGGCAGAATCTGGCCATTACAAAAAGCCCATCCTCTGGGGGCAAAATTGTATGGGACCCAAAGGATTTGACCGATATATGGCTCATCACCGGCATGCCCCATGCTGGCGGGAATAGCTCCGAACCAGAGCAGACAGAGTATCATGCAGTTCACAACGATTCTTGGCATCACGATCTCCTTGCACTCACCTAATTTTGGCTTGGATAAATTCCTGACAGCGCAATGATGCAGTTAAGGGTACTGTACGGTTTCATGTTCTCATGGGGCTGACTGTTGCCGGTGGATGCCACAGCACCGGAAGCCATGCTTGCTGTAGCTGAGCTTCCGTAGGCGGAACCACCTCCGCTGTTCTTGGCCGGATAGTTGTTGGTGGGATCAATGGCACTACCTTCCCGTGGGTCAGCTTTCAGACTGTGGGTATGGATCGGCATTTCCTGTGACGTCAGACCATGGGATTCCTCCCCGCCCTTACTGCCAAGTGTGTATGTGCTGCCTACATGGATCGGCGCGCGGCTACGCATATCCGGCAGGGCAAAATTAATGCGACCATCGCCACCAAAGGTCGTACCCAACAGGGAGAAGAGGGCCTGATTCTGTTGTATTGGCAATATCTGGCCATCGCACCGTGCCCAGTATCTAGGAACAAAATTAAAGGCTACCCACCTGATTTCACCCAAGAATGGATCATCTGCCTGTGCCGGAACCGTGCAGAGTAAAACCAGCAGGGCCAGCAGCGGCAAAATCATAGTTTTTTTCAATCTGTACCATGTCATAAAGCCTCCTGATCAATACTGGGAAGGGTAAATGCCATTAAGAGCAATGCAGCATTTCACGACCAGATAGGGTTGCAGATTATTGTGGGGCTGCGAACCACCGGTCGGAGCCAAGGCACCGAAAGCCAGGGTTTTGCCGCTGGTTGCAGCACTGTTGTAGACCGGCGCTGCTGTGGCGGTAACACCAGGGATTTTCCCGGTGGGAGATGCAGCTTTTTCTGCACCGCTGTGGACTGCCACACCGTGGGCATGGGATGGCATCTGATTTGTGGTAAGCGTCACGGTCTCCACTCCGCCGGTTTCACCGAGCACCCGATTTGAAAGCCCTGTGCCTTGCCCTTGGTAGACCATGGTGCGCCCTTGAATATCCGGCAGGGCAAAGGTGTATTGACCATCACCGCCATAGGTGGTGCCGATCAGGCTGAATAAGGCGTCATATTCAGCAATAGGTACCAGTTGCCCATTACACTCTGCCCAACCGTTGGGACAAAAATTCCAGCCACCACACATGACTTCACCAATAAAAGGATCTTCAGCATGGAGAACCGGCTGATACAACAGGCCGGTTAACAGTGCCAATATTGCGATAACAAGCGGCCGTGCCACTGCATTTCGCCAGCGTTTTATCATCATGGTTCCTCCAGTTTTTACCTGCATTCAATCTCCCAAAAACCGAATAACTGAGTATACACGGCTTTGCCTGTTAGACAACCGGACCCGCAAGAAAAATTTCAACCAGCCTCCGGGCTTTTAGTGTGTAAGCTGTTGTAATAGTAACTCTACTTTAGCGAAATGATCCGGCCAGGTAGGGGGACAATAACAGCTGATTCTCTGTAGCTGCTCCGCCCGTTTCTGACTGTCTGAACTGCTGTAGTCGACAACGAGTCCTAACCACCCCAACCCGTCCAGCGGGTCACAGTAATCCGGAATGTCACCCGCTATCTCATGAAACACCGGCAGATCACTGGCAATCACCGGCGTGCCGCATGCCAGGGCCTCCACCAACGGCAGGCCAAAACCTTCAATAAATGACGGAAATAATAGTGCTTGAGCATGGTGCAGCCAGGTGGCAAGCTCGCTATCTGAACAGGAAGCATGTTCAATAATATGGCCTTGAACCGCTTCGCAGCGTTCCAGCAGGTCAACCACATTCTCGCATTCCCAGCCACGTTGACCAATCAGCACCAGCAGAGGAGCCCGGTCTCCCAGTTGCTCCACCAGACGTTTCCAGACCTGCAGTAACAACAGATGATTTTTGCGTGGTTCAATGGTGCCAAGCACCACAAAGTAGGGACGATCAACAAGGCGTACCGCGGAAGGTGGGGGAAATACAGGTGGCGCCAGAAAGGCTGGTTGTGCTGGTGGCAGACGCATACCCAGCGCATCGGAAAAACGGGCCAGTTCATCCAGGGTGGCCTGAGAATTGGTGATCACCCCTTGGGCCAGCTCCAGCACAGTTTTCATTCTGATCCGGTGGCGTTCACCTTCACCGGGGCGACAGTATTCTGGATGGGTAACCGGTATCAGGTCATGTACCAGAAAAACCGGTCGCACCTTCATTTTTCTCAACAGATTAGGATAACGATGATATTCAAGTCCGCTATGACCAATGTTCAGAAAAACAGAACCGCTCAGATCGCCTTGGCGAATACCTGCGGCAGCCCCCTGGGCAATCAATCGCCAGGCTTGGGCCTTAAAATCAACTGGCGGTGCAAACAGCAGATGAAAGAGCGTCTGAGAAAGCTTTTCCGTCAGCACAACATGAAAGCGGCCATCACGGATAAAGGCCCGTGATCGCTCACCGTACTGGCTGACATAGGCGAGTGCTACCCGATCAACGCCGGTGGGCAGCCGCCCTTTCATCAGCCTGCCCACCAGACGGGATACGTCAATCAGGAAAGGATAGTTGCCCTTCATGTTACCGAGTCAAAGGAATTACATTTATCACCGGATATGCCAGTGTCATAATTATATTAAGAAATTTCTGCAGCTCAACTGATGGCGCATTGGCCACATACAATACATCTTTGTTGTTAACCGGAAATGACTGAGCCACAAAAAAGGTAGCAGGATCCTTCAGATCAGCCCGGTAAATCACCGGCACTTTCCCGTCAGGTGTCGTTTGAGCAGGCTTGGAAGGCCAATCCAGCGCATCTGCAGACTCAAGCCGGAAGACAAATACCCCCTGCGCATTGGCGCGGGCATCCTGCAGTCCACCACCACGAGCCAGGGCCTGAGCAAGGGATATGCCCTGTGCCTCAAAATTGATTTCTTCATTTTTGCCGGTTGCACCCAGCATGGTAAAACTTGATGGCTGGTGCAGGGCGGTCACTACATCTCCCGGTTGCAGGGTAATATTCTGACAAGGGTCACGGATAACCATTTCAAGCGGCATGGACTGCACTGAATCACCCCGGGTCACCTGAATGGTCATCTTGTTAACCGGTTGCCGAACCCCGCCGGATGCTGCCAGAGCATCCAACAGACGCTCTCCGCCCGGCGTCAGCGGCATACGGGCACTGGTGGCCACCTCTCCTACCACCGTTACAGTCGCGTGGGTGTTGCGCAGCACACGCACCAGCACCTGAGGCTGGTTTGCCAACCCCCTCAATCGTTCAGCCACCTCAGCCTCAACCTGCTGCGGCGTACGGCCACCTGCCCGGATCTTGCCGGCAAAGGGGATGGTAATCAGGCCGTCACTATCCACCATCTGCTCAGGAAAGGGAGTTACCCGTGATGAAGCCGGACCAGACTTGGTTTCAAGTGCAGATGAAGAAAAAAGAGTACCCGGAGGGGCTTCCCAAATGGACACCTCAACAACATCACCGGTACCGATAATCCAGGCAGCAGGTTTGCCAACCCCCAGTTTTTCAGAAAAAAGCTCCTGTTTGCGCTGTGCCAGCAGGCGACGGGCCACGGAATCATTCAGATCCACCAGCTGTATACCGGACAAACGTGGGCTTTCTGCTGCATCCCTGACCTCACTGACACTTGGACCGGACGATGGCAACCAGCCCGCACAACCGGCAAGCAACAGGCTTAATGTAATCATAGCTAATGATTTTGCAGATACCAGATTCATCATAACGTTCTTTACTCTCCCCTTCATCCTTCATCCTTCATCCTTCATCCTTCATCCTTCATCCTTCATCCTTCATCCTTGCTTTTCCCTTGTCTACCACAGTTAGCGGTTCAAACCAATAGATTCAAGTATCATGGCAACTGCTCTATCAGCTGAAACCAAAGAGGTATCAACAGTCACATCAGGCGACAGCGGCTCTTCATAGGGGGCGCTGATGCCGGTAAAATTAGGGATACTCCCCTTGCGTGCTTTCTTGTACAGCCCCTTCACATCGCGTCGTTCACACTCCTCCAGAGAGGTGCTGACGTACACCTCAACAAACTCACCTGCAGGCAGCAGGTTCCGCACCATCTCACGCTCTGCACGATACGGCGAAATAAAGGCGGTAATGACAATAAGGCCAGCCTCAGTCAGTAACCTTGCCACCTCACCGATGCGCCTGATATTCTCAATCCTGTCTTCTTCGGTAAAGCCCAGATCCTTGTTTAAGCCATGACGGATATTATCCCCATCCAACAACATGGTATGTCTTCCAAGCTGTACGAGCCGTTGTTCAAGGGCGTTGGCGATGGTGGACTTGCCGGAACCGGAAAGCCCGGTCAGCCAGATAACACAGGGAGACTGTCCTTTCAAAGCGGCCCGGATATCGCGGCTAACCTGCTCTGTGTGCCAATGCACGTTGGTTGCCCGGCGCAGGGCAAAATCAATCATACCGGCGCCAACCGTTGCGTTACTGATACGGTCGATCAGAATAAAACTACCGGTAGTATGATTCTCAGCATAGGGATCAAAGGCGATCGGCCTGTCCAGCACCAGATTGCAGACCCCTACTTCATTTAACTCCAATCTTTTTGCCGGTTCATGCTGTAACAAGTTTACGTTAATCTTGTATTTAAGCGCAGTTACTGCTGCAGGAACCGTACTGCAGCCACTCTTCATCAGATATCTGCGCCCAGCCATCAATGCGTCTTCATACATCCAGACAACTCGAGCCTCAAATTGATCTGCAAATGACGGACGCGCCAATGGGTCCGCCAACAGGTCACCACGGCTGATATCAATCTCATCTTCAAGCACAAGCGTAACCGCCTGCCCTGTTGAAGCCTCATCAAGATCACCATCCATGGTTACAATACGTGCCACCCGACTGGTTTTACCTGAAGCCGCGACAACAATCTCATCGCCAGGCTGCACCCGGCCTGAGGCGAGCGTCCCGCAAAAACCGCGAAAATCCAGATCAGGACGATTAACCCACTGCACCGGCATACGAAACGCCTGATTCTCTATTTCATGCACAGCATCAACAGTTTCCAGATACTCCATCAAAGTTGGACCGTCATGCCAGGGGGTACGACCACTGCGCAGCAAAACATTATCACCCTGCAGAGCTGAAATCGGAATAACGGTGATATCTGCAAACCCCAACCCGGCAGCAAAGGCCGCGTATTCCTCACGAATAGCCTGAAAACGGGATACAGAAAATTCCACCAGATCCATCTTGTTAATGGCCAGCACAACATGACGGATTCCCATTAACGACACCAGAAAACTGTGACGTCTGGTTTGTGTCAGCACTCCCTTACGGGCATCAACCAGAATCACGGCAACATCTGCGGTGGAGGCCCCAGTCACCATGTTGCGGGTGTACTGCTCATGACCCGGCGTATCCGCCACTATGAACTTGCGTTTATCAGTAGAAAAGAAGCGATAGGCAACATCAATGGTGATGCCCTGTTCACGCTCTGCCTGTAGACCATCCAGCAGCAGGGCATAATCAATCTCGCCCCCTTGCGTTCCGATCCTTTTACTGTCTGCTTCCAGAGCAGCAAGCTGGTCTTCAAAGATCAGCTTTGAATCCCACAGCAGGCGGCCAATCAGGGTGCTTTTGCCATCATCAACACTGCCGCAGGTGATAAAGCGCAGCATCCCCTTTACTTCCTGACTTTTCAGATAGGAGTGAATATCAGAAGCTATCATTTCAGATTGGTGGGACATCAGAAATACCCCTCATGCTTCTTCTTCTCCATAGACCCAGCTTGGTCGTGGTCAATCAACCGGCCTTGCCTCTCCGAAGTCCTGGTCAGCAGCATTTCCTGGATTATCTCCGGTAGCGTGGCAGCAGCAGATTCCACGGCTCCGGTCAGCGGATAGCAGCCCAGAGTCCGAAAACGGACCGACTTCATCTGAACCTGCTCACCGGGCTGCAGTTCCAACCGGTCGTCATCCAGCAGGATCAACATGCCGTCCCGTTCCACAACCGGGCGCTCTTTAGCGTAATAGAGCGGTACAATCGGAATCTGCTCCAGGTGGATATACTGCCAGACATCAAGTTCAGTCCAATTTGAAATGGGAAAAACACGAATACTTTCCCCTGGTTTTACACGGGTATTGTACAGATTCCACAGCTCAGGCCGCTGATTCTTGGGATCCCAGCGATGGTTTGCACTGCGGAAAGAAAATATCCGTTCCTTGGCGCGGGATTTTTCTTCATCACGACGTGCGCCACCAAAGGCAGCATCAAACCTGTACTTGTCCAATGCCTGCTTAAGCCCTTCCGTCTTCATGACATCCGTGTAAAGTGCTGAGCCATGCTTAAACGGGCTGATCCCCTGCCTAACGCCATCCTGATTGACATGTACCAACAGATCAAAACCATACTCCGCAGCCATCTGGTCACGGAAGGTGATCATCTCCTTAAACTTCCAGGTGGTATCAATGTGCATCAGGGGAAAGGGAGGTTTTGCCGGATAAAAGGCCTTCAGCGCCAGACGCAGCATAACCGAAGAATCTTTACCAATTGAATACAGCATCACCGGATTTTCAAACTCGGCAGCTACTTCACGGATAATGTGAATACTTTCGGCCTCAAGCTGGCGCAGATGGGTTACATTAAGTTGCATGACAATTACGACTCCAGGCCAACGTCAACTAAAACTTCCAAAACAGAGGAATAAGAAGGATCGACACAACCATATACAGGATATTAAGTGGAACGCCGACCTTGAAAAAATCTTTTGCCCGATATCCACCAGGACCATAT
>NZ_JAOTRZ010000353.1 GCF_030247655.1 Trichlorobacter sp. | reverse complement strand
TCGCATTGCCAACGCTACGGACTTCAACGGTATTTATCTTTTAAATGGAAACCTTGCTAGCGATACATTTGATGGAACAGGAGTCAATTCCACAGGTAAGCTCAAGGTTCATTTCGGTACTGGCAACGACAGCGCCTGCGACTATTATTATATCCAAATTGGTTGTTGTACGGCAGATAATTTAATTGGTGCGAGTGCTAGCGCGGAGGCCAAATTTGTGGCCGCCAATGATTTAACTTTACAAGAGACGGGTAACTGGGGCGGGTTACCTCTAGGCTTGCATAATATTCCGACAAATGTGCAAGCTCAATTCAATCCAACAGATATGTACCGTTTGTATTTTAATCCAGCGTACACAATTTGGTATGCCATTGGGAAAGATAAACATAATAACATGCATGCATTAAAGTTTGATATAAACACTCAGAATTATGTGAGCGATCAAATTATACCGCAATTCGGGTTATGCATCTCTACTCAGGCCCTGGCAGCGTCTGCCCTGAGTGCTATCAACACCGCCATCGTGTCCAAAGACAAGATCAGGGCCAATCTTGGAGCCATGCAAAATAGGCTCGAAAACACGATATCCAATCTTCAGATTCAATCAGCGAATCTTCAAGCTGCTGAATCACAGATATCTGATACGGATGTAGCCCAAGAAATGACGGCGTTTGTAAAAAATCAAATCCTATCTCAATCCGCAACTGCCATGCTAGCGCAAGCGAATTCTTTGCCAAAGATAGCGCTTCAGCTTATTACTGGATAAAACCAGTTGTGTGTGCATAAGCTGTTTAAATGCGCGTCGCAGCTATTTCATCTGAAAATCGTATAGAATTGCCGCGTGGCATGTCGAACCCATCTGGCGCAACTTGCCGTTAAAACTGATCCTTCTTCGCTCCACCTTTCTCTTTCAAGTACGTCTCGTACTCTCTCTCCGTTATCTTATACGTATACGTAATCTCAGAAGCAGAAGAATCCACGTCAATAAAGAAAACCAATTTTACGCGTTTCCAATTCCAAGTCCCTATATATTGTTCCAAAGAATCTTCTACAGAAGTACATTCTCCATACTTCTGCTTGAACATGTTAAAAACTTGTCCAGGGTTGCAGGAAGAGAAAGTCATATTTACTTTGTAAATTCTTCCGTTGAAGCCTTCGTAAGTCAAAGTGTCGAGTTTGCAGTCACCGATAGTCATCTCGTCACCGGCTTTCTTGAAAACGTCGATCTTCTCATCTCTTGAATACTGTTTTGTCATTCCGGTAATCGCAGAGTAGTAGGTGTCCCATTCGATGCCACGAAAGTTCAACGGCTCCGTACTCCTTTGAGCAAAACAGGGTAACGGCAACAGCAGCAAAAAAACCAAACAAACAACAGCTCTGCTCATTTTAGTTCATCCTCCGAACCAGAATCTTCTTTCCGACACCACTGACGAGTAAGTAGTAGTGCCGTCTGTCCTTGATGATCGTACACAGCGGGCTATTTAAATCTTTGTCGTAGCTGAAAGCGCTTCCTAGAGTTTCAAAGACTTCACCTGTCGCCATTTTGACGATCGTTCCTGTCTGTATCCCGTCCTTTTCCTTGAACGTATTCAGGCACTGGCTGTACTTGATGTTGTCGTCAGCCAGTCCCGGAGCAGGAACGAGTAAGGACAGCGCGATAAGGGTGGAACCAACAAGTTGAAATTTCATGGTATTTCTCCTCGGTTTCTACCACCCTCCCAGCCGGCGGTATGACTTTTCCCACAGTCGATCCCGGGAATCATGTCTATAT
>NZ_JAOTRZ010000066.1 GCF_030247655.1 Trichlorobacter sp. | reverse complement strand
GGATAGTGAAGCTCTTCATCACTACAGATTCCCCCCCAAAAGTCTGCTTTAACTACTTTAGTGGTTCAGGTGCAGTACAGTTTTCAAACTTTGCACAAACGAACCAAACTGATCACCTTTAGTATCACCACGCCGCGGCTTGTTCATACACGGGTAGCCCAAGCCGGAAAGTTCCTGTACGGCGTCGGCATGGTGGAAGTCAGAAATGGCAAAAATGCTAAGACCATTAAAATTACGATGCAGCAACTGAATTAGTTCAAGCCCCCCCAAGACACCGGTACCATCCATCTTGGGCATAATCAAATCAACCAGCACCACCGGGTTGCTGTTTGAACGAAACAGGGCATCAATCTTGACCAATGCCTCTTCGCTACGAGAAAAGGGTGACACATCAAACCACTGTCCAAAGGTTTCAGCCACCGCCTCTAGCATGGCGCTGTCGTCATCAACGATTACCAGTGGAGGCAGTGTTGCCTGCTTTGGCACGAGAGGAGGCAGTTCTACAATTTCTTCAATCTGTTCGTAACCTTCATCTGCACCAAGGTCATGCTGCAGACGTACACCCTCCGCCACCAATTGATCCGGCGCACTATCCCCCAGTTCAAGAATAAGCTGCACCGGGTCAAGATAGGCGGCATCCACTGTTTCAACATCACGGGGAGCGCAGTCAAAACTCCCTTCCGTCCAGGCAAACAGAGTCATCAGGACGTTACTGATCTGCTCCCGCACGGTCTGTTCAATCACCTGTAAATCAACATTAAAGCGATGATGCAGGATCGTACCGATCCGCTCACGAAACTGTTCCTGTTGCTGGATGGCCAAGGCCTGCTGCACCATTTCGGGTGTGGCTGCTCCGTTACGGATCAGCAGTTCTCCAAGACTCTGCTGAAAACCTGTGGAGGTCACCCTGACCAGTAGACCGTCACGAAACTGCAGCACCGCCTCACGTCCTCGGCTTTTGAGGGTCAGGATGCCGGTGCGACGACTCACTCCGACAATCTGAAGGATCTCGTCAAGCCCCAGCTCTTCCAGTTTTCCATGCAGTCCGCTCTGCATCTGCATGACAATCTCTCCTTACCTATAACTACGATAATTAAGGCGTTAATGATAAACCACAGAACACCGTGAGTAAAGGCATATCACGGCTTTTTAGTTTTTCTTTCCCTTCCATTCAGATCTTTGCGCTCTCTACCACGGAACAACAACCTGAACGGTGTTCCCTTGAAACCAAAGGCATCACGAAAACGGTTGCCCAGATAACGTTGGTACGGTGTCAACACGCCATCAGGCTGGTTGGTAAAGATGGCAAAAGTAGGCGGTTTAACCCCAACCTGGGTGGCAAAATAGAATTTAACCCGGCGGGCATGGTGTAACGGCGCGTGATGAGCCTCCACCGCCTCCTTAAAGACGCGGTTTAACTCTGCAGTGGTAACTCTGCGGGAATACTGCTCTGCGACCACTGCAGCCTCTTCCATTATCTTATGAATCCGTTGGCCGCTCTTGGCAGAGACAAACACGATCGGGGCAAAGGCCAGGAACTTGAATTCGTACTGAATCTGCTCCACAAACTTGCCAACCGTCTTGTTATCCTTCTCAAGGGTATCCCACTTATTAACCACAAATACGCAGGCACGGCCCGCCTCATACACATAGCCGGCAATATGCTTATCCTGTTCAGTGATGCCGTCTTCCGCATTCAGTACGATCAGGGCCACATCAGCACGCTCAATGCTTTTTAAGGCATCGACTACGCTGTATTTTTCAAGTTTCTGGCTGGTCTTGCCCTTGCGCCGGATACCGGCAGTATCAATCAGGCAGTAACGCTTTTTGTTGCAACTAAAGAAGGTGTCAACAGAATCACGGGTGGTTCCGGCAACAGGGTTGGCTACCACCCGTTCAAACCCCAACAGGCAATTGACCAGCGATGACTTGCCCACATTGGGACGTCCCACCACCGCAATACTGGTTACCTCATCTTCGCCCGGCGTCGTCTCATCAGGCAGCAAGGCCATTATTTCATCCAACAGGTCCCGAATACCACGATTATGGGCTGCCGAGATGGTGTGCATGTTGTCGATGCCCAGAGCATAAAACTCGGCAGCCTCGTTTTCGATCTTCTCACCGTCAACCTTGTTAACCACATAGAAAACCGGTTTGTCCACCCGCCGCAACATGGAAGCGACCTCCGTATCTGCCGGAGTCAGCCCCTGTTTGGCATCCATAAGAAAGATAATGATTTCTGCCTCTTCCATGGCCAGCAATGACTGCTCTCGCATCTGCTGCAGCATCCGGTCTTCTGTCACCGGTTCAAACCCGCCGGTATCCACCAGAATAAACGGCTTGTCATACCGCTCCACCACCGCGTAGTTACGGTCACGGGTCACACCGGGCATATCATCCACAATCGCCCTGCGCTCACCAACAATCCGGTTGAACAGGGTTGATTTGCCCACATTGGGACGCCCTACAATGGCTACTATTGATTTCATTTTCGAGCCTCTTTCAAAATGTCATGAGGAAGGCCGGATACAAGGCGTACGGCGCGCAGCGACTGAGACATACCAATGCAGGTAGGCGAAGGAGCGAGCACCGCGCAACGCAGCAGACGACCTCCGCAGTAGTTTTGAAAGAGGCTCACTCGTATCCCAATTCTCTCAACATGGCGGTCCGCTCAGTCCAGCGTTCCTGCACCTGCACAAACAACTCCAGATAGACCTTGGTCCCCAGCAGACGCTCAATATCACGGCGGGCCTGTTCGCCGATCTTCTTCAACATGGTTCCCCGTTTGCCGATGATGATCCCTTTGTGGGAATCACGCTCCACCATAATGATGGCATTAATGACAACCAGCCCGTCCTCACGCTCAGTAAACGCCTCCACCACTACAGCAGTGCCATAGGGTACCTCACGGTTGGTCAGACGAAATACCTTTTCACGGATCAGCTCTGCCACAATAAACTTTTCCGGCAGGTCGGTCAGGATATCATCCGGGAAGAGCGCCACCCCTTCCGGTAGTTGTTCCCGCACCAGATCAACCAGACGCTCAATATTACTGCCGCTTTGGGCAGAGATCGGAATAATCTCCGGAAAGTCGTACAGCCGGGTATAGCCCTCAATCACGGTAAACAGTTTTTCTTTGGGGGTTACCTGATCAATCTTGTTCAAGACCAGATAGATCGGCGCTCCGGCCTTGCTGCAGATATCTTTGATAAACGCTTCTTCAATCTTCAGGGTCGCATCCACCACCAGCAGCATCAGATCAACCCCGGTTACCACGGTCATGGCAGCATCCACCATGGCCCGGTTAATTCTGGTACGGGCGGTATGGATACCAGGTGTATCCACAAACACGATCTGACCAGTTTCATCAGATAAAATACCACGGATCACGTTGCGGGTGGTCTGGGGTTTATCCGACACCGCCACAATCTTCTCACCCAGAATCCGGTTCAACAGGGTGGACTTGCCTACATTTGGGCGGCCGATAATGGAGACAAAACCTGCTTTAAATGGTGTATCACTCATGGTTAATTCTTTCCGCCCCAGGTATCCCGCAGGGTCACAACACGGTTAAATACCGGTTTACCCGGCTGCGAATCCTTCTGATCAGCACAGAAATAGCCCAGTCGTTCAAACTGGAAGCTCTGACCAGGCGCTGTAGCAAGCAGAGCTGCTTCAACCCGGCACTCCGGCAGGGTCTGCAAAGATTCTGGATTCAGGAACTGCTTGTAATCAGCCCCACCCCGGTCAGGGTTGGCATCACTGAACAGACGATCAAACAGCCGAGCCTCCACCGTGGCGGCATGGGGGGCAGAGAGCCAGTGGATCACCCCTTTGATCTTGCGACCATCGGAAGTCATCGGCCCATTGGTGGAGCCGGGATCATAATCAGCATGCAGCTCAACCACCCTGCCCTGCTCATCCTTGATCATACCAGTACATTTAACCACGTAGGCATATTTCAATTTAACTTCGCCGCCCACTGTCAGACGGTGGAACCCTTTGGACGGGTTCTCCATAAAGTCATCGACATCAATAATGATCTCACGTGAAAATGGAAGTTTACGGGTACCCAATTCAGGTTTTGATGGATGGTTGGCCACCTCAAACTCTTCGGTCTTGTCTTCAGGATAGTTGTCAATGATCAGCTTGATTGGATGCAGCACTGCCATGGCCCGCAGGGCGTTATCATTCAGGTCATTCCTGACGCAATCCTCCAGCAGCTCATAGCCAATCCAGGCGTCACTGCGGCCAACGCCGATCCGGTCACAGAAGGTGCGGATAGATGCCGGAGTAAAGCCGCGCCGCTTCAAGCCCATGATAGTCGGCATGCGGGGGTCGTCCCAGCCATTCACCAGACCGGTCTGTACCAGCTCCTGCAGTTTGCGCTTGCTCATTACGGTGTAGGAGAGATTCAGCCGGGCAAACTCGTACTGACGCGGCTTGGCCGGAACCGGCAGGTTCTCCAGAAACCACTCGTACAGCGGGCGGTGCGATTCAAACTCCAGGGTGCAGATGGAGTGGGTGATCCCCTCAATAGCATCGGACTGGCCGTGGGTAAAGTCGTACATCGGGTAGATGCACCAGGCATCGCCCACATGGGGATGACTGGTGTGCAGAATCCGGTACAGCACCGGGTCACGCAGGTTCATGTTCGGGGAGGCCATATCAATCTTGGCCCGCAACACTTTCATGCCGTCAGTAAACTCACCAGCCCGCATCCTGCGGAATTGATCCAAACTCTCCTCAACAGTGCGCCCACGGAACGGTGATTCCTTACCTGCTTCCGTCAGGGTGCCACGATATTCCTTCATCTGTTCCGGGCTCAGGTCATCCACATAAGCCTTACCCTGCCCAATCAGGTACTCAGCCCACTGATAGAGCTGCTCAAAGTACTCTGAGGCGTGATAGAGGTGTTCACCCCAGTCAAAACCCAGCCAGCGCACGCTCTCCTTGATGGATTCGATATACTCGGTATCTTCCTTGACCGGGTTGGTATCATCAAAACGCAGATGGCAGACACCGCCAAAATCGCGGGCCAGGCCGAAGTTAAGGCAGATTGACTTGGCATGACCAATATGCAGGTAGCCGTTGGGCTCAGGCGGAAAGCGGGTCACCACGGTCTGATGCTTGCCACTGGCAAGGTCGTCGCTGACAATGGTTCGCAGAAAGTTTGCTGTTGGGGTGTTGGTTGCTTCGGTGCTCATGGATGCCTCACATTATTTTACCGCAGAGGACGCAGAGGATCGCAGAGGTTGAAAACCGTTGACCATCCTCTTGATACCGTCCTTGAGGTGCATGACATTGAAATTTATAAGAAGCCCTACCTGAAGATCACTTAACTTCAAATAGGACAACAGTTGTGCTTCATGAATTGGTGCAATTTTTTCAACGGATTTTAACTCAACCACAACAGAATCGGCGACAAGTAGATCAATACGGTAACCAGCGTCAAGCCGAATTCCTTCATACACAATGGGAAGCTCAACCTGACTTTTTACCTCAAGGTTTCTCTTTAATAATTCATGTTTCAAGCAGGTTTCATAAGCGCTTTCCAGCAAACCCGGCCCCAAGGCTGAATGCACCTTCATGGCCGCGTCTACAATCATACCTGAAAGACTCTTGAGGTTTTCCTCTGTGTACCTCTGCGTCCTCTGCGGTGAGATCACAGCAGTTCCCCCAACAGGGAGTTGGCATATCCTTCCAGAATCTTCACATCCACCAGCCTGCCGATCAGAGTCGGCGAGCCTGCCAGATTGACAATCCGCCCACTATCGCTCCGGCCGCTGACCTGTCCATGTCGCTTGGCCAAACCCTCCACCAGCACCTGCTGGGTCGAGCCGACATAGGCCTCATTGTAGATACGGGAATGCACTGCCTGCAGTTTCTGTAACCGATCCAGTCTTGCCAGTTTAACCTCTTTGGCCAGGTCATCCGTCAGTTCTGCAGCCTTGGTACCGGGCCGGGGTGAATAGACAAAGGAGAACAGGTCAAAGTAGCGCACCGCTTCCATCAACGAGAGGGTCTCCTCAAACTCGGCCTCGGTCTCGCCGGGAAAGCCGACAATCATATCTCCGGTAATCTTGATCTCCGGCCTGGCATGACGCAGCTTGGCAATGGTCTCCAGGTAGTGCTCGCGACTGTAGCCCCGGTTCATCGCCTTCAGTATCCGGTTATTACCAGCCTGGGCCGGCAGGTGCAGAGAACCGCACAGCTTGGGCAGATCAGCAAAGCAGGCAATCAGGTCGTCAGACATATCCTTGGGATGGGAGGTCACAAACCTGACCCGATCGATACCGTTTACAGCAGTAACAGCGCTGACAAGCTCTGCGAAGGGCGGCTGCTCCTCCCCTTTAAGACCGTAGGAATTGACGTTCTGCCCCAGCAACACCACTTCACGCAACCCCTGATCAGCCAAATCCTGCACCTCCTGCAGGATCTCAGCAAAACGGCGGCTGATCTCCCTGCCCCGCACATAAGGGACAATGCAGTAGGAACAAAAGTTATCGCAGCCCTGCATCACGGTGACAAAGGCGGAAACCCGTTTACGGCCTTCAATCGGCGGAAACAGGTCCAACCGCTCACTGCTGTCCAGGAAATCGGTCTCAGCCCGTCGCCTGCCCTGCTCGGCATCTTTCACCATCTCCGGAACCAGATGCAGGTTGTGGGTGCCAAACACCAGATCCACCCAGGGAAACTTCTGTAACAACTCATCACCCATCTGCTGGGCAACGCAGCCAGCCACACCGATCAGGGTGCCGGGCTTTTTACGCTTCAGATTCTTCAGGTTGGCAATGTTCTGGAGCAGACACTCCTCTGCCCCGGCCCGCACCGTACAGGTGTTGAACAGGATCAGGCTGGCCTCATGTCTGCGACTCGTCTGGGTGTACCCCAAAGGCTGCAGCATGGTCACAATCCGTTCAGAATCGTTGACATTCATCTGACAGCCAACCGTATCAATGTAGAGTTTTTTCTGGTTCATAGAATCGTTTTTTATAGTGTTTTTGGGGCATTCCGTCAATACAAAGCTGGTTTAAACAACAGTTTTTGTGGCGCAGCCAGCACAGGCCTGCTATAGTTCATAATTCAAACCTTTAAACTTTTTACCGCGGAGGACACAGAGGTTCGCAAAGGAAAAACAAGATCTGGAAGTTACATCTCGTTTTATTTTCGTTTTTAAATTTTCCTCTGTGTTCCTCAGCGTCCTCTGTGGTGAGTTGGTTTCACCTTATTCAGACTAACAAGGATGTGATTAACAATGAAAATTGCTGACAAACTTGCAACCGGCTGCCGTTTTGTCTCAGTTGAATACTTCCCTCCCAAAGAGCGCCAGGACTGGCCTGCCTTTTTCAAGGTGGTAGAACGCCTGGCCAGCCTGAACCCCCTATTTGCTTCAGTTACCTACGGTGCAGGTGGCAGCAATCAGGATGCAACATTTGAGATTGTAACTCACATGCAACAGCAGTTGGGACTTGAGACCATGACCCACCTGACCTGCGTTGGTGCCCAGGCAGACCGTCTGAACCACTTTCTTGACAAGCTTGGCAAGGCCGGTATCCAGAACATCCTGGCCCTGCGTGGTGACCCGCCACAGGAAACGCCGGTGGAACAGTTAACGGAATCGCCGTTCCACTTTGCATCAGACCTGGTCTCCTTTGTGGGCCAGTCCCACCCTGAAATGGGAATCAGCGTAGCTGCCTACCCGGAGACCCACCCTGAGGCGATCTCTGCTGATGCAGACCTGGGTTACCTGAAGTTGAAGATGGATCTGGGGGGCGCCTTTGCGGTTACCCAACTCTTTTTCGATAACCAGCTCTACTTTGATTTTGTGAAGCGCGCCCAGGAACGTGGCATCACCAAGCTGATCATCCCCGGTATCCTGCCGGTCTTAAACCTGAAGATGATTGAGCGGATTAAACAACTCTCCGGCGCCTTTATACCGCCTGATTTTATGGCGGCTTTGGAGGCTGCTGATCAGCGCGGCGGCGCAGCCGAAGTGCGTAAGGTGGGGGTAGCCCATGCCCGCAAACAGGCAGAAGAGCTGCTGGCTGCCGGGGTGCAAGGGGTTCACCTCTACACCTTTAATAAAGCTGAAGCCATACTTGAACTGACTGAAGGACTCTTGCCATGACCAACAATCCCGTACTCCACGCCCTATCACAACGCATTCTGATCCTTGACGGTGCCATGGGCACCCAGTTACAGGCCCGCAACCTGACCGCTGCTGATTTTGGCGGTGAAGAGTATGAAGGCTGTAATGAGATGCTGGTGCTAACCCGTCCTGATGTGATCGAGGATGTGCATAAAGCATATCTTGAGGCTGGTGCTGATATTGTAGAAACCTGCTCCTTTGGCTCTACTGATATTGTTCTGGCTGAATATGGTCTGCAGGATAAGGTGTTTGAACTGAACAAGGCATCTGCGGTTGTTGCCCGCAGGGCCTGCGATACTTACAGCACACCGGACAAACCCCGCTTTGTGGCCGGTTCAATGGGGCCAACCACCCGTACCCTGTCTATCACTCCGGGTGTAACCTTTGAAGAACTGGTAATCGCTTTCAGGGATCAGACCATCGGTCTGCTTGCTGGTGGAGTTGATCTGCTGTTGCTCGAAACGGCTCTGGACACACTGAATTTGAAGGCAGCTGCAGAAGGTATCAGGCTGGCCTTTGAACAGACAAAACAAAAGGTGCCGATTATGGTTTCTGTCACCCTGGAACCAACGGGAACCATGCTGGCAGGACAGAATGTTGAAGCACTGTATGCCAGCCTGACCCACCTTGAAGAAAATCTTGGTCTCATAAGTATTGGTCTTAACTGTGCCACCGGTCCGGAGTTTATGACCGATCACCTGCGGGCCATGTCTGAACTGGCCACCTGCCATATCTCGGTCTACCCCAATGCCGGCCTGCCTGATGAAAACGGACATTTTGAAGAGTCCCCGGATTCCCTGGCCCAGAAACTGTCCCGCTTTGTGGATCAGGGCTGGCTGAACATTATTGGCGGCTGCTGCGGCACCTCACCGGCTCATATTGCGGCAATAGCTAAAATGGCAGCGGGCAGGCAGCCCCGCAAACCGGTTACAAGCCGACGTAAACTGGTTTCCGGCATTGAACCGCTGTTTATTGAAGAGGATAACCGTCCGATTCTGGTTGGTGAGCGGACCAACGTCATCGGCTCACGCAAGTTCAAGAACATGATCGTGGCAGGTCAGTTTGAAGAAGCGGCCGAGATCGCCCGGGCTCAGGTCAAGACCGGTGCCCAGGTGATTGATATCTGTGTGGCAAACCCGGATCGGGATGAACTGGCTGACATGGAGCAGATGCTGCTCTATCTGCCCAAAAAAGTACGGGCGCCGATCATGATTGATTCCACCGACGCCAAGGTCACCGAGCTGGCCCTGCAACGTCTGCAGGGCAAATGCCTGCTCAACTCCATCAACCTTGAAGAGGGTGAAGAGCGTTTTGCCAGGGTGGCTCCTCTTTTGCGCCAGTACGGCGGTGCTGTGGTGGTGGGCTGCATTGATGAAGATCCCAAACATGGCATGGCGGTTACACGCCAACGCAAGCTGGAGGTTGCCCAACGCTCATACGATCTGCTGGTCAACAAATACGGTTTGCGCCCGGAAGATCTGATCTTTGATCCCCTGGTCTTTCCGGTGGGCAGCGGAGATGACAACTACATCGGTTCGGCGGTTGAGACCATTGAAGGGGTGCGGCTGATCACTGAGGCATTTCCCCAGTGCAGTACCATCCTGGGGATCTCAAACGTATCCTTTGGCCTGCCCGCTGCAGGACGGGAGGTGCTCAACGCGGTGTTCCTGTACCACTGCGTCAAGGCTGGTCTGACCTATGCCATTGTTAACACAGAAAAACTGGAGCGCTACGCATCCATACCGGAAGAAGAACGAACCCTGGCTGAGAACCTGTTGTTCTGGCGGGGAGAAGATCCGGTAGCTGCCTTTGCCGCTGCCTTCCGTGATAAAAAACCGGTATCCCATGCACCCAAGGCAGAGCTGCCCCTTGATGAACGGCTTGGCCTGTATATTATTGAAGGGGTCAAGGATGGCCTGAGCACAGACCTTGATGCTGCCCTGGCACGTGGGGACAAGCCGCTGGATATTATCAACGGTGCGCTGATGGCTGGCATGGCTGAAGTGGGCAGACTGTTTAACGACAACCAACTGATTGTGGCCGAGGTGCTGCAATCTGCCGAGGCGATGAAGGCAGCGGTCTTACATCTGGAACCGCACCTCTCAAAGAATGAGACCTCCAGCAAGGGCAAGATGCTGCTGGCAACCGTCAAGGGCGATGTCCATGACATCGGCAAAAACCTGGTGGAGATTATCCTCTCTAACAACGGTTTTGAGGTGGTTAACCTGGGAATCAAGGTGGGGCCTGAGGAATTGATTGCCGCTGCCAAACGTGAAAAGCCGGACTTCATCGGCCTGTCTGGCCTGCTGGTAAAAAGCGCCCTGCAGATGATTGTCACTGCCTCAGACATGAAAGCAGCAGGTATTGATGCCCCGCTGCTGGTTGGTGGCGCTGCCCTGTCCCGTGCCTTTGCCAATAACCGTATTGCGCTGGAATATGGGGGCCCGGTATTGTACGCCAAGGATGCTATGGCTGGCCTGGAACTGGCCAACCAACTGGTTGATCCCAAATTGCGGCAAGAGTTGATGCTGGAACTGGCCAAACAGCAGGAAGACAGCGCCAAAGTTGCAGCAGCCAAGGCAACTGGCCAGCCAACGCCTACAACCGGATCTACAAAATCAGCTATCAGCACCAGCGCTCCCATTCTGGCTGCGCCTGACCTTGAGCAGCATATCCTGCGGGATATCCCGGTTGGCCAGGTCATCCCCTATCTCAACCGCCAGATGCTCTATACCAAACATTTAGGCCTGACAGGGTCGGTTGATAAGCTGCTGGCTGGCCAGGATGAAAAGGCAACCAAGCTGCATCTGACCGTTGAAGCGATGCTGGAGCGGGTACTGCAGGAAGGTCTGATCAAGCCCCAGGCAATTTATAGTTTTTATCAAACCAATGGTGATGGCAATGACCTGATCCTGTTCAATGCAGATGGTTCAGAGGCAACCCGCTTTAACCTGCCACGTCAGAACAGTGGCGAAAAGCTCTGTGTGGCAGATTTTGTACGGCCTGCAGCTGGTGGCGAAAAGGACACCATGGCGCTGTTTGCAGTAACCTGCGGTCAGGGAGTGCGTGAACTGTCTGAAAAATGGAAGACTGAAGGGGACTATCTCAACTCTCACCTGCTGCAGGCACTAGCCCTTGAAATGGCAGAAGCCACTGCTGAATACCTGCACAAGCGGATCCGCACCTCATGGGGAATTGTGGATGATCAGGCCCTGACCATGAAACAACTCTTTAATGCTGAGTATCAGGGTATCCGGGTATCCTTCGGCTATCCAGCCTGCCCTAATCTTGATGACCAGCGAAAACTGTTTACATTATTGAAGCCCGAGCAGATCGGCATTCAGCTGACTGAAGGGGATATGATGGACCCCGAGGCATCAATATCGGCCTTAGCGTTCCATCACCCGCAGGGAAAATATTTTGATGTGGGGCGATAGCATGGCTTTACGTCTAAACACGGCTATTTTACACAGAGCACAGCAGAGAATGACTTCTATTAATTTTTGGCCTTCAATAACTCTTAAAAAAGCCTGAAACAACGAACAAGCTGCTTAGAGAACGGAGGTTCTATGTTAACCGAAGACCAACTAAATGAACTATTGACCAATATGGAAGCCGACAATATCGAGCGTACCGTATCATTGGATAATACGGATAAGTTCAGCCAAGCTATTTGTGCTTTTGCTAATGACCTCCCTAATCATCGCCAACCTGGCTACTTACTTATCGGGGTTAGAGACAATGGGGTGTTATCTGGGTTAACTGTTACTGACGAACTACTAAAAAACTTGGGTGGTATCCGATCCGATGGAAATGTACTACCCCAACCATTTATGAATGTAGGCAAGTTTTCCCTTTCCGGTGGTGATGTGGCTGTGGTGGAAGTACACCCTTCTGATCTTCCGCCCGTCCGCTATAAAGGTCGTGTTCACATTCGAGTTGGGCCGCGTAAGGGTATCGCTAACGAACAAGAAGAACGCGTTCTTACGGAGCGACGAGTTGCATATGCTCGTTCCTTTGATGCACGACCATGCTTTGAGGCGCCGCTTGATGAAATTGCACTGGGACAATTCGATGCTTATCGCCGAGAAGCCGTGGATCCTGAAACTATTGCAGCGAACCATCGACCAATTGAACTTCAACTTGCATCTCTAAGGCTGTACGATCCAGAACGTGCATGCCTTACTCATGCAGGTATATTGCTCTTCGGAAAGAACCCACGCTTTTTTCTACCAGGTGCTTATGTGCAATATCTCAAGTTGCCTGGTTCTGACTTGACAGAATTACCAGACGATCAAGCAGAAATCTCCGGTGACCTTCATTCTGTACTGCGTGAATTGGAGGGCCGACTTAAGCTGCTAATCCACACAACAATGCGTGCGGTTAGCGCACTTGAAGAAAAGCTGCAACCAGACTATCCGGAGTGGGCATTACGGGAACTACTTATGAATGCTGTTATGCATCGTAACTATGACAGTAATTCACCTATTCGTTTTTACGCATTTAGCGACCATATTGAGATCCAAAGCCCAGGCGGCTTATATGGAGAGGCAACACCCGAAAACTTTCCGTCTCGAAATAGCTACCGAAACCCTGTAATTGCCGAAGCCATGAAATCGCTCGGCTTTGTTAACAGATTTGGCTACGGTGTTCAGCGGGCTCAGGCACTATTGGAACAAAACGGCAACCCTCCAGCTCAATTCGAGTTTGACGAGCACTCCGTGTTGGTCAAGGTTTTTCGGAGGTTGACATGAAGACAATCGCGTTTTTCAACAACAAAGGCGGCGTGGGTAAGACCTCACTTGTGTATCACTTGTCATGGATGTTTGCTGACCATGGCATCAAAACACTTGCTGTTGATCTTGACCCGCAAGCCAACCTTACTGCTATGTTTCTTGACGAGGATCGTTTGGAAAACTTGTGGCCCGATGATGAACATCCAGACACTGTATATGGGGCAATTCGACCGATTCTAAGAGGCGTCGGAGACATCGCACAACCACAAGTAGAGATGGTTGCCAAAAATCTCGGTATTATTCCAGGTGACCTTGGTTTGTCACGGTTTGAAGACAAACTATCGGATGCGTGGCCACGATGTCATAATCGTGACGAATCCGCTTTTCGTACCATGACGGCGTTTCATCGCCTCGTCCAGCGCGGCGCTGAATGGGGAGCAGAACTTGTGTTGATTGATGTAGGCCCCAACTTGGGAGCAATTAACCGCTCAGCATTGATTGCCTCCGATCAAGTTTGCCTGCCACTGGCCCCGGATCTTTTCTCTTTGCAGGGTCTCAAGAACCTTGGGCCGACACTACGGGAGTGGCGTTCAGTCTGGGCGGACCTGCTTTCCAAGGCACCACTAGATCTGCCGATGCCTAAAGGATTAATGCAACCTGTTGGCTACATTGTTATGCAACATGGCATTCTCGATACTCGACCTGTTAAAGCATATAAACGGTGGATGGATCGCATACCTAAAGTTTATCGAGAAGCAGTTTTGGATGAATTGATTAGGAAACAACCTTTGCCTTCTGTTGCACAGGATCCATACTGTCTTTCATTGCTCAAGCATTATCGAAGCTTAATGCCAATGGCTATGGAAGCACGTAAACCAATATTTTTCCTCAAGTCTGCCGATGGAGCGATTGGCGCTCACATTGAAGCAGTAAGAAGTTGTTACACAGACTTCCAAAAACTAGCTGGCAAAATAGCAGCATCTGCTGGAGTAGCGTTTGACAATCC
>NZ_JAOTRZ010000352.1 GCF_030247655.1 Trichlorobacter sp. | reverse complement strand
TGCTTGATACCACAGTCTGGACAAGCTGAGCCTGGTTTCACTTTTGGCGATGGAGTCCAGAAAAATAAATCATGTCTCAGCTGCCATAAGGACAAAGAACTTGTAGGATCTGCCAATCAGATAAGTCCAAAAGCATTTCAGCATACAACCCACGCCCAGCTTGGCTGTAAAACGTGCCATAATACGGTCTCCGACAGCCACCCCAAGGATGGTAAAATTGCACGCACAACCACCTGCTCCGACTGTCATACTGATATTGCGACCCAATATTCAATCAGCAAACACTCGTTAAGTGTACCTGATTGCAGTGCCTGCCACAATCCACACTCTGTCCACAAACCAGGAGAGGTGTATGCACTTGATCTGAATAAAACCTGCACCACCTGTCACACGCAAGACAGGATCACGGCCAGCCATGCCCAATGGCTGCCACAATCCAATCTTCATCTCGGCTCAATCAACTGCATTACCTGCCACACCAAGTCTGATACCTTCGTGTTATCCGTCTATGTCTCCCGACGGGATCAGAAAAAGACAGGCGCAGCGACTACCGTTGCCGATTATGCCTACCTGAAATCAAAGGCGAGCTCTGACAACATTGCACAACTGGTTGATAGAAACCAGGATAGCTACATCTCCATTGAAGAGCTGAGAAACTTCAACACCAATCCCGCGAACAAAGATCTGTATTTAAAGGCGATTCTGACGCCTGCCACAACATCACACGCTTTCCAGATATCAGATAAAAGCTGGAACTGTACCTCCTGCCATGCTGCAGGCCCTGATGCGGCCCAGGTCAGCCGTTTGGTCCTGCCAAAACAAGACGGCACCTTTCAGCATATGGATATTGAAAAAGGGGCAAACATTGCCGCACTCAATGTTATTCCAGACTTTTACATGATGGGATCATCCCGTAATACCATCCTGAACATGTTAGGCGTTGGTATCTTGGCAGGCGGCATGGTCATGCCGATCGGTCATGGTTTTTTCCGCTTTTTAACCAGAAAAAACAGAAGGAAGGAGTAGCTGTCATGGATACCAAATTAATCTATCTGCAACCGACACCGGTTAGAATATGGCACTGGTTGAATGCTCTTGGTATTGTCACACTGATAATCTCAGGTATTCAGATCCGTTTTCCTGATTATGTCTCAATTTGTGGTAGCTACCGAGATGCCATCTTACTGCATAATACTGCCGGTATTGTTGTTGCCTTGTCGTTTTCTTTCTGGTTTTTCTACTACAAGTGGGTATCCGGAGCACTTACCAATATCTACGTACCCAAAATGGATGAACTGTCAAATGGCCTCATAAAACAGATGTTTTTTTACTTCTACGGTTATTTCAAAGGTGCATCTGCCCCGTTTCATGCAACACCAGACAGCAAATTCAATCCGATGCAAAAATCAGCCTATCTGGCCATCATGTTTGTAATCGTACCGTTTGTCAGCCTGACCGGGATAGCCCTGTTAAATATAGGTCCACTTCGCCAGATGCTGCTTATGTTGGGAGGGCTGCAAATTCTGGTAACATTGCACTTTATACTGGCCTGTATGTTGGGTGCCTTTCTGATGACGCATGTCTATCTGGCAACTCTTGGTGCAACCCCACTGGCCTATTTCAAACCAATGTGGACCGGCTGGGAAAAGGTTGAACACCATCATGAGGGCGATGAACTGCATAATACCGCAGATTAGAGGAGGCATACTCATGTTACACACGCCAAACGGAATCACACCGACTAGTATTAATTTACCTGGACTTGACACCTTATATAAAAAAT
>NZ_JAOTRZ010000351.1 GCF_030247655.1 Trichlorobacter sp. | reverse complement strand
TTCATTACAGCTGTGCGCAGGTAAAATCTTTGCTGATAGTGCTACGCTTTTCTATGTGGCGGCGTCACCACCGTTGCCCCGCCGGAGTATGTCGCTGGTGAGCGCACTTGCGAGCAGCAGCATAGGCAAAGGCAAGCCGCAACAAAAAAAGGCGGCACCGTTACCGGTTCCGCCTTTGATTCCATCATTAAAACAGGCAGCTATTCCACTTTCTTAATCTGTAGGGCAGTAGCACCTTTGGCACGCATCAGCACATCTTCACGCTGAGTCAATTGCAGAAGCAACAATTCACTTTTAACCTCGTCGAAATAAAAATCAGGCATATAATTCTGGGTGTCTTTTGTACGCCAGACCTCTTCAAGTGCGGCACCGTTCCAGTAGAGACTATACACCGCGCCACGTTTAAACATACGGACATTCCCAACTACAAAAAAACCGTCGTTCTTTCCCACCAGAACTTCCTGCTTTGAAGTAACAAAGATACGCTGGTTCAGGAAGTACCACCTGTTTTTATCACCTGTTCGCCAAACACCATCAAGATCTTCAATATTATAGTAAAGCTCTGAACCGCCAAAGCTGTCATTACTACGCCAGAGTTCTTTCTGATCCTTGTCATAAACAACCAGATAGTTATGATCATGATACACAACAGTCAGCAGCTCACCACTCTCATGTTTAAACTGGTTAAAGCTGTTTACATTGCCAAAGCGCGGCATTTTGATACGAGTCTTTTTGATAATCTTGGCACCCTGCCGGGCAACCTCATAGACATCACCATAGTACTGTTCGTCATCACGGCCCTGCTCTTGGGCGTACAGTTTCAGCGGCCCACCTGCCAGCGCAATCGCACGGAAGAAGTAGGGTATCTTCTCTGCCACCTTTACCAGTCTGTTATTCTTCAGTTCCCAAACCTGCGACTCAACTTCTCCGCTGGACATCATGGTTACATACAACTCAGGCTTACCATCACCATCGGCATCAACATAATCAAGGCCGACAACTTTTTCATTAGCCCGAACACCAAATCCGCTTATTGGTTTGGTCTCACCCTCACGCAGCACTGCTACGGACTGATTCTGGGCCATAAATAGCAGCCGCTTGCCGGTTGCATCGGCCTCACCAACAGCCATCAGATTATAGGCACCATCAAGGCGCTTGATCTCACCCTGCTTGGGGGCACCGCGGTAAAATGCCTGGGGTCGAATAATATCACCCTGCGGTACCCGCTGGATATTAACCCCTTCTGTCACGGTTGCTGAGCGGATGATATCAGATGAACCAACCTTGGGCGTTGTCACTGGCATGGCAGCTACCACCGGCGCCATCCTGGGGATACTGTTGGAGGCCAGCTTTCCTTCAATATCAGCACTTAACTTCTGTGTCAGACTACCAACGGCAGCAAACAAGGCGTCCTGCCCTCCCTCACCCTGCACAAAGGTGCGGGTAATGGTCTGACCGCCAACCGACTTGGCTACGGCATCAATATTGTACTGTTTGCCGATACTGATATAGGTCCCACTTACCAGCAGTTCTGCCTCAGCAGCCGTGGCTACCGCCAGCAGCTTATCGTTTGAAAGTCGTGATGCCAGCAGGGATTGCAGGGCAGACTTGATATCGTCTTTCCCCTGCACACCTACGGCATTAAACTCACCAACATAGACCCGCAAAGGGCCGGCACCAAAGGCTGACACTGCTGTCATTAACAGCGTCAGCACCACCAACAGATATCGCTTCATAGTTCCTCCCCAAGATCGCGTATACGCAAAAGCCGGAGGAGTATGCCAT
>NZ_JAOTRZ010000065.1 GCF_030247655.1 Trichlorobacter sp. | reverse complement strand
CAGTGCCGTTCAGCCATATTCTACCATACTGAAGAACAAAGAGGTATGTCCGAGGCATCTCGTGAAGCTCTTGATCTTTCAGGACGCTATCAGCGTTCAGTGGTGACTGAGGTCGCCCCCACAACCACCTTCTGGCAGGCAGAGGAATACCATCAAAAGTACCACAAGAAAAACGGTGGAGGCTGCGGGTTTTAGTGCGTGTCCTTGGTGTTGATCCAGGCTCACGCATCACCGGTTATGGTCTGGTGGAACAGCAAGGCAGCCGACTGGTTCATCTTGACAATGGTGCCATCTTTACTGACAAGGCCACCGGTTTTCCTGATCGTCTGAAGTTGATTTTTGAAGGACTCAGCCGGGTAATCAGAGAGTTTTCACCTGATGTAGTGGCGGTGGAGGATGTCTACGTTTCCGAGAATGTCCGTGCGGCACTTAAATTAGGGCAGGCGCGGGGGGTAGCTATAGCGGCTGCTGTCCATGCCGGTCTGCCGGGTTTTGAATATACTGCTTCACAGGTCAAGCAGGCTGTGGTTGGGCAGGGCAGGGCAGGAAAGGATCAGGTGCAGAAGATGGTCAAGGCGTTGCTGGGGCTGCCTGAAATTGCCCAGGCTGATGCCTCGGATGCTGTCGCGGTTGCAATCTGCCATATCAATTCCTATAAGTTGCGGCAGCAGTCAGGCCCGGCCGTGGCGATATCACGTCGTTCCAGTTCCTGGAGGAACTATAAACCATGATTGCACTGTTAACCGGTCTGATTGCCTATAAATCACCGGACCATGTTATCTTAGATGTTCACGGGGTTGGCTATCGGGTCATGATTCCGTTCTCAACCTACTATGAGCTTCCCGAGGAAGGTACTGCCACACTGCATATTCATACCAGTGTGCGTGAGGATGCTATTCTGCTCTACGGCTTTCGTACCCGCACTGAAAAGTCCTTTTTTCAGCTCCTGATTTCGGTATCAGGTATCGGCCCCAAGCTGGCTCGGGATATCCTTTCCAATATCCAGCCGCCTCAGTTGGCTGCTGCTCTGCTGCAGGGCGATCTGCATAAGTTGTCGGCTATTCCTGGCGTTGGTAAAAAGACCGCTGAACGGCTGGTGCTGGAGTTAAAGGATAAAGCTGGCAAACTGGACACCGGCAGCCTCTCTGCTGCTGAAACAGTCGGGCGTTCGTTGCCAGAAAGTACTGTTCTGGATGATGTTTCTTCAGCACTTTTAAATCTTGGGTATAAGGATGTTCAGGTGAGAAAAGTGCTGGCTGAGCTGGATTGTGCTGGTAGGGCTTCTGTTGAAGAGGTGCTGAAACAGGCCTTGAAGATTTTGATGAAATAAAGCGGGGAAGCACTCCTGCCTCCCCGCTTGGTTTTTATTTGCTAATCGCAGGGTTGTTAATCTTGCAACATTGCGTTGACCCGTGCCCTGACTTTCATCCCTTCCTTTACCGAAGCGCCACCTTTTTCAAAGTAGCGGCCAGAGATGCTTCCATCTTCAATCTGCAGTTCTCCCATGCTGGCTAAAACCTGATTGTTGTCATCAACTACTTCAATGGCCTGTTGTTTCTTCGGTACCTTACGCAGCTTAGAGGTGTTGATCTGGACATAGGCTATTCTGCCATTTACCCGACTGATACTTCCCATCTCATAGCTTGGGTTGAAGCCCATGCCCAGCCGGTCAGCAGTTGCTCTGAAACCAACGGTGACAGCACGTTTGAAGAATTCCTGTTTCTTCTCAGCTGCCATGGACTCCCGTTTGGGGATCTTGGTATCCAGCTTGCGGTCATCGCTGTAGGATTTTACCAGCTCAATCTGTCCCTTGGTATTCATAAACTTGACATCAAGCCGTACTCTGGCCTTGAAGGTGACCAGCTTGCGGCTTGGATCCATGTTCATAGGGGATTCAAATGAGTTCAGGCTTTCTATACGCGGTTCAATGATATAGGTTTCCTGGTCCGAGGCGTTCATCAATACCTTGGTAAATCGCTTGGTGTTGGCAAGCTGGGCCTGGACATCATTCATCAGTTCATCGGTCATCTCCGATGGCAACTGGCGGTTGAATTTTGAACCAAGGTCCTGTTTCAGGCCGATTGAATCAAGGTTGACCGGTTCCAGTGCCATGGTCGTAACCTGCTGTGCCTCAGTGACATAGACCGTCTGTGGGGCAGTTGCGCAGCCAAAGGGCAGCAGAGCAACCAGACAGAACCCTGCATAACGAAGATAGCGATTCATGATATGCTCCTTGGTGTGATAATTTTCAGCGGCTTACTTCAGTTGCTCAAGTGCTGCCAGCTGGGTCATGTTGTCTGTGGTCGGGAACATGGCGGCAAGCAGTTCCATCTGTTTTGCTTCCTGATCACTGAATTCAACCGGTTCTCCGGCAAAGGCCAGTAACAGTTTTGGCTCAAGCTGTTGCATTGTTGCCTCAGCCAACTCAATTCTAACCAGAGCTTCTTTAGTCTTTTGCTCTGCAGCCGGGTCTTCATCCTTGATCTGATACTTGCCTTTAATCTGTTGGTACATGGTCTTGTAGACCGTGTACTGCAGGCCCAGGTTGTCTTTGTAGATCCCCAGCGAACTCAGAACCATTTTTATGCGTGGAAAAAGCATGGCGGCATTGTAGACGCCGCGTATTCTGCTGAATTCATTCTTGATATTTGGGTAGGCCCTGATGCCGTTGACAACGGCACAACCGATCTTGACCATGGAGGCCATGGAAAAGTCAGCGCCCGCCACAGAAGCCGAATAGACTTTGTTGGCCAGCTTGCCATAGGTTTTTTCCATGGTGGCCATATCTTCAGTCTTTTCTTTGAGGGCAGTAGTGATTGCGTCATCCTTCAGGGCCGGATCCTTGCAGGCTGCTTTCTTAATTTCTTCGGTGCTGTTTGAGCTGGCAGTGCGCAGGAAGGCATCGCACTGGGTGTAGCCATTGGCTGTCAGATTGATCTCTTCCTCAAGCTGCAACATCTCTTTTTTGTTATTTGCCACGACGCCATAGGCCATGAGCGGGTTGCGATAGACATATTCATGAACCGTATCCGGCTTCTTTCTTGGCCCAAGTTCCCGATAGTAGACATCTCGGGGCTGAGACTTGAAGAAGGCGGTGTCCTGCCTGCTAACATGCTTGTTCAGCAGCTTCTCACGTTCCTTGAGGAATATGTAGAGCGCGCTGGTGGGGCGTGGCCAGCCGGTGGCTGGATCGATTTCAGTGGCTAACGTAATCCCCTGGGATGAGGCAAAGGCTGATAGTCCCATCTTGAATAATGCACCACCGGAAGGAGCGCCGAAAAGGTCATTGGGCCAACTATCCTGTTCAGATAGCGGTGATTTAAGTAATACCCGATTCGAGAGCTTGATTGATATGGCCGCAGACTCAAATGAATCAAGCGCAGCCATAACCGTCGGGTTCATGGACTCAGCCCCACACTCAAGTGCAGACATACCGGTGGCACAACCGGATAGGCTGCTGGTCGCCAGTGCCAGCAAGGTGGCTAATAATAAGTATTTTATATGTTGCAGGTGCCTCATCGAAAAGCCTCCAAAGTGGTTTGTGTGGGGTGCTTACTTAAATACAACCTTGTTGCCCTGAATTTCAGGGTTCCAACGCTTCAGTTGGGCATCTTTTTCAAAATTGTCGATCAGCAGATCGACCAGATCACTGATTTTACCGGCATAGTAGAGGTCTACAACCATATCCCCTTTACCACGGTTTTTCTGACTGACATTTTTCAGCCCCTTGATCTCCTCGCCCAGCATCTTAAGCAGTTTGCGCTCAAGCTTGTAGTTGCCGGATGTGGGCATAACCACTTCAAAACGTGCACCGCGGCGTTCCTGGGTAAGTGTCTTGGTGTTGAGGGCGTTAACCACTTCACTGGCGAACTTTTTACCACCAGCAATGGCAGCCAGTCGTATAGCTGCTTTGGCTTCGTCCTTGGAGGCACGTGCTGCACCGTCAGGGTTGCCTTCCCACATCAGATCACGGCTGGCCAGGCTGACGGTCTTACCTGTCATCATGGCGCGGTAGACATAGGCAGAACCACTGGGGGCAACGCTGACATCCACCTTGCCCAGCACCAGCCATTCGCCTTTGTCTGCCAACTGGTCGGCAATCTTGTTCATATGCTTGACCATCTTGTTGTAGTCAGCTTCTTCAGTTAAGGCTTGTTGCACTGCTTCATCGTCAGAGTCAATCACGGTGTACTCGGCAGCAGTCAGACTGCGGCGTACCTCGGCCCGGACGTTGTCCAGGATCATCGGTGCATCACCGGTGTCCATCTTGCCGGGGATGATCATAACCACGATGCGGCGCTCTTCATTTTTGCCAGTAACGGCACCCTGGCGTTTCAGGTAAGCCCGTACTGCCTCTTCATTGATGGTGATTCTGATCTTGGCCTTCAGCTCCTTGCTGAACATGCCGCTAACGCTGCTTTCGAGGATTTCAAGATCTTTTATGTATTTTTCGTCGCCGGTCAGGTTCAGGGTTGAAGCCCGATCCGGGTAGACATCGCGTAAATAGTGTTCCAATGCTTGTTCCCGACCACGCTGTTCTGCTTTTTTACGGGCGGTGTATTCATCATCATCCACCTTGACGGTGACTATTTCAGTGTAGGTGCGTACTTCAGCAGCAGCCAGAATTGGCAGCAGTACCAGCCCCAGGGTAATCATAATCAACAGGATACGTTTCATTGGTAAAGCCTCCTATGGATAGTGTGATAGCGTTACTGGCGTTTCCAAGTGCTGCGAGCACCTTCTGAGCGGATTAATTTGAGCGTCCATCCCAGTTGTTTGCCGGTTTTGTTGATGGCACTCTTGACTGCCTCAGAGCTGCTACCGGACTTGATTTCCAAGGTAGTTTTGCCACCACCGGACTCCCGCTCACGAATATTTTCCATGCCGGGAATTGTCTTGAGGGCATCCTTGAAACTGGCCACGTCATCAATTTCAGCAACACCATCCAGGACGATAATAAATGTGCCGGCACCAGACTTTTCACGCTTCCAGCTCTTTTTTATTGAGTCAATCATGACGTTGGATATTTTGTGTCCCACATCTTTTGCAGAGCGGTACAGTGCCTCCTGCAGGGTGCCAGCGTGGGAGGATGATTCAACATCCTTACTGGCAACCACCCGTGAGGTGCTGGGATTGATCAGCTGAGCCCGCAGGAAGATCTTGGCCGCCCCGCCGGTGTAGTTCCAGTATCCCTGACGTCCAATACCGACAGTCTGATAATAGAGTACCAGATCAGCATGGTATTTAAGACCGTACAGAGCGGCTTTGTTGGTGTCGAGGTCCATCTCGTGGGTCTCGGCCACTTGCACAGAGAACTTCTGGGCAGAGGCCTTGTCAATCACATCAAAGCCTTTGTCGGCCAGTACCTCAACAATCGCCCCGTAGGAGTTGTCAAAAAATGCTTCCAGGTCAGCGCGGGTGTTGCCCAAAGTGGTCCCTTGGGGCAGGTTGGGGTTGTAAAGCACCATGATGCGGGGATTACCCATGGCATCCTGCATCAGCCCCAATGCGTTAATCTCGTTCTCAAGTGCCTTCAGATTTACGTCTGCGGTTAATTGCAGTTCGTACCCCGCGCCGGTGAACTCAGGTTCCCCTTTTTGTACCAGTCGGGCCAGTTTCCTGGTCTTGCCTTTCAGGGCGCCAGCGATTTTTTGCTTGTTCTTCTTGACGGTGTCCTCGTCAAGAATCTGTTTTACCGCCATATCAATGGCACTATTCAGGCCGCTTACCACTGCAGCATCTTCAGACATACCACGACCGGTTGCGGTAAACTGATCTGCACCGGCAAGGCTGCTTAGTGCCAGGAGGGCGGTCAGTGCAAGTATAATGATCCTTTTCATGATCTCCCCCTACTGCTTTTTCCAGGTGCTTCTGGCGCCTTCTGCGCGGATCTTTTTCATGCTCCAGCCCAGCTCCTTGGCAATGCGGATAACGTCGCGATCAAGCTGGTCACGCTTGCCTTTGTAGGTGGCTTCAAAGGTGGTCTTGCCACCACCGGACTCAACCTCTTTTGCGCCGGTTGCCAAGGGGAACTTTTCAAACATTTCCGTAAATTGAGCGATCTGTTCAGGGTCATCAACGCCATCAATGATGATGGTGTACATGGCGCCGTTCTGTTGCTGGTCCATCCAGTGTTTTTGCAGGACATCAATCATCGGATTGACAATCTTCTTGCCCCCTTCACGGGCGGCTTTTTCAAGGGCCTGCTCTACAGTCTGGCCCATGCCGGCCTGCTCAACCTTTTTGCTGGTAATAACCTGAGAGCGGGTATTGTCAATCAGTTGTGTCTTGACGTTTACCAGTACACTTTTGCCGATGGCGCCTTCACGGACCACACCACTGACATTGTAAAAGAGAGTGTATTCGGCGTGGAACTTGAGGCCATAGGCGGCTGCCTTATTAAGGTCCACATCAATTTCATGGGTTTCTGCCTGTTGCATGGAAAAACGCTCGGCAGAGGCCTTGTCAACCACCCGGAACTGTTTGTCGGTCAGGGATTCAACAATACCGTTATAGATCTCTTCAGTGAACTCTTTGTCCTTAAAGACCTTGTCCTTGGATTTGTTGCTGAAGGCCACCAGGATGCGTGGGTTACCCACCACAGCATTTTTGCGCAGGATGGTAAGGGCATCGATGTCGCCCTTGATCAGCTTGTTATCAACATTGGCGGTGATGGTGATAACAACACCATCCGCATTTTTTTCTTCCTTGATGATCTTGTAGCTGGTGACATATCCCTTGCTGTGGGAGAGGATCTTGTCATCAATCAGGGCAGAGTCAACGACAGTGGAGTCTGACTTGATAAAGGTGCCGACCCCTTGCTCAACGGCACGACGCATGGCTGTTGCCAATGCCACATCCTTTGCCGGGCCTTCTCCTGTGGCGGTTACTGTTGCAGCAAATGCTGCGCTTACGCTGATAAGCATCAAACCGAGTGCCAATACCAGAATTCGTTTCATACGTGTGTCCCTCCTATTTGATTTTCCAAGTGCTGCGGTTACCTTCTGATCTGATTTTCTGAAGCTGAATTTTCTGTTGGGAGGCAAGTTTGAGTAGCTCCCGTTCAATCTGGTCACGTCTTGTTTTGCATATGATTTCTAACGTAGCTTTGCCGCCTCCTGCTTCAACTTCTTTCACTGCAGCAACAAGTGTGCTTTTTTCCAGCAGCAGGACAAGACGTTCAGTCAGTGCTTCGCTCCCTTCAAATACCATGGTGACCGTGCGTCCTTCGTTACCGTTCTGGGTAACATGCTGTTCAAGTCCTTTGGATAATAGTTCTGTTAATTTTTTACCCGCGTTTCTGGCTGCCTTGTCAATGGCATCTTCAGTCGTATGCCCACCAGATGATGCCTCAGCCACCTTGGCGGAAATGATCCGCGCACCGGTGTTGTCAATAATTTTGGCACTGACCCTGACCAGAGCGCCGATCCCTTTTTCCGGGTCCTTTACAATGGTGGAAGTTTTGAAATGGATTGTGTATTCAGCCAAAAAGGTGAGACCATAGGATGCAGCCTTGTTCAGAACCGGGTCAATCTCATGGGTTGCCGCAATCTGTATGGCTGCCTTTTCCGCTGCTGCCCGATCAACGACCCGGTAGCCGCGGTCAGTCAGATATTCCACCATGCTGTCATAGATTCCAGCCTGTGCAGCCAGTTCTTTTTCTGAAGTGGTGCCACCTACGGCTCGAATCAGCAGCAAGCGCTCACCGTCGGCAGGTTTAGGTCCGGCTGCCGCGACTACTGCAGTAATCGTTAAAGAAAAGCAGAAAAGGGTTAATAAGATCAAACGCACAGTTTTGGTCCTTTGTTTAGAATAGCGGTCAGCATACCAGAAAATCTAGGCAGTGCAAATTACCAATCATCTGAAGAACCACCTCCGTCAAAGTCTCCGCCTCCGCCTGAGAAGCTGTCATCGCTGGATGATGATCCGCCTCCGCCGCCACCGTAGAAAATGGTTGGTCCACCCCAGCCCCCACCGTATCCGCCACCACCACCACCGGCATTAAAAAGCCGCATAAGCAGGCTGATCAAAAGTCCGGCTGCTCCACCCAGAAGTGCCAGGATGCCAAGTTTCCAGAGCACCGCCCCCAGTCCAATACCGGCAGCAACCGGCAGGCTGACACCACCAGCCAGCACACCGGCTGTACGTGAGGATGAACCAGCCACAGCAGTTATGACGATACCTGCCAGCAACAGCACAATAAAGAGGCCGTAGCCACTGCTCTTTTTCTTTCTAGTGGCTTTTTTATCTGTGGGTGTTGCCTTGAACTCACCCTTGGTGGCATCAATAATTGCACCAAGTCCGGCGCTGACTGCCTGATCCGGGTTTCCGGACCGAAGGCCTGGGGCAATCACATTGCGAATAATCTGACCGGCAGTTATATCAGGCAGGACACCCTGTAGCCCGGTGCCAACCTCAATTCTGATCTTGCGTTCCTTCTTGGCCAGAATCAAAATGACGCCGTTACTTTTATCCTTTTGACCGATCTTCCAGGCATCGGCTACCCGTATTGCAAAGCTCTCGATAACATCACCCTCCAGTGACGGAATCGTCAGTAGCACGACCTGATTGGTGGTTTCCCTCTCAAAGGCCGCCAGTTTTTGTTCAAGTGAACGGGCGGCTGTTGGTGACAACATCCCGGCATAATCATTGATTCTGCCTTTAAGAGGCGGAGCTTCAAGGGCAGCAGCAGTTTGCGTCAGGCTGGTAAGTAGTATGATGAACAGCAGTAGCAGTTTGTAGGCGTAAAAACGCATAAGGGCCTCGTGTGGAATCAGTTAAAATTTTACCTTGGGGACTGCCTTGGCACCTTCTTCAGCCTTAAACGGTTCCTTGCGCTTCAGGTGCAAAAGCATTGAGTTGGTCATACTGTTGGGAAAGGTTCGGATACTGGTGTTAAATACCTGGACAGATTTGTTGTAGCGCTCCCGTGCTACATTAATTCTGTTTTCAGTCCCCTCCAGCTGTTTCTGCAGGTCAAGGAAGTTCTGGTTTGCCTTGAGGTCCGGATATTTCTCTACCACTACCATTAGTCGTGAAAGTGCAGAGGAAAGTTCACCCTGATTCTGCTGGAATTTGGTCAGGGCAGCAGGGTCGTTGATGACTTCTTTACTCAGCTGCATGCTGCCCACTTTTGCCCTGGCCTCGGTAACCGCCTTGAGCGTGTCTGCCTCATGCTTGGCATAGCCCTTTACCACCTCGACCAGATTGGGAATCAGGTCGTTGCGGCGCTGGTAGGAGGATTCTACGTTGCCCCAGGCAGCGATGACTGCTTCTTCATTGGCCTGCATGGTGTTGTAACCACAGCCTGAAAGCATAGAGATAAGTACCAGACCAAGCAGATGCATTGAAATCCGTTTCATACAGGTGCCTCCTCGTTGTGTGTGTTGTCATTGCCGGAAAACTTTATCTTCATCGCTGTTAACAGCAGGTTGCAGACCAATGGTGTGATGTTGGCCAAGATTAAAGGTGTATCACCAATAAGCATACCGTAGATCAGCCACAATGCAACTCCGAACGATAACAGCAGTGGCTGCCATATGGAAAGGTCGTGTGCATGGCGACTGCGCCATGTTTTTACAACCTGCGGCAGGGAAGCAATGCTGGTGAGTAACCCGGCAATCAGGCCGATGAAGGTAGGTGTCATGGTGTCTTTTTGCGGTCGCTGAAGTTTCCCGCAGCCCAGTCAATCTGTGATAGCATGCCGCGCAGGATGGCCACCTCACGGCTGTCAAGTCCCGACCTGAAGAAAATTCGGCGCAGTGAGCGCATGATATGGTCAGGATTTTGGGGATTCAGGTGTCCAATTCGCAGTAGGGTGCTTTCCAGGTGGGAAAAAAGAGGTTCCAATTCGCCGGATGGTGCCACGGTTCGCTGTGCAGTGTCTTCTGTTACTGCAGAAGCAGCGCCAAACAGCTCATAACAGAAGATAAGGGCTGCCTGAAAGAGGTTGAGGGAGCCATATTCTGAGCTTGAGGGGATGGTTGCCTGTAGGGTGCAGAGAGAAAGATCTGTTGTTGAAAGTCCGTGGTCTTCCCGCCCAAAAACCAACGCTGCAGAACCAGGTGCCTGTAGTAGTGCCTGGGCTGCTTGGGGAGGGCTGAGTAGATCTTGGCGGTATTTCCCGCTACGGCGCGTTGTTGCTATGGAAACGCTGATATCTGCCAAGGCTTCGGGCAGGCTGTTAAACAGCTCGGCTTGCTCCAGCAGATCCTTGGCAGAGACGGCAAATTTGAACGCTTCGGGATGCAGGTGGTCGCAGCCAGCTACCAGACGCAAACGGGAAAGCCCCATGTTTTTCATGGCACGGCAAACCATGCCGATGTTGCCGGGAAACTGGGGTTCAACCAAAATAACGGTACATTTTGAAAGAGACAGTTGCATCTATATACCTAGACTGAAAGGCGTCCGGCTATCTCGGAACGCATAAGATCAATCATTTCTTCAATTTTTGCATCAGGATCGATGTCAGATGACTGTGCTGTCATTGCAGCAAGGAAGGCAGTGACCTTTTGGCTGTCAAGCAAGGCGGTTTTACCTCCCACCAGATCAATCAGGTTGTCCACCAGATCGGATCCCTGACGCCCTAGATAGGCCTTGGCTATTTCCTGTAGGTCGTCAACGAGCTCAAGCAGTTGAGCTTCATGGTCTGCGCTGTTTTGAACTTGCTCAGGTTCCGGGGCAGGAGCGTTAACAGCTGTGGGTACTGGTTTGGGTTCCGGTTCTGCTTTTGGTGCTGTTTGAGGTTGGCTGGCAGCATGTCGGCTGACGGAAGCCTGCCAGAGTCGATCAATATTGAGTGTTTCAAGAAAGTTATGGTGTAGCAATTCATCAGCAGACGGAGTACTGCGGATTTCGATACGAGCCCCAGGTAGAGCAGCAACTCGCTGCGATTCCGCTGGAGATGTTTCTATCTGTTGTGCCGCATCGTGGTAAAAACCGATTGGTGCTCCATCCTTGTAAAAGATCATGGCACTGCGCTCAGCTGTTGAAAATAAAGCAGTGCCATTAGCATTTGAAGTTTCATCTGGGCAAAAACGACTTTAAGATCAATAGTACTGACCTGCTCAGGTTTGAGTATAACTGTGCCATGGAGCAGGGCCTGGGTGCATACTGCAAGATCGACGGTCATGCGGTAGACGTTGATGGCACCACCCTCGAGAAGGGCATGGGTAAACAGGCTGGTAAATGCCTCAAAACCGCTTTTACGTTTATTTCCCTCCAGCATCAGGGCACTGATCAGGGCACCCTTAATAAAAATAAAGTAGCCTTCCGAGCTGTTTGAGCCGTAGCCAAGATAGCCGGTAAAACCACCCGCTCCCATTTTTTTCATGGCGTCCGGCAGATTGATCTTTTGAACTAACAGGTTTTCGTAAAGTGGATTTGAGCGCGGCAAGATCAGCATTGGTACTCTCTCGCTTCATCAATTGTAATGGAGTGTCGTAAAGCGTCTTTAATAGGTACTGTATTTGGCGGTCGCTGTCAAAGGATTATCGGAATGTTGATTTTGGCGTAACTGTTTGTAAAATTAGCGATGTACGGCTTGACAGTGGGTAAGGTATACACTATGTTTACATAATTATGGTTATTCTATACGGATTGTTGCTTTGAGGTATATTCGTTGAGTAAAAAAGATAAACTGCTTACTGATGCCCAGAAAATGCTGCAGAAAGGTCAGACTGATAAGGCTATTTCCTGTTTTCAGGATGCGTTGTCGGTGGATCCCGGTGATCTGCGGGTCAGGCAACGTCTTGCTGAGTTGCTCGCCAAATCCAAGCGTATTGATGATGCTCGTAAAGAACTTGAAACCATTGGTAGAAATCTGACGGCAAACGGCTTTTATCTGAAGGCGATTGCTGTGTATAAACAGATTGAAAAACTGTTTCCTGATGATATTGGCGTTGCACTTACGTTGGCGTCACTGAATGAGAAGCATGGCCTCTCTGCCAATGCGCTTGCCGAATACAAGCGGGCTTACGATCACTATGAGACTTTGCAGAATTATACCGAGGCGCTGAAGGCCCTTGAGGCGATGCAGCGGATTGATGCCAATAATCCAAACATAAAATTGAAATACGCTGAGGTGCTGTTTCAGCAAGGTAAACTGGAAGAGTCACAGGATGCATTCAGGGCGCTGGGGCTGCTGTTGGTAGAACGTCGCGATGATGCTACTTTTGGCCGTCTCGCAGAACGGATCTCCCAGCTTTTTCCTGAGCAGTCTGACTTTACCTGTTCTGTGATCGAACAAAAAATTAATGACGGCAGCGCAGAACAGGCAGCAGCCCTGCTTCAAAACCTGATTAAAGCCGATCCTCAGCGGTTGCCGGCCTGGCGTCTGCTGGTGCTGGCCTACCGTGTGCTTGGTAATAGCAGTCGTCTTAAAACGGTCTGCCAGCATTATATCAAGTTTTTTCCCTCTGAATTATTTCCCCGTGAACAATTGATCCGTTGTCTGCTTGAGGAGCAGGATTCAGCTGCGGCCTTAGTGCTGTTGGATGAAAGTGAACAGCTTTTTCTGGCAGGCGGTGCAGCAGGAACGCTACGAGAGTTCTATTTGACGCTGAATGATCTGGTCCCGATCAATATCCGCATCCTGAAGGGGTGCGCACGGGTCTGTGAAGCGGCAGGCAACAGTGAAGAGGCGGCTTCATTTGCAGCTAAAATCGGCTCGCTTGCCGGACTGGGAGGTCAGGCTGCCGTTGCTGTCCAAAGTGTAATGCCTGAACCGGTCTCAGATGAACCGCAGTCGGAGCCTGAAATAGAGCTTGAACCACTAGTGCCCGGTCTTTCTGAAGAGGTTGTCGTCGAACCCCTTTCTGAAACCGGGCCACGCGAATTGGATGTCAGCGATTTTGTTGATACCAGTGTTTCACAGGATACTGATTTCTATGAGATTGAGGTTGAGCTTGACGATGATCTTGGCGGCTCTGCACCGGCACCTGCGGATACCTGGTTTGAAACGGTTAATGATATCTTTGATACTATAAAGACCCAGCCAGGTAAGGTCCGTTTTGGTGAAGGGATGGATAACGGAGATGCTCAGTCTCAGTATGACCTGGGGTTGGCGTTTTATGAAATGGGTCTGTATGACGAGGCGATTAACGCCTTGCGCCAGGCGGCAGAAGATCCGGAGCGTCGGGTGAGTTGCCTGATTTTGCAGGGCGCTTGTCTGCGTGATAAGGGAGAGTTGCAACTTGCTGAAAGTGCTTTGCGCGCATTGCTTGCTTCGCCAGCACTAACCCCGGAGGATAGCTGCGCCTTGAAGTATGAACTGGCATTGACCTATACCGCTTTAGGCAAGAGTGAAGAGGCCTGGATGTTGTTGGGAGAGGTGGAACAGCTTGATCCAGCCTATCGTGATGTTTCTGCCCGGTTGCATGATGCTTCTGAAGGGAAAACAGTTGGTGGGCTTGATTTTAGTGAGGATGAGTTGCTGGATTTTGAGTTGAAGTAGACCCTGTAACAGCATTCGGGATCCTGTTCTCGTTTGTTTTTGTTGGCACTAAAAAGCCCTGCCACGGAGTTGTGACAGGGCTTTTTAGTGCCAATTTATGACGATTTTGTCAGGAATCGGCTGTCTTGCTTTGATTGCGGTTGACTGCTGTTTTCCATACATTGGTAACATTGATGATATCCAGAAGGTCGTGAGCCATCAGTTCATCGGCACTAACCGTGCTATACATGTCAAGCTTGGCTGCAGGATCCTGAGTAAGTTGTTGGGAGTCCCCGGGTGATATTTCGATTTCCTGAGAACCGTCATGAAAAAAGCCCAGTGGATTGCCTTCCTTGTAAAAGATCATGGCAGAGCGTTCCTGGGTATAAATGCGCAGACAGCAGTTCATCTGCTCGTTCTTTACCCGGTCAAGCAATGCCTTGATATCAATCAGCGAGAGGTCTTGGGCGCGATACCGTGCCTCTCCCTGCAGAAGTGCGTGAATACACATGGTCAGATCGCTGGAGAGCCGGTAGACATTCAGTGTGCTGTTACTGCTTTCCAG
>NZ_JAOTRZ010000350.1 GCF_030247655.1 Trichlorobacter sp. | reverse complement strand
TTTAAATACTATTAAATGAACTACCTAGAAAACGAAGGAGTCTAACATGAACTTTAAAATAGACAGAGACACCTTTCTAAAGGCATTGCAAAAAGTACAAGGAATTGTGGAAAAAAGAACCTCAATGCCGATTCTCTCGAATATCTTAATCGAAGCACAAGGCGATTCACTTGAGATAGTTGCAACGGATCTTGAAGTTGGTCTCAAAGGTACCTATCCAGCTAAAGTTGAAACAGATGGTAAAATTACGGTTGGTGCAAAAAAACTGTACGAAATTGTAAAAGAGCTTCCAAATCAGGAAATCACCTTTATTTCAAAAGAAAATGACTGGGTAGAAATAACTTGCGGCAAAGTACGTTTTAATATCGTTGGATTACCTTCAGATGAATTTCCTGCCGTAGCCTCAGTAAAAGACGCACAACTACTTGAACTTGAAGCGTCACTGCTAAGAAAAATGATTGAAAAAACTTCTTACGCCATTTGTAATGATGAAACAAAATACAATCTTAACGGAATTTTCACCAGGGTTGAGCCAACAGAAAACGGCCAGGTTTTAAAGATGGTTGCAACTGATGGACACAGACTTTCAATAGCTTCAGGTGTATTCAGCGGCAGTGCAAATCCAGAACTATTAAAGGGAGTTATACTTCCTAAAAAAGGTATTTACGAAATAAAAAAGATCACTGATGAAGGTGATGGACTACTGCAGTTCGGCTTTGTTGATAGCAGTGCTGTGTTGAAAAAAGGTGATACTACGCTGGTTATGCGCTTGGTTGATGGAGAATTTCCTGATTACACGCGGGTAATTCCAGCGGCCAACGATCAGATTGTCAAGGCGCCCAGAGAAGAGTTGATCCACGCAGTTCGGCGGATGGCTATTTTGTCCAGCGAAAAATTTAAGGGGATTATGTTGGAGATTGAAGGAAACGGGGTCAAAATATCATCAAGCAATCCGGAACTGGGCGATGCCATGGAAGAACTTGATGTTCAGTATGATGGTACCCCATTCTCAGTACGTTTTAATGCCCGTTATCTACTGGATGTTTTAATGGTTTCTGAAAGTCAGTATGTGTTGATGAAATTTAAAAATGAACTATCCCCTTCAATTGTGACACCTGAATCAGATGACGAACTGTTAGCGGTTATTATGCCAATGAGGCTCTAGTTTTAACGTGTTTTTGAAACAGGTATGGCTTGAGCAATACCGAAATATACAAACAACCTGCATTCAACCTGCAAGGCATCTCACGGTCCTGTATGGTCGTAACGGTCAGGGAAAGACAAATTTCTTAGAGTCCTTGTACCTACTGGGAAATGCGCGGCCCTTCCGTTCAGCCAAGGTACCGGATCTTATTTGTCATGGCTGCAAGACAGCGTCTGTACGGGGTTTAGTGCTGACAGTCGGCGTTGAAAGTGATATTTCGCTACAGCTTGAACATACAACCCGCCGGGTAACGATTGATAACAAGGCAATACAACGGGCAGCTGATCTGCATGGTAAACTGGCTGTTGTTATTTTTTCACCTGATGATACCGCCATGGTTAAGTTGGGGCCGGAAACCAGGCGACGTTATCTTGATCGATCACTGTATGCCAGCGATGCAGGTTTTCTGCAGGATTATCACAGTTACTACCGCATTCTTAAGCAACGTAATGCCCTGCTTAAGACCAATCAACAGGAAGTGCTGGATCTCTGGACTGAGCAATTGGCAACAGCCGGCATCAGGTTAATGGAACATCGACAACGCTACACTGATCGACTGAATCAACTGCTGCAACAAAAGTAT
>NZ_JAOTRZ010000349.1 GCF_030247655.1 Trichlorobacter sp. | reverse complement strand
GTGGTGGTTGTCTCGCCGGACAGTGTTTTTTCCAACTGCATAAACAGTGGGGTGCAGTTTGCGTAGTCAATCCGTCCGATTCTCAGCATCAATTCAAACCCTTATATAGTGCATCAGGATCAAGGGTAACCAGCCGCACCTGCTCTTTGGCAAGGACCTCTCCGGTTGCCTTCCAGAGTTGAGTAATGGCGTTGGCATAGGCAACCTGTGCCTTAATCTGGTTATTTTTGGCAGTGGCAAGATCATTTTCAACATCAAGAACATCCTTTGTGGTTGCAAATCCTACCTCTGCCTTACGCGCAAAGGCCCGTAGCCGTTCTTCAGCAAAGGCCCGGCCTCTGTCTGCCACCTCAAGTTGCTTGTAGTTAGCCTCAATTGCCCGTACCGCAGAGCGGACATCGTTGGCGATCAGTTCTTCCTGATTCCTGATTTGCAAGACGGACTGATCAAGCTTCAAACGGTTCTTGCGATACTCATTTTCAGCTGCCCGGTTTCCCAGCGGATAGCTGAAGGTCAGCCCTACTCCCCAGGCTGGGTAGTTACCAGAAGAGAGGCGATCCATATCCCGCGGATAGGTATCACCAAGACCGGCAGTCGCAGCAGAGGCTGTAAGCAGCAGATCAGGACGGGTTCTATTGCCGGAGACCCTGGCTTGCAACTCAAGCAGTTCAAGATTACGTTTCAGCTCCTTCAACTCGGGGCGGTTAGCAAGTGCCCGCTTGATTTCTGCCTGTTCTGACACCTCGTAACGTTCCTTTGACGGCACCTCAACCGTTTCAACCAGTTGTCCCTGCGGAAGCTGGAGCAACTGTACCAGCAGATCAACCTGATCCTGCAGCGCCCGTTCAGCGTCAATAACCTCTTTTTCACGACCGGCCACCCCGAACTCAGCATTCAGTGTTTCCATGGCTGGCATGACACCTGCTTTGACCCTGGCCTGGGTCTCACGCAACACCCGACGAGCCAGATCAAGTGAGACCTTTCTGACCCCCAGTTCCTCCCGTAAACTGTAGAGTTTATAGTATTCAGTCCGGACCTGTGCCACCACACTGATCAGCTTGGCACTCAGCTTTTCCAGAGATACGTCTTTGGTCAATTTTGCTGTATCAATGGCCAATTCTGTCGGTTCACGACCAAAGTTCTTGAGCAGAGGCTGACTCAGGGTCAGGCCCAGATTTGATTGCCAGTATGTAGACAAACCACTTGAGGTCGAAGCGATATCAGAGGACAAATAGCTATTGTTAAAACCCAGCGATGCAGTCCCCCCGGTCGCCAGCAACTGGCTGATACCGGCATTCAACTGGGTATTCTGATTCCAGTATTTCCCTGAGGCCAAGTTGCCGGAGTACGTGGTTGTATCGTTATAGTTTGCCTGCAGAGTAAGGACAGGATTATAGATCCCCCGGCTTTTCTGATATTCAGCCTCCTGCTGGGCAGGGTTATAGAGCTCTACCCGCAGATCAAGATTCCTCTCTACAGCCATTTTAACGGCATCGGCCATGGTAAGCTGTACCGTTTCAGCCTGAAGACAGGTAACGGCTCCTAAACTACATATTAAAAAAAACACCAGTATCTTCTTCACTACAGCACCTCACAACAATCTACTAGCACCCTTGAAATGCAGAAGGGCGGGATTTCCATCCCGCCCTTCTTATATCACATAAAGAAGCTGTTTTACACTTCCTTGTCTTCAACATAATCAGCATAATCATCAGCTGACATCAATGCCTTCAATTCATCCCGGTCTTCCAGTTCAAGTTCAAGCAGCCAGCCACCATCATAGGGATCATCA
>NZ_JAOTRZ010000064.1 GCF_030247655.1 Trichlorobacter sp. | reverse complement strand
GAGACATTCTCTCTAGCGCACCACCGGAAAACATATCAAACAGGCCCAGGAGAGTTCCTTGAGCCTGTTTAAAAAAATGAGACAGGGCTACTGAGTCAATACCAGGTGTCGGTATGTGACACCCGACCCGATAGACTGCCAACATACCCAGCGTGAACAGCACCCGCTTCTTAAGTTCTGGAATACGGAAGATGTTCTGGAATGCTTCTAGCACGCGCTGGCACCCTCAATTTTACCACCAACTGCTTGGATTTTTTCAATTGCTGACTTACTAAATTTATCCGCTTTTATGGTCAAGGCCTTAGTAATATCTCCATTAGCAAGAACCTTAACTGGAAGATTTGATTTTTTAAGCAGACCTTTAGCGTTCATGGCTTCGCGATCAACGCAACTACCTGCTTCAAAAACATCCAGTTGTTGAAGATTAATTAAAACATACTCATTCCGATCAAGCGGCCGAAAACCACGTTTAGGTAAACGACGTTGAAGGGGCATCTGTCCGCCTTCAAAACCAGGCTTAATGCTACCGCCGGAACGGGCCTTCTGGCCTTTATGACCTTTAGTTGCAGTCTTACCGTGACCAGAGCCAATGCCACGTCCGATACGTTTTCTATTTTTAGTAGACCCCAGAGCGGGGCGTAAGCTGTTCAGTTCCATGGAGGTCTCCATCCTTTACTTAACCTTCAACATATGGTTTATCTTGTTGATCATCCCGCGTGTTTCAGGAGTATCCTGCAAGGAAACCGTCTGGTGCAGGCGACGCAGACCAAGGCCACGTACAACCGCACACTGCTTCTCCGTAGCACCAATAGTACTTTTAACCAGGGTTATTTCCAGCATGTTACTCATGGTATCAATTCCTTCGTCAGGGAGTCTTACGTCTGTTTATTCAGCCAGACCACGACGTGCTATAAGCTCTTCAGGGGTCTTAAGCAGACGCAGACCTTCAAAAGCAGCCTTAACGACATTGTGTGGGTTATTTGACCCGAGGCACTTGGAAAGAATATTGCTAATTCCGGCAGCTTCAAAAATCGCACGGGAAGCGCCACCTGCAATAACGCCTGTACCTGGCGAAGCTGGCTTCATAAGAATCCGACCAGCTCCGAATCGCCCAATAATTTCATACGGAATGGACTGGTTTTGATTAACCGGAACTTTAATCAAGTTCTTTTTAGCCTGCTCTACACCCTTACGGATCGCTTCAGGCACTTCATTTGCTTTGCCAAGTCCATAGCCGACATGCCCACTGGCATCACCAACGACGACAAGTGCAGAGAAACTAAAGCGACGGCCACCCTTTACAACCTTTGCAACACGGCTGATGTGTACAACCCTGTCTGTCAGGTTTAAATCGTTTGCGTTAATCCTGCTCACTACAAACCTCCCTGGGAGAGTGAAAACTTAGAAATCAAGACCGGCTTCCCGAGCCGCATCTGCAAGAGCCTGTATACGGCCATGATAAAGAAATCCGTTGCGGTCAAACACGACGGAGCGAATATCTTTTTGCAAGGCAACCTTTGCAATTGCAGCACCAACAGCTGCTGCTGAAGATTTATTTCCTGTATGAACACCAGATTGAGCAACACCTTCGGAACAGGTTGATGCAGCACCCAATGTCACACCCCGCACATCATCAATAAGTTGTGCATAAATATGATTTGCGCTTCTAAAAACATTTAAACGTGGTCGTTCAGCAGTACCAGTAACTTTTTTGCGTACTCTAACCTGGCGCTTGAGGCGCGTAATAGTTTTTTGTGATGTCTTTCCCACGGATCTGCTCCTTACCCTGTTACAGGTTCCTATTTTTTACCAGTCTTACCAGCCTTACGAAGAATGGTCTCAGTGGCATATTTGATACCTTTGCCTTTATAAGGTTCAGGACCACGGAAGGAACGTATTTTGGCAGCAGTTTGACCAACCAGTTCCTTATCAATGCCTTTAACAGCCAGCTTTGTCATTTTATCAACTTCAACAGTAATACCGGTCGGAAGCGGAAAGACAACTGGATGAGAATAGCCAAGACTCAGCACCAATTCAGATCCTTTAACTTCAGCACGATAACCAACACCGTTGATCTCGAGATCAGTCTGGTAGCCAGTAGTCACACCGACAACCATGTTGTTTACCAAAGTCCGGGTAAGGCCATGAGCTGAACGAGACTTAATAGCATCGTCAGGGCGATTAACACAGATTTTACCGTCTTCAACAGCAACGGAAACTTCTGACATAATCGTACGGGACAACTCACCCTTGGGACCTTTGATGGTCAGGACTGAATCAGCAAAGGTCACTGCGACCCCTTTAGGAACTTCAATCGGCAATTTCCCGATTCGTGACATTGTGTGACTCCTTTAGAACTGGGACTGACTACTTACCAGACAGTGCAGAGCAGCTCGCCACCGATACCGGCCTGACGGGCTGATACATCAGTCATGATGCCCTTTGAGGTTGACAAAATTGCAATACCTAAACCATTTTTGATGGTAGGAATTGACTCAGAGTCAACATAGGTCCGGCTACCTGGCTTACTAATCCGGGTAATCTCATTGATCACGGGATCTTTTTCGTCGATGAACTTCAGATAGACCCGCAGGACTCCCTGACGATTATCAGCGATAACCTTATAATTTTTGATGTACCCTTCTTGCTTCAACACCTGGGCGATATTCACCTTGACATTTGAAGAAGGGATATCGACCTTTTGAAGCTTAACCATATTCGCATTACGAATTCTGGTCAGCATATCGGCGATAGGATCAGTCATTGACATCGAGACGCACTCCTCTGAGGTTATGCAGCATTACCAGCTGGACTTGATAACGCCGGGAATCTGTCCGGCGGAAGCATATTTACGCAGGCAGATACGGCACATCTGAAACTTGCGATAATAAGCCTTGGGACGTCCGCAGACCGGGCAGCGGTTATGCTGACGAACCTTGAACTTAGGCGTGCGCTGCGACTTGTTGATCATCGAGACTTTTGCCACGGAAACCTCCCACTAGTTCCTGAACGGCATGCCCATATGCTTAAGCAGGGCCTTGCCTTCTTCATCATTTTTAGCTGAAGTCACAATAGTAACGTTCAACCCCTTGATTTTGTCAATTTCATCATAGTTGATTTCAGGGAATATCAGCTGTTCTTTAATCCCCAGCGTATAATTACCCTGCCCATCAAAAGCCTTACCTGAAACACCTTTGAAGTCACGAACCCGAGCGAGTGAAACGTTCATCAGGCGATCAAGAAATTCATACATACGATCACGGCGCAGAGTTACCATACAACCGATTGGCATACCTTCACGCAGCTTAAAACTGGCTATCGATTTTTTTGCCTTGGTAATTACAGCCTTCTGACCAGTAATCTTCCCTACCTCAGCTACAGCTGAATCAAGAATTTTAACATTCTGGATCGCTTCGCCCAGCCCCATATTGATAACAACCTTCTCAATTTTGGGGACTTCCATAATATTTTTATAATTGAACTCAGTGCGCAGTTTTTGCACTACTTCATTCTGATATACTTCTTTTAATCTGGCCATGGCCTGGATTCCTCCTGATTAATTCTCCAGAGAGCTGTCACACTTGATGCAGGTGCGTTGTTTATCACCGTTTTCAAGTACCGTAACTTTGGTACGAACGGGCTTGACACACTTGGTACAGTAGAGCTGTACATTGGACACATGCAGAGCAGCTTCTTTTTCAGTAATGCCACCAGGCTCATTACCGCGGGCACGTACATGACGCTTCACCATATTAAGGCCTTCTACGATAACGGCGTCCTTTTTAGGGAGTACCTGCAGCACTTTACCGGTCTTTGCCTTTTCTTTACCGGCTATGACCATTACCGTATCACCTTTGGCTACGTGATATTTTTTCGTTTGCATCAGTGTTTCTCCAATTATGCGTTAAAGTACTTCCGGTGCAAGGGAGATGATCTTCATAAACTTCTTGGCCCGTAGTTCCCGAGCAACAGGACCAAAGATACGGGTACCTACTGGCTCCTTTGCATTGTTTATGACAACACCTGAGTTGTTATCAAAACGTATGTAGGAACCATCAGGGCGTCCAAGTTCTTTGGCGGTACGGACAATTACCGCTTTGACCACATCACCTTTTTTTACCTTGGAATTCGGTAGCGCTTCACGCACTGAGCAGACGACAATGTCACCAACTCCTGCATATTTACGCTTAGACCCGCCAAGTACCTTGATGCAAAATAGTTTCTTTGCACCAGAGTTATCGGCTACGTCAAGTATAGTTTGCATCTGAATCATGCTCGTATCCTCTCTGGGGGGCTGCTACGCAGCGCTCTCAAGAATCTGGCGCAGGGCCCAGCGTTTGTCTTTGCTTAATGGACGGCACTCAACAATCTGCACCTTGTCCCCTGCCTTACAGCTGTTCTTCTCATCATGAACCTTATATTTAACACTCCGCTTGATATATTTATTATAAAGCGGATGTTTTACAAGGCGATCGACTCTAACAACAACTGTCTTTTCCATTTTGTCACTTACTACAACGCCGGTCTGAGTACGTCTGTGTCCAAGCTCACCCATGACAGTCCTAACCCCTGCTTTCTGTAAGGATGGTATTGATCCGTGCGATATCTTTACGGATCGCGCCAAGCTTTCCAGTATTCTCAAGGCGCCCTGTGTTCAGTTGAAACTTAAGGTTGAAGAGCTCCTGCGTTAATTCTTGACGCTTCTGCTTCAATTCAGCCTCAGCCATTTTACGAATATCATTAGCCTTCATTTTGGGTACCTCTGGTAATGAACTTGGTGGATATAGGCAACTTATGAGCTGCCAACCTGAAGGCCTCGCGTGCGATTTCTTCAGTAACCCCTTCCATCTCATACAGCACCATGCCGGGCTTTACCACACAAACCCATGAATCAGGTGAACCTTTACCTTTACCCATCCGGGTTTCAGCAGGCTTTGCTGTCAACGGCTTATCAGGAAACATACGAATCCAGATTTTACCGCCCCGTTTGATATAACGGGTCATGGCAATACGTGCAGCTTCAATCTGACGTGAGTCAACCCAACCACATTCAGTGGCCTGCAAAGCAAACTCACCGTATGAGATCTCGATCTGGCGGCAGGCAGCGCCTGTCATCCGCCCTTTCATCTGCTTTCTATGCTTAACCCTTTTCGGCATTAACATGTGACTTGCTCCTGAAACTTATTGTCCTGGCAGGACTTCACCCTTGAAGATCAGGACCTTTACCCCAATGATACCATAGGTGGTCATGGCCTCGGCAAATCCGTAATCGATATCAGCACGCAAGGTATGCAGCGGTACCCTGCCTTCACGATACCACTCGGTACGTGACATTTCGGCACCACCCAAACGACCTGAACAGGTGATACGAATACCTTTAGCACCAAACTTGAGCGAAGAGGTTACACTCTTCTTCATTGCGCGACGAAATGCTATCCGTCGCTCAAGCTGTAATGCCACATTTTCTGCTACAAGTTGAGCATCAAGCTCTGGCTTACGAACCTCGTTGATATTAATAAAAACTTCCTTTGAGGTAATAGAGGCCAGATCTTTTTTGAGCAGCTCAACTTCAGCGCCCTTCTTACCAATAATCAGGCCTGGACGTGCAGCATGAATATTGATCTTAGTCTTGTTTGCAGCACGCTCAATTTCAATCTTTGAGATACCTGCACTATACAGACGTTTTTTCAAAAACTTGCGTATCTTCAGGTCCTCGTGGAGATTCTTGGCATAATCAGCCTCAGCGTACCACTTTGAGTCCCAGGTCTTGATGACGCCAAGTCTGAAACCTATCGGATTTACTTTCTGTCCCAAGACTGCACCTCCGGCCTATCTCGTTTTCGTGTCAGACAAAACCACTGAAATGTGGCTTGTCGGCTTGCGGATCTTGCTAGCACGGCCCATTGCGCGTGGAACAAAACGCTTAAGAACTGCACCGCCATCAACAAAGATCGTTTTTACAAAAAGCTTGTCTATATCATTCACGCCCTTCTGTTCGGCATTGGCGACAGCCGACTTCAGAAGTTTGAGAAGGATCTGTGCTGACGGGTTCGGCAAGAAAGTCAGGGTGTTCAGGGCTTGCTGGATACCCTTGCCCCGAACCAGATCGGCGACAGTCCGCGTCTTACGCGGAGACAGGCGTGCTAATGTTAATTTGGCACTGGATTCCATTCAGATCACTCCTTTATTACTTCTTGACCTTGCTCTTTTTATCGGCAGCATGGCCATGGAAGGTCCTAGTAGGCGAAAATTCACCTAATTTATGACCGACCATGTTCTCGGTAACAAATACCGGGATAAATTTCTTGCCGTTATGTACCGCCAGAGACACTCCAATGAATTCTGGAGTAATAGTAGAGCGGCGTGACCAGGTCTTGATGATTTTTTTAGAGTTAGGACCTTCGGTCTCAACTTTTTTCATCAGATGCCCATCAATAAAAGGGCCTTTTTTTATCGAGCGTGCCATATAGAGCTAGCCTCTCATTCGATTATTTCGTGCGTTTTTTAACAATAAAGCGGTCTGACGTCTTGTTGGTGCGAGTCTTATAACCCTTGGTTGGTATACCCCACGGTGTTACCGGGTGGCGACCACCAGAAGTTCTACCCTCACCACCACCATGTGGGTGGTCAACCGGGTTCATAGCAACACCACGTACCTTTGGACGCTTGCCCAACCAGCGTGATCGACCTGCCTTACCAAGACTTACATTTTCATGGTCTATATTGCCAACCTGACCAATGGTTGCATAGCAGTCCTGAAGAACCAGACGAACTTCACCTGAAGGCAGCTTGACCTGCGAATACTTGCCCTCTTTAGACATGAGCTGTGCAAAAGTACCGGCACTACGGGCAAGTTGTGCGCCTTTACCTATTTTCAGCTCGATATTGTGAATAATCGTACCCAAGGGAATCGAGCGCAAAGGTAAACAGTTACCTGGCTTGATATCAGCTTCCGGGCCGCTCAGCACGGTATCTCCTACTTTCAGATCAACCGGTGCAAGGATGTAGCGTTTCTCACCATCAATATAGTGAAGAAGAGCGATTCGAGCGCTACGGTTAGGATCATATTCAATCGTTGCAACCTTCGCAGGGATTCCGCGCTTGTCACGACGAAAATCTATCATACGATACTTCTGCTTGTGACCACCGCCTTGATGGCGTGCAGTTACTCGGCCAAAGTGGTTACGACCACCAGTCTTTTTAATCTTGACCAGCAGGGACTTCTCCGGCGTTGTGGAGGTAATCTCCTCAAACGTCGAACAGGTTTGATGTCTGCGCCCAGCAGATGTGGGCTTGTAGCTCTTTATTGCCATACCTGAACCCCGATTCAGTAATGATTAGTCCGTTACACTTCGAAGAAGTCGACGGTCTGGCCTTCCTTCAGCGTGATATAGGCCTTTTTCCAGTTTTGACGCTTCCCGTAATTGCGACCGAAGCGCTTTACCTTACCAGCCACATTCACGGTGCGTACCGAAGTAACATTGACCTTGAAGAGCGACTCAACAGCTTTCTTGATCTCAATTTTGTTTGAATCTCGGTCAACCACCAACGTGATGGTGTTTGCGGCCTCAGTACCGAGTGATGTTTTCTCAGTAACATGTGGCTTTTTAATGATTGAATAGATATTCATTACTGCAGCGCTCCTTCCACGAGTCGCACAGCACCCTCGGTCATGACAATGTTTTGATACTTAAGCACATCAAATACATTCAAACCGTCAGCCTTGAGCAACTTAACATAGGGAACATTTCTTGACGAAAGTGAAAGGTTCGTCGAAGGTTCCTCGGTGATGATCAAAGACCGCTCAAGATCGAATTTTTTCATAAATCCAGAAAAATCCTTTGTTGAAATCTTTTCAAATTCAAGCTGATCAAGAACAGTAATTTTTTCACTCTTGAGCTGCATAGAAAGCAATGATCGCAGTGCTGCCTTACGAGCTTTCTTGTTAATACCCAAGTTATAGGTTTTAGGCTGAGGACCGAAAACAGTTCCACCACCAGGATACTGGGGAGCGCGGGAACAGCCTTGACGTGCATTACCAGTACCTTTTTGTTTAAAAGGCTTTCTACCGCCACCGGAAACTTCAGCACGGGTCTTAGTCTTAACAGTACCTGCGCGGCGATTGGCCAGTTGGACCTTAAGGGCTTGATGAATCAGGGGCTCTTTAACTTCAGCAGCAAAAATCTGCTCATCAAGGGTAACTTCCCCAACTTTTTCACGATTCATATTATACAGAGCTATTGTTGGCATACGTAACTACTCCGTCTGATTACTTGGTGGCTTTGACGCTGTCTTTTATAACAACGACATTGTTCTTGGAACCTGGAATCGCACCTTTAATAAGGATTAGATTCTGATCTGCATCAACACGAACCACCTGGAGACGCTGTACAGTAACGCGCTCATTCCCCATCTGACCCGGCATCTTCTTATTCTTAAAAACCCGCGAAGGGGTTGCCGAACAACCGATGGAACCAGGCGCACGGTGGAAGCGAGAACCGTGGGAGGCACGGCCACCCTTAAAGTTATGACGCTTGATAACCCCCTGAAAGCCTTTACCGATACTGGTACCAGTAACATCAATCAGGTCACCGGGCTCAAACTGCTGAACAGTAAGTTCATCACCGATATTCAGTTCCGCCTCTTGTTCGAGTTTGAGCTCACGCAGGTGCCTAAACACACCTTTTCCAGCCTTCACGCAATGCCCACGGTCAGCTGAATTTGCCTTAGCAGCAACAACAGCTTCAAAACCGACCTGAACGGCTGAGTAGCCATCGACTTCAGCTGTCTTCTTCTGCAGCACCACACAAGGGCCTGCTTGTACCACCGTCACTGGAACGCGGGTACCATCTTCCAGGAAGATCTGGGTCATGCCCAGCTTTTTTCCGATAATCCCTTTATTCATAACAGACATCCTATCTGGCAATAATGTCTACAGCTTGATTTCAACATCAACGCCTGCGGACAGGTCCAATTTCATCAACGCGTCAACAGTCTGCTGTGTCGGGTCAAGAATATCAATCAGACGCTTATGGGTTCTGATCTCAAACTGGTCACGGGACTTCTTGTCAACGTGTGGCCCACGCAGCACGCAGTACTTATTGATAACTGTTGGCAGCGGAATTGGCCCTGCTACACGAGCACCGGTACGCTTTGCCGTCTCAACAATCTCACCGACGGATACATCCAGCAACTTATGGTCATATGCCTTGAGGCGAATTCTGATCTTCTGGCTCTGCATCGCTTCCTCGCTTAATCTTTACTCGATAATTGCGCTGACGACGCCGGCGCCTACGGTACGACCACCTTCACGGATGGCGAAGCGAAGGCCTTCGTCCATGGCGATCGGAGTGATCAGGTTTACAGTCATAGCCACGTTGTCACCAGGCATTACCATTTCAGTGCCTGCCGGAAGTTCTGCAACACCAGTTACGTCGGTGGTACGGAAGTAAAACTGGGGACGGTAGCCGTTAAAGAATGGGGTGTGACGACCACCTTCTTCTTTGGTGAGGATATAGGCTTCTGCCTTGAACTTGGTGTGCGGGGTGATGCTGCCGGGCTTCGCAAGTACCTGGCCACGCTCAATGTCTTCACGCTTTACACCACGAAGCAGCGCGCCGATGTTGTCGCCAGCCTGACCTTGATCAAGCAGCTTGCGGAACATTTCTACACCGGTTACGGTGGTCTTGGCGGTTGCCTTGATACCGACGATTTCGATTTCCTCGCCAACCTTTACGATGCCACGCTCTACACGACCGGTGGCAACAGTTCCACGACCGGAGATAGAAAAGACGTCTTCTACAGGCATCAAGAACGGACGGTCAATAGCACGCTCTGGGTCCGGAATATATGCGTCTACTGCATCCATCAGGGCGTTAACAGAATCTTCACCCAGTTCGTCTTTATCGCCGTTAAGGGCTTTAAGAGCGGAACCTTTGATGATTGGAATGTCATCACCAGGGAAGTCATAGCTGGAGAGCAGTTCACGAATTTCCAGTTCTACCAGTTCAAGCAGTTCTGCATCGTCTACCATGTCTGCCTTGTTAAGGAAGACAACCATGTAGGGGACGCCAACTTGACGGGCAAGCAGGATGTGCTCACGGGTCTGGGGCATTGGACCGTCTGCTGCCGATACAACCAGAATTGCACCGTCCATCTGTGCTGCACCGGTGATCATGTTCTTGACATAGTCAGCGTGACCCGGGCAGTCAACGTGGGCATAGTGACGCTTGTCGGTTTCGTATTCTACGTGGGCTGTGGCAATGGTAATACCACGCTCACGCTCTTCAGGGGCGTTGTCAATCTGGTCAAACGCCTTGTATTCGGCCTGACCTTTACCAGCAAGCACTTTCGTGATTGCTGCGGTCAATGTGGTCTTACCATGGTCAACGTGACCAATTGTTCCGATGTTTACGTGCGTCTTATTACGCTCAAATTTAGCCTTGGCCATCGACTGGTTCCTCCTGTTTATACATTGGTTGCCTGATCTTGTTAATGCTTGCGCACTCGCTCCCTACATCCACACGGATTCGTTAAAAGAAATGGAGCCCACATCCGGACTCGAACCGGAGACCTCTTCCTTACCAAGGAAGTGCTCTACCTCCTGAGCTATGTGGGCATTTCACGAATATCATGAGATTGGAGCGGGAAACGGGACTCGAACCCGCGACCCTCAGCTTGGAAGGCTGATGCTCTAGCCAACTGAGCTACTCCCGCACAACGGCATGCACTGCTTTGGCCGACCAGACAAACCCGTAACCAGTTCATACGACAGAAATCTGCCTCCTGGGTCTGGGCACCACCCGATTCGACCGGTGACTAATATGGTGGAGGGAGGAGGATTCGAACCTCCGAAGTCTACGACGACAGATTTGCAGTCTGTTCCCTTTGGCCGCTCGGGAATCCCTCCAGGGATGATTCTACGTTTCACTTGACTGGAGCTGGCGATGGGACTCGAACCCGCAACCTGCTGATTACAAGTCAGCTGCTCTACCAATTGAGCTACGCCAGCAATTTTCGGCAAAGCGTGGAATTTGTGCTTTTACTGCAGAGTAAATAGATTGTCAAGTTTTTTTTGGATATTTTTCCGTTAGCAACTCTGACACCTATACAATACAGGACGTTAACCAGCGATTTATACAAACTGAGGATTCAAGGATCCACCTAAAAAAGCCTTGATTTTCCTAAGTGCATTTTCTTCTATCTGACGAACCCGCTCACGGGAAATAGCAAAGTGGTCTGCTATTTCCTGTAATGTCATCGGATCATCTGCCACAATACGCTCTTTCACAACAAACTGCTCTTTCTCGCCAAGGCGAGAGACGGCGCCTGCTACAATCTGCCTTAACTCCTGCTGTTCCTGCAGATCTCCAAGCTGGCTTTCCTGATTTGGACGGTCATCGACCAACTCTTCAAGCAAACTGCCCCCCTCACCAGGGGCCAGTTCTGCATCCAAAGAGACCTCGCCCATCAACCGTAGCTCCATCTCTTCAACATCAGCCTCGCGCACATCAAGCGACAAAGCAGTAGCGGGCAGATCCCCGTCATCGCTCCCCGTCATGCTGCGAATGGCGTTTTTTGCCTGCTTAAGCTTAAAGAAAAGTTTGCGCTGGGCCTGGGTTGTACCGATTTTAAGCAGACTCCATGAAGAGACAATATAGCTTTGAATCTGCGCCCTGATCCACCAGACAGCATAGGTAATCAACCGAAATCCCCGATAGGGGTTAAATTTTCGCACCGCCAGCATCAGGCCGATATTACCTTCCTGAATCAGGTCAAGCATCTTCATGCCATAATTACGGTACTCTGCAGCAACTTTCACAACAAAGCGTAAGTTCGATGTGATCAAAGCCTGCGCAGCACTCAGATCATTTTCTTCAAACAGCCGGACTGCAAGGCGATGCTCTTCCTGTTCATTCAGCAGCGGGAATGACCGTATTTCAGACAAATACCGGGAGAAGCTATCTGTTGCAACTGGAATGGTGGTATGCATTGTCAGATTACCTCACTTCCATATTTTAGCACTCACACCCAAAGACTGCTAAAACTATAACAACCCATCTGACAAAAAGCAACCCCCCTTAACAACTTATCCCTTCAGCCTCCGCCAGCCAGATTCGGCAAGCTCCCGCATCCCCTGCAAGGTACGCTGGTACAAACGCCGCACCGGCAAACGGTTCAGCGTAATACCGGTTGCCTGAAGCTCAAGCGACAACTCATCTCCGGCCGACAGACCGGTCAGGTGAGCAGCATAGCTACCATCGAGGCCGAACAGAAAGCGATAGGTTGTTCCGTGGAACCGGCAGGCAACAACAACCAGCATCACCTCAGGCACCCCTGTTTTGTGATGGTATCGAGTGGTTGAGCAGACAAACTGTCCGATACAACTTCCCGACTCAGCCAACAAGGCGTCAATGGTCACCTGCTTGGGCTTCGGACGTCCTAATGACGGCAGTCCCCAGGGGCGGTACGGTTCATGGGGACGCTGATAATAATGTTCACTGCGCTCCAACAAAATCACCACATTATTATTGATTGGGCCACCAATGGAGTGGGAAAGCCCGGCCTCAAAACCGGCTTCCTGAATCAGACGATGGTTTTCAACCACCTGGATCATACCGGTTGCTCCCAGAGGATGACCACGGCCCTTCAACCCTCCTGTCAGATTAGTAGGGAAAAGCCCATCTGGACCGGTCAGCTGGTCGTCAAGTAAGGCATCAAAAAGCCGGTTACGGCTCACTATTCCCAGATCAACCAGATTAATCGGTCCAAAGCCGTTAAAAGGGTCATGCATATTGACATGTAACACACCTTCCAGTGTTCTGACATCCCGTAGACCAGCCATACCATAGGCATATCCTGCAGCCGTTACCGTAGCAGGAAAGGAATGGAAATAGTGGCGGTCAGCAATGGTAGGAATATCTGTTGCACTGCCAAGCCCTGCCACCAGCACATCCTGCGGACGGGAGGTGAGGATCACAGCTGCCATACCGTCAGACATGGGGCAGTAGTCATGATAGCGCAGCGGAGACCAGTAACGGTAATTTTCTCCGGTATCTACCTGCTTGAAGTACTCCTCAGCCGGTAATGGCTGGCGCAGATGAGCATCAGGATTCTGGCTGGAAAAGTGATGGCTGCGCTGGGAGAGAAGAGCTGAATAGGCCGACCACTCCAGATCGGACAGTCCCAGGCGCAGCTGAAGTGAACGCGCCACCAGCGCACCACAGGCCGGCATGGTCAAGCCGTACTCAGCCTCGTTACGATCAATAACACCGGCAATAATCCGGGTTGCCTCCAGAGTTGAGGCATCACTCATTTTCTGAATACCGATGGCCAGCACGTGATCATGTCGCCCAGAAGCGACTTCAAGGTAGGCATTTTCAAATGCTGAGGCACCGGAAGAAGAAGCCGTATCGATCAATACCGATTTAACCCCTGAAATTCCCAGAATTCCGGCAATTTTTGCAGCAGTATTATCTACCCCGGAAAACGCCGCAGGGTTCTGACTACCCACTACAACAGCATCAATATGCCGACGACGCACCGGGCTTCCCGTAAAAACCTGCCCGCACTGTTCCGCCATCTCTAGAAACGTCAGTTCTTCACGGTCTTTGCCCGTGTAACGTCCAACCGGCCCCATCCATGAAGCGGCCAGATACACAGGACGCGGTCTAAAATCCACTCCCATGACACAACCTCCTCTCCCCTAAGCACCAAAGGCGCTCCGAAGAACGCCTTTTGTGTCAACCTTGATCAGATACAAATGTATTTTTATTTTCTCAGGACTTTAATAACCGCTGAGAAGTCCTCTTCACCGTAACCCGCCTCAATTCCTTTTTCGTACATCTTACTGGCCGCCTCGGCAGCAGGCAGATGCAATCCAACCAGACGAGCGGCATTCAACACCAGATGCATACCATCATTCACATATTTCATTGCCAGGCTGCGAGCGAATTCATTGCGGGACATGGCACGGCCCTTCAAATGGAAGATCGGCGAGGCAACCCCACGGGTATCCAGCACCTCCAAAATCTTGTCGGCACTGAAGCCCATCTTTTCACCAAAAACCAAACCTTCGGCAAGCACCTGAACCAAGGTACCCTGCACCATGTTCACAATAAACTTCATCTTGGTGGCGTCACCGACCTCGCCAACCGTTATGGTATTCAAACCAAAGATACTGAATGGTTCACGACATTTACCAATGATTGCCGGATCTCCACCAACTATAATGGTCAACAGACCGTTTGCGG
>NZ_JAOTRZ010000063.1 GCF_030247655.1 Trichlorobacter sp. | reverse complement strand
TCCTGAGGCCAGGGCCGCCGATCAATACTCCTGCATAAAGAAGGGGCTCGAAATATACGGGATGACAGGAAACATCCCCAGTCCCAAATTCACCCTCGTATACCAGGCCCCTTCCTGTTTAAGATCTGCTGGATACACCATAAAACGTGTCTCCTTGTACGGAAGTGAAGTAGCAGTGGATTATGAAAAATAGGGAACATAAAGGTGACGTCTTGTCTCAAAAAATCCCTGCTGACGGAAAGCTCTTGATATGACACAGACACCGTTTACCTGTTCAATCGTTGTCGCTACTTTGCTGTTCATCACGGCCGGATGCGCACCACAGCACCCTGCTGTCCTTGTGAAGCAGGGTACGACAGCAGCGGCAGCAGATGACTTCAACCGCTCTAAACCAGAAGAGCTGCCAAGTGAGATTGAGGATATTCAGAAGATACCGCAGGATCTGCGCAGGTTCACCGCTACACTACAACCACTACCAGCCAGGGAAGAGCTGGCCAATGCCCTGCAGCGGTTTCGCACACAACATTTCTCCCCCTGGACAGAAGCAGCACCGGTTCACGACGTGAAACAATCAATCCAGGGGATGAAGGATATCGCAAAGACAACCTGGTATGGGGAGAACCGCCTGAAAGTAAAGCCGGAAAGGATCAAAGTAATCCTCGACCACGCCGACCTTGACCGACTGCCCTCCATGAACCAGCCGGGGATCGCCATAGCCCCCACCTTTATGCGGGGGCTGCCCAACCTGAAACCGCTGTATGAGACCTCTGATGACTTCCCCTTTGACCAGTTGCAGTACAGCGAGGTAAAACCCAACGAGCCGGTGCGTATCCTGCACCTGTCTGATACCGGGGCCTGGGCATTTGTCGAGACAGCCTATGGCCTTGGCTGGGTAAAAGCAGGCACGGTGCTACCGGTTGACAGATCAATGCAGCAACGGATGACCAGCGCTGATCTCATCGTCATTACCATGGATTTTGCGGTGATTCGGGGTGACAAGGGAAAGGCGATGCCGCAACCCAGAATCGGTGCATTGTACCCCCTTGTGCGCGAAGAACCGGACTACTGGCTGGCTGAGCTGTCTGTCTCTGGAGAGGATGATTGGGCAACGTTTAAAACAGCACGTATCCTGAAAAAGGATGCCCAACGTTTTCCGCTGCCGTTCTCCAGTGAAACCGTGACGCATATCGGTAACGAGCTGCTCAAGACCCCCTACGGTTGGGGAGAACTGTTCCGTGACCGGGACTGTTCAGCCACCACCAGAGATTTCTTTCTGCCGTTCGGCATCTGGCTGCCCCGTAATTCACAGGAACAGTTGCATTCCGGCCCTTTTGTCTCGCTGGCCAACCTCTCAAAACCGGACAAGGAAAAACTGCTGATCCAGCAGGGGGTGCCGTTTCGGACCATCGTCCACCGCAAAGGGCATATCATGCTCTACGCAGGGACACACAACGGTAAGCCGGTGGTGCTGCACACCACCTGGGCAATCCGCTTTAAAACCAAGAGCGGTCAGGAAGAAAAGTTCTACGTTGGCAGAACAGTGCTGACTACCCTGGAGGCTGGCTTTGAACTGCCACTCTCCAGAGGAACCCTGCTTGACCACGTAGACGGTATCTTGCTACTACCGAATTAAGCTTCGTAAGGTGGGCGTGCTTTTGCCACCGGTCAGCACGACCAGTTAGAGAACGTTTTTCTTTCAGGTCCAGTCCACGAACTGCATCAGCAGTTACGGCGAGGCGGCGGTTGCAAGCCATATCACCGGTGAGACCGTGGATCAGACCCTGCCCAATCTGCAAAAAGCGGCAACAGAACTCATTGATCGTGATTGCACTGATCCGGTTGCGTTGATCGATCAGTTTCGTTCCAAATTTGACGGCAATCATGCTGCCCTGGCCGCCTTTAAAATGGCGCTGTTTGATCTGGTCAGCCGCAGCTGGGGCAGACCGGAGGACAGAACAAACGCCAACGAAGTTGGCAGATACAAACGAATGTTGGCAGACACACACCTAGATACCATACCAAAATCATTGCACCTTGCATCTGGCACACTCTGTGCTTTTATTGAACAGGCGGTACATCACAACAACCATCAAAGGAGTATCACCATGAAACCACAGCTTAGCATCACTGCACTGCTGATTGCCCTTTCCACACTCTGCCTCTCCCCGTTGCATGCCGAAGCTGCAACCTGTCTCTGCGTTGGTTACGGCAACACAAAATATTGTGGCAACGGAAGCGCAGGCGGAGATTTTCTCAAAGTCGCAACGACCAGCAGCACTTCAATCCGTTACTTCCTTTCTACCACAGCCTTGCAGCTTGAGCTTACAAGCGCAGGCAAGGCGTACGACAGCAAAACCGGCTGGTTTTGCTGGAACGGCACGTTGAAGTAACGGGGTTTTTTATCCTTCCCACGCCGGGGCATATTTATCGTTCCCACGTTCCAGTGTGGGAACGCAGCTTGTGACGTTCCATCGTCACGGAATCACATAAAGGGGAGATGCCAATGGAAAAATCAAAACCCTTAAACAGCAGCTCTTGCTGCGTCCGGATCGCTACAGTCCTCTGTCTATTTATATCCCTGACCACAACCGCCCTGGCATTCCCCCTGCCAACACAGGAGCCGACACGGGCAATGCGCTACTGCACTGATGCCGGAACCACCTACTATTGCCTTCTGAACCTGGAGGGAAACACCATAAACGGCAAAACATGCAGTTTTGGAGACGTGAACAAAAACAACGGACAGGCGATCAAGGGAGGTGACATCAAAAACCTGGACTTGTGCATTCAATACTGTAGCGACTGGGCCTGCTACCATATCAAGGATCAGCAGAATTTAGCCGGAAAGCCGGTAGTGGGTTCACCCTGCTGCAATAGTTCAAGCTGGAAAAGTACGCGATAAGACAACAGAACAAAGGGGATAAAGCCATGATGAAAATCACCATTGCATCATGCCTGCTGGCTGCTGTTCTGGCAGTTGCCGCCATCTGCAATGCCGAAGAGATGCGTCTAAAATGCACCACAGACAACAGCTTTTTGACCAATCGCTGCAAGATTCAGGTGAACGCCATCACAAGGGTTGTGAACGGACAGCCCAGCAAGGGGCATCTGGTCTCCTGTCAGTCAAAATCGTTTACCTGTTTGCAAGGCAAATGCACCAACAATTTTGACTCGTCAGCCGGTGTTAAAACGTTCTCCTTCACAATGGACAGTTATAAGCAATTCTGTGAATTGCTGTGCAATCAACCGGCATGTACAAACCCTGGGGAATGGAAATAACCACAGCCTAACCCACCCTATTCCCAATTTGCAGCACACTGCACACCTGTCTTAAATACCGTACGGGGTAACCGTAAAGGTGCAGTTACGCTTTTAACCGGCCTGGCTGCTTAGATCTAAAAAGTCTGCCAAAGGATACCGACAACAAAATATCTGCTATACTGTCAGGCAAGCATTTTGGGCCGGTGTAACAGTCAAACCCAACAAGACAGCTGACGCGATCCCTATCCCACAAACAGACGAGGCATCATGTTTTCCTGCACCCGTCGCACCTTTCTTAAAACCAGCGCCCTGACCGGCGCTTCACTGCTGCTGCCCGGTCTGCTGCTTGGTGGCTGTGCCGCCACCCGCCCCGCAATCCGGCAGAGCTTTCCTGACCTGCAGTCATGGCCGCTGGAGCGTAAAATTGCCCAGATGCTGCTGTTGGGATTTCCCGGTGAGACTCTGGAACCGGACAGCCCGATTGATCGGGCGATCCGCCGCTACGGGGTTGGCGGTGTGGTGCTGTTTGACAACAACATTGATCTGGGGGTGACCGGACGCAACATCACCAGCCCAAGCCAGTTAAAGCAGTTGACCACCTCTCTGCAGCAGTCATCAGAAGTACCGTTGTTGATTGCGGTGGATCAGGAAGGTGGGGTAGTTGCGCGATTAAAGGACCGCTACGGTTTTCCTGCAACGGTATCAGCCAAGTATCTGGGGCAGCAGAACCGTCTGGAGCTGACCCGTTCATCCAGCGACAGTCTTGCGGCAACGCTGGAGGAATACGGTTTCAACCTGAATCTGGCGCCGGTGGTTGATCTGGCAACAAACCCGGACAACCCGGTAATCGCCTTTAAAGAGCGCAGCTTTTCTGCTGATCCAGCCCTGGTAACGGCCCATGCCGCCGAGTTTATCAAGGGCCACCACCGTCACCAGATCCTGACCTGCCTGAAGCATTTCCCCGGCCATGGCAGTTCCCGGGAGGATTCCCACCTGGGGTTGGTGGATGTAACCCGCTACTGGCATGAAAACGAACTGCAGCCGTACCGTGACCTGATCAGTCAGGGGCTGTGTGATATGGTGATGACCGCCCACACCTTTAATACCGCCATAGATCCCGTATACCCTGCCACCCTTTCAAAAGCCACCATTGATGGTATACTTCGCAAACAGTTGGGCTTTGACGGTGTGGTGGTCAGCGATGACCTGTACATGGGGGCGATTGTCCAGCATTACAGCTATGAGACCGCCGTGGAAAAGGCAATCAATGCCGGCGTTGACCTGCTGGTGGTGGCCAATGACAAGCTCTACAGCCCCGACATCATGCCCCGTACGATTGAACTGCTGTTAAAGATGGTGGAGCAAGGCAGGATTCCACGGGAACGGATTGATCAGGCCTGCAACCGGATTATTGCACTGAAGAAACGTACATTGAAACACGGGGATGCAGCATGAAGAAGATTCTGCTGACGACCGTCAGTCTGTTACTAATGCTCTGTGTGGCAGGCTGCCACAAGACTGAAAAGTCGATTACCCGTCTTGATGATGCCAAGACAGCAAAGATCGGCGTCATGACCGGCACCACCGGCGAAGAAATCACCAAAACGCGCTTTCCCAATGCCCAGGTCAAAAGTTTTGATGATGTGATGGACGCCGTAGCCGCCTTGAAATCGGGACAGCTTGAGGCGATAGTGACCGCCCTGCCTACTGCAGTCCAGGTTTCAAAGGTAAACAGCGAATTCACCACCCTAGCGGAACCGCTGGATAATGAAGACACCGCCATCGCCCTGAGAAAGGCAGACAGCCAGCTGTTGACTGATCTGAACCGGATCATTGCCGAGCTGAAATCAGACGGTACGCTGGCCTCCATGCGGAAGCGCTGGCTCAAACCGGATACCAGCCCCTATGAAGAGCTGAAGTTAGTCACCCCAAGCGCCGGAAAACCGTTGAAAATTGGCGTAAGCGCCACCCGCGAGCCGCTTAGTTTTGTGGATAAGGACGGCAGGGTCACCGGTCATGACGGTGAACTGGCCCGCCTGATCAGCATCAAGCTCAACCGCCCGATTGAGTTTTCAAACATGAAGTTCATGGCACTGATACCGGCCCTGCAATCGGGCAAGGTAGATATAATCCTGAGCGGCATGACCGCCACTGAAGAGCGCAAAAAAGCGGTCAACTTTACCCAACCCTACTTTGCCAATGCCCAGGTCATGCTGGTCAAAAAGAGCTCACAGGCGGTAAAATCCACGGCAATCCCTGCCTCTCTTGCAGAGCTGAAAGACAAGCGGATTTGCGTACTGAACGGCTCTGCAGGTGATCTGGCGGCCCGTAAAAACTTTCCCACCGCACAGTTTCAGACCTTTACCGCAGCAGCGGATGCGGCCCTGGCGATCAAGGCAAACAAGGCAGATGCCTTTATCTATGACAAGAGCGTGCTGCTGAACCTGGTTGAAAAGAACCCTGAGCTGATGATTATCGACAAGCCGGTTGCCAAGCTGGAAGTGGCTGCCGCAATTAAAAAGGAGAACACCCAACTGCTGGCTGAAATAAACAAGGCACTCCAAGATCTGAAAACGGAAGGTGCCCTGCAACGTCTCAGACAGAAATGGGTTGACGCGAAGTACCGTGAGACGCCAGCACTGCCGGCCATCAGCATGACAGCCGCCAATGGTGTCCTGAAGATGGGCACCTGCGCCAATCTTGAACCGTTTTCATTCCAGTCTAACGGTAAACTAACCGGTCTGGATATTGAGCTGAGTCAGTTGATCGGCAAACAGCTTGGGAAAAAGATCGAGATTGTGGATATGAATTTTGAGGCCCTGATTCCTGCCCTGCAATCAGGAAAGATCGATTTTGCGCTTTCAAATTTCAATGTAACTGAGGAGCGCAAGAAGCTGATCCTGTTCTCGCTGCCCTATATTGAAAATGATATTTCCGCGCTGGTCAGACGTTCTGACAACGCTGTGGCAGGCAGCAGTCAGCCCCAGCCAGCCCAAGACGGCGGAACGGAGTCAAAACTGCGCTCTGCTGACGATCTGAAAGATAAACGGATCGGCGTTCTGCTGGGTTCGGTGCATGACACCTACGCCACCAAACAGTATCCCCAGGCCACCATCCTGCAGTACAAAAGCCCTCCTGATCTGGTGTTGGCGGTCAAGTCCGGCAAGGTTGATGCAGCCTTTTATACCCACGAAACCCTGCTGGAGGTTCTGCGGCACGATCCGGCACTTGCCCTATTGGGAAAACCGCTCTTTTCCGTTCCGATTGGCGTTGGCTTTAACAAGGCCAATGACGCTCAACGCACACAGTTCAACACCTTCCTGAGGCAGATCAAAGAAAACGGCCTGTTTAAGGACATGGTTACCCGCTGGATCCTGCAGGGCAGTACCCAGATGCCAAAAATTGAAGGAACAAAGGCCAATGGACGGCTTATCATCGGCATTGTCAGCGACAAAGGGATGCCGTTTACCATCATTAAAGACAATACAATGATCGGCTTTGACGTTGAGCTGGCAGAGCGGTTTGCCGCCTACCTGGGCAAGGAACCGGTTTTCACTGATATGGAGTTTGGCAGCCTGATTGCCGCTGCCTCAACCAATAAGATCGACACCATCTTCAGCACCCTGGTGATTACCGACGAACGGAAAAAACAGGTCGCCTTTTCTGAGCCGTACTATGAACTGGGGGCAAGTGTCTTTGCACTACGCAAGAACATTGACGATGCTGCCAGCGCAAGCGATGCCCAAAAGCCTGCCGCCCCCTCCTTCCTCAGCGGTATTGTCAGCAGCTTTCAAAGCAACATTATCCAGGTAAAACGCTATCTGCTGATCTGGGACGGCCTGAAGACCACCGTGATCATCTCCATCTTTGCCACCCTCTTCGGCACCCTGCTGGGGGCGCTGGTCTGTTTCATGCGGATGGCAAAAAACAACCTGCTTACGGTTCCGGCAAAGATCTACATTGCCATTCTGCGGGGCATGCCGGTACTGGTGCTGCTGATGCTGATCTTCTATGTCGTCTTTGCTTCGGTCAACATCAACCCGGTAATTGTGGCGGTAATCGCCTTTGGAATGAACTTTGCCGCCTACAGCGCAGAGATCTTCAGGACCGGCATAGACGGGGTGGAAAAGGGACAGACCGAGGCAGGGGTGTCGCTTGGCTTCACCAAGACCAGCACCTTCTTCCATATTGTGCTGCCCCAGATGGTCAGGAGGATCCTGCCGGTCTACAAAGGTGAGTTTATCTCACTGGTTAAAATGACCTCCATTGTGGGTTACATTGCGGTGCAGGATCTGACCAAGGCCAGTGACATCATCCGCAGCCGTACCTTTGACGCCTTCTTTCCCCTGGTGATGGTGGCGATACTCTACTTCCTGATCTCATGGACCCTGATGCAATTCCTTGAATACCTGGAACGGATCACTGATCCGAAATTCAAAAAGAGAAAGGTGGCCAACCAATGATCAAGGTACACCACCTCTCCAAGACCTATGGCGACATTAACGTACTGAAGGATATTTCCCTTACCGTTGCCAAGGGAGAAGTCATCTCCATCATCGGCCCCTCCGGCACCGGCAAATCCACCTTCCTGCGCTGCCTTAACCTGCTGGAACAACCCAGTGGCGGATCAATCAGCGTGGACGGGATTGATCTGCTGGACAAAAAGAGCGATGTCCCCAGGATCCGGCAACGGATGAACATGGTCTTTCAATCCTTCAACCTGTTTTCCCACCTGACCGCCCTGGAAAACCTGACCATCGGCCCGATCAAACTGCTGGGGATCAACAAACAGGAAGCGGAGCAGAAATCCCTGGAGATCCTTAAACTGGTGGGGCTGGCAGAAAAGGCCGACAGCTTTCCCGACGAACTTTCCGGTGGCCAGAAACAACGGGTGGCCATTGCCCGCTGTCTGGCCATGAACCCGGAGATCATCCTGTTTGATGAACCAACCTCGGCCCTTGACCCACCATGGTCAGTGAAGTGCTGGCGGTTATCCGGCGGCTGGCCAAGGATGGCATGACCATGCTGATTGTCACCCATGAAATGGACTTTGCCCGTGATGTCTCCAGCCGGGTGCTCTACATGGATGAAGGCTTGATCTATGAAGAGGGCACACCGCAGCAGATTTTTGAAAATCCGCAAAAGGAAAAGACCCGGGCCTTTATCAACCGGATTCGCAGCCTGAATTACCGGATAGACTCACCGAACTACGACCTGTATGCCATGAATGCTGAAATTGAACTTTTTTGCGAACGGCAGATTCTGCCCAGAAAGAGCAGACAGAACCTGCTTTTACTGGTAGAGGAATTACTACAGATACACAACCCGCTGCTGGCCACAACCGCCCTTGATCTGACCATTGCCTATTCTGAAAAGAAGGAGACCCTGGAGATCATACTGGAAAATCGGGGAGAAACAGGCAATCTGCTGGATAAGGAACAGTTGCCCGATGAGCTGGGGTTGAACATTATCAATCACCTGGCCCAGGATATCAACTACCAGCGGATTGATGATACCAACAGACTAACCGTGACCTTGCGACGCAGCTAGCTGATTCGAGCTTTTATTACTAACACCAACAGGTGCCACCCTATGAATCGCAGACGATTACGCCCCAAAAATATCCGAACCCGTATCCTGTACGCCCTGTTGGGTACAGCACTGCTGTCACTGGTCTGTTTTGGCCTGGTTTCATTCTGGAGCATGAACAATCTTGGGCAGACCTCGCTGAAGGGAACCGTAGGCCTTAGCCAGGAGCTGCTCAAGATCAGCAAAGGTTCGCTTGAAACCCTGACCCAGGAAGGGCTGCTCAAGTCTACGGTGGATCAGGCCGCCCTGATTGATGCCCAGTTCCGCGACGTGGAAAACGACCTGAAGGTGCTGGTGGACAGCGCCGAGCGGATCTGGAAGACTCCTGGGCTTTATCCCCATAAGCGGTCTTACTCCATTGCAGACCAGCCACCTGACCCGAAGGCTGCCTCGGTCTGGCAGATTCCTTTGGGTGTACCTGCCAGTGCAGTTGCAACAGAACTACAGACCTCATCCGCCATGGACGATTTTATGATTTCGGTGCTAAAGAGCAACCCGATCATCAACGACTGCAACCTGGCTACGCCCCAGGGGCTGTTCCGGCGTTTTCCCTGGTCTGCCAATATTGACAAACAGTATGATGTCCGCAAACGGGACTGGTTTACCCGGGCGCTGTCCTCCGGGACCCTGGGCTGGAGTGAGCCGTATGTGGGGGTTATTGCCCGAAACCTGCGGGTCAACTGTTCAGCACCGGTCAAAAAGAACAATAAAATTGTTGCCGTCATCGGTCTGAATGTTCCGCTGACCACCATTCAGGAGCGGATCATCAAGATGCGGATCAACAATCAGGGCAGGGCCTATCTGGTCTCCAAAGACCGGCGAATCCTGGCCCGTGAAGGTCTGGACACCAGCAGTAATGACTGGGGAGAAAAACAGAAAGGGGAGTTTTTCTCCTTTGATGACCAGAAGGCGATGCCGCTGCTGGACAAGAATCTTGCCTCAGGCACCCCTGGCATCATGCGCGGCATGTTGGGAAAACAGGACAGTTTTGTGGCCTATGCCCCCTCCAGCACCACCGGCTGGTCAGTACTGTTTGCCCTGCCGGTTGAGGCGGTCTATGCCCCGATCCGCCCGACTGAACAGGCGATTGTTGCCCAGACCAAGGCCGCCAGCAGTCTGGTCTATCAGCAGATCGGCATTACCATGGCCATTCTGGCAGGCGTTTTCCTGCTGGTGTTAGGTGGCGTCACCGTGATTTCCCGTCGGGTGGCGCAAAGGATCACAGCGCCGATCCTTGAACTGGAAACCGGTGCAGAGATTATCGGTAATGGCAATCTGGAACATCGCCTGCAACTCCAGAGTGGCGATGAGATTCAGCAACTGGCAGAGACCTTTAACCGGATGGCAGCGGACCTGTCCCGCCATATTCATGATCTGACCGAGACCACGGCTGCCAAGGAACGAATTCAGAGTGAGCTGAAACTGGCTACCGATATCCAGGCCTCATTGCTGCCCCGCATCTTCCCACCCTTTCCTGACCGCAAAGAATTTGCCCTGTTTGCCCTGATGGAACCGGCCAAGGAGGTGGGGGGTGATTTCTACGATTTTTTCTTCCTGGACCAGCGCAGGATCTGCCTGATTATCGGTGATGTGTCTGACAAAGGGGTGCCGGCTGCCCTCTACATGATGGTGGCCAAGACCCTGCTGAAGAGCGAGGCGCTGCGGGATGAAACCCCGGCCCAGATCCTGGAGCGTACTAACTCGATCCTGGCTTTGGACAACGAGACCTCCATGTTTGTGACGGTCTTCTGCGCCATTCTGGATACCGATACCGGCCAGCTTGACTGCGCCAATGCCGGGCATCTGCCGCCGCTCATCCAGAAGGCGGATGGCAGCACCGTCTACCGCAGTTTCTCCCCCGGCTTTGTGCTGGGACCGATGCCGGATATCAGCTACCAGACCGAGCAGATTATGCTGCAGCCGGGTGAACTGTTCCTGCTCTATACCGACGGGGTCAATGAAGCGGTTAATCCTGCCCTTGAAGAATACGGGGAGAAACGTCTGCTGGATTGCGTAACAACACTCCCTGCTGCACCACCGGAGCAGATCATTCATGCCATCAGAGCCGAGGTACTGGGCTTTGCCAATGGCGCGCCACAGTCGGATGATATCACCATGCTGGCCATCCGCTATCTGGGGAAAAAAGCTTGCTAGTTCGGCTCTGCATCATACTGTCAGTGCTGGGCATACTTTTGACCTCTGTTGCCCATGCAAAAGAACGGGTTGAGATCGCCATGGTGCTCTGGCGCGGTGAAACAGTGGCAGAACAGGGGTTTCGTGAAAAGCTGGCTGCATCGCCAGACTATGACGTCGTAGTTACCGCCTTTGACGCAAACCAGAGCAAGGAAAAGTTGGACCGGATCCTGGCCGGGCTGGACCCTAAACGTTTCCGGCTGGTCTACACCTTTGGTACCATGGTGACCCAGGCAGCCCTGCAGCAGACCAAAGAGCTACCGATCATCTTCAACATTGTGCAGCGACCGGTTGAAGGCAAGATTGCCGCCAGCATGGAGCGGCCCGGCGGCTTGGCCACCGGCGCATCCAACCTGGTGCCGATGGACAGCGCCTTCCGCACCCTGGGCACCCTGATGAACATCCGCAAACTGGGTTTTGTCTACTCAAGCCACGATCCAGCCCCCCTCTACCAGTTGGCAGAGATTAAAAAGCAACAGAAGCGGTTCGGCTTCAAGACCCTGGAGTTTCCGATCAAGGGCAAGGAGGGGATTGCCTCCACCATGAAGCAGGTGATTGATGCCCGGGTTGACGCCGTAATCTTTCCGTCTGACTCTTTTGTCAAGGCCAATGCCAGCCGTATTATCGGCATCCTCAATAAACACCGGATTCCCAGCGTTGTGGTTATCCCGGAGATGGTCAGCGAAAACGGTGCGCTGATTTCTCTGGGACCGGACTACCGCACCCTTGGCCGACTTGCCGCAGATAATGCCCTGTTGGTACTGAAGGGAAGCAAACCAGGCCATCTGCCGGTTCGTGTCGTGCCGCAACTCTCCATCATGATCAATCTTGCCACTGCCGACCGGTTAGGCATCCATATCCCGCTGCAACTGTTGTCGGTTGCCACGGCGGTAAAGCGATGACAGACACTGCTGCAGCCCTGATCAGCAGCGGTGCCACCGCAGCCCAGTTCCTCTCCCTGCGAATCCTGGCAACAGCCATGATCATCATCGTGGCCGGTGCCTTAATGGCCAAATGGGAGGGAGGAGGCCAGCAGAGCACCCTGGCCCGACTGAACAGCCAGATCTTTATCCCCTGCCTGATTTTTGCGGCCATGAACCGTACCCCTCTGACACTGTCTGAAGCACTTACCATGGGGACCGGCGCCCTGTTTTTCTCCCTCTGCTCCTATCCGCTTGCCCACTGGTGGGTTGCGCGGGATCCGGATGGTGACCGGAACGGTTTTATCTCCATGATGTTTGGCAGCACCAGCACCCTGCTGCTGCCGCTGGCCTATCTGCTGTTTGGCAGCCAGGGCTTGACCAAGGCCGCTTTTTTTCACCTGGTAAACCTGTTTTTAATCTACACCTGGGGCCGCTGGCGCGCCGGACACCCCACCCAGTTGGTGGCCTTCCTGAAAACACCGACCCTGCATGCCGTGCTACTGGCACTTGGGCTTAAACTGTTTGAACTTGATCTTCCCGGACAACTGCAGGACCTGCTCTGGCTGGTGGAAAAGGGGATCGGCATGATGGCAAGCGGCGCCCTGCCGATCCTGCTGATCAGTCACGGCTATGCCCTGTACTGCCTGCGCAGCTCCGGTGCAACCTGGTGGTCTGGCGCAGCGTTTCTGCGCATGCTCTGGCTGCCACTGGTGGCAACCGCACTGATTCTGATACTGCGGACAATCGGCCTGGCACCGCTGGACAAAGGCTATGACCTGATACACTACCTGGATCTGCGCACCACCGAGGCGATCCTGCTACTGGCCTCTGCCCTGCCCTGCACCATTTCCGCCTTCTGGCGGCCAGGTGATACGCCACTGTCTAAACGGGACTCGTCTCTGCTGCTCTCATCAGCCCTACTGTCGATCATCGCCTTTGGCCTGCTGGTGTATGTCATTAACCGTTATATTTTTAATTCCTGAATCGGAACCACCATGTTCTCAAACCAGAATTTTCTGATCATCAGCGCCGTTATCCCCTCCTTTGCCATCGCCTTTGCCGGTTTCTGGCTGGGCAGACTGGACACCAAGCGGGAACTGAACCAGAAGAGCATCTCAAACCTGGTCTACTATTTTCTGGTGCCGTCGCTGATCTTTTCATCCACCCATAAGCGGGCCTTTGACCCGTCAGAATTCTCGCTGCTGTTTGTATCAGCCATTGCCATGATCGCGCTGATGGTGCCGGTGGCGCTGTTGTTGAAGCGTCGTGCCGGTGTATCCCGCAACGGCTTCATCCTGCCGCTTATCTTTATGAATACCGGCAACATCTCCCTGCCGATCGCCCTGCTGATGTTCGGCAATGAAGGGCTCTCCAAATCAATCATCTTCCACCTGGCCAACATCTTTGTGCTGTACAGCGCCGGGGTCTTTCTGGTCAGCGGCCAGACCGACCTGAAGCAGTTTCTGAAGATACCGGCCCTGTATGCCATGATCGCCGGTGTGGCAGCCGCAACCCTGCCGATACCTGAAGCACTGAAACCTGCCCTTTATTTTGCCGGCAAGCTGACCGACATCCTGGGTTACGGCGCCATCCCGCTCCTGATCGTTAACCTGGGCTATTCAATGAGTGATATAAGGCTTGAAACGCTGAAAACAGGGATTGCAGGAGGGATGATACGGTTGATTGGCGGGCCGTTGCTGGGATTTGGTCTGGTGTTTATCTGGCGTATGATCGGCTGGACACCGATTGATCCAACCCTTGATCCCTTGATCTGGCTGGGATACCGGACCTCAGAGGCGGTTATCATCCTGAACGCCTCCATGCCGGGGCCGGTCATGGCCTACCTGTTGAACCTGAAGTATGACAACTGCCCGGAACAGGCGGCAGCCATGGTGGCGGTCGGCACCCTTGGCGGGATCGTCACCATACCGCTGGTGCTGCAGCTGATTACCACGCTGATCATGAAGGCCGGTTAGCCTCAGAAATCGTTTCACACAGAGAAAACCGGTCAAACTCTGAAAAGCAATCAGCCGCCATAGAACGCAAAGAGCACAAAGAACGACAGACAGTTAAAACAGGTTTCAAAAGCAGTTAAAGCTATGTTCTTTTCTTTTATTTCCTTGCGTTCTTTTGCGGCAAGATGCCGTTTTCAGCTCAGTAGATCAAAATATAGCCGTGGGACTCCGCGATCTTTCTGACTTCGTCCTTATCATTAATCCGGTAGGTCTTGCCTTCCAGAGTAAACAACCAGCCATCACCATCCTCCACCACTGACTCCAGCAGTGCCTCAAAGGTTGCGGTTTTAACCATATAAGTTTCCCCCTTTTTTGCACCAGTTCCAATTAAAGAATGAACACAAGCCAGAATAGAGGTACGTCATGCAAATCGTCCGTACACGTCTAGATCATTCCCTGTACTTTTACCTCTGCCTTTAACCAGGCATACACCACCGGGGCTGCCACCAGTCCTGCAATACCAAAGACCGCTTCAAGAAGCAGCATGGCGCTCAATAGTTCCCATGCCGTTGCCTGCATCTCATGTC
>NZ_JAOTRZ010000062.1 GCF_030247655.1 Trichlorobacter sp. | reverse complement strand
TGGTTGACGCAACCATAGAGTGTGGTCGTCTTGCCGGAACCGGTGGGACCGGTCACGATCATAACCCCGGTGGGAACTTCCAGGGCGTCGTAAATGAAGTGCTCCAGCATGCGGGGAGCCATACCCACTTCCTTGATATCCAGCAAGGTCCCCTTGTTGTTAAGGAGTCGCAATACCACTTTTTCACCGTAAATGGTGATGAAGAAAGAGACCCGCAGATCAAGGTTGATACCATGTTTGCGACTGGTAAAGAGGATGCGGCCATCCTGGTGGCGGCGTTTCTCTGCAATATCAGCCTGGGACATGACTTTGATTCTGGTGGTCAGCTGTGGGGCGATATCCTTGGGGAAATCCTTGTAATGCCCCATCACACCGTCACGCCTGAATCTGACCCGCAGGCGGTCTTTCTGGGGTTCAATATGGATGTCACTGGCCTGCTCTTCAATCGCATCTTCAAACAAGAGGTTGATCATACCGATGATGGTGTTGTCATCAGCAGCAACGGTCTGACCGGCATGCTCAATAGCAGCTAATGCCTCTTTCAGCGAGTTTTTGGAACAGATGGCCGGGATGAAGTTACCGAGGTGGGCGGCAACGATGTCTCGTGCTCGCTGGTCAAGCGGATCTGCAAAGGTTACCACCAGTTGTTCTCCCTGGCGGTAGAGCGGCAGAACATTGAACTGGTGGCAGATATTCAACGGTAGACGGGCCAGCAAGGTCTTGTCTATCTTGACAAAGTCAGGATCTATCAGCGGATACCCCAGCTGGTAGGAGAGGGTTTCAAGCAGTTTGCGTTCTTCAATAAAGCCGTTGTCAACCAGTACATCACCAAGTCGCCGTTGCCCCTGAGAGTCTTTCTGGATTGCCAGGGCCTGCTGAAGGTCTATCTCACGCAGGTACCCCAGTTCAAGCAGCAGATCCCCGAGACGAAGATTAAGCTGGTGTTTACGCAGGGTGGTTTGTAGCTGTTCCTGGGAAATCAGCCCCAGCTCAAGCAGGGTGTCCAGCATGGTTTGAGGGGTGGTGAGCTTGCTATGCACCCGTGTTGCATAGGCCAACTGCTCATGGGTGATGATTTCGTCTTTGATCAGCAGGGTTGGAATGACCCCGATCTTGACTTCTTGCGTATTTTGTATGGTGGAAGAAGGTATTGTACTCATGGGGCGGGATTTTACAAGCTTTTACGGAAAATGCAAATGAAGTTTCAGGGACTTGGGTTGTTTTCTGGTTTAACTCTGGCAAAGGTCATGCGGTGGATCGGGCAGGGGCCGTATTTTTGCAGTGCGGAAAGGTGGACTGCACTGCCGTAGCCCTTATGTCTGGCAAAGCCATAGACCGGGTAAAGCTGGTCATAGGTTTGCATCAAGCGATCCCGCGTTACCTTGGCAATAATGGAGGCGGCAGCAATGGAGGCAGAACGGCTGTCCCCCTGTTTAAGTGTCTGTTGGGGCAGCGGAGAGGCGATGGTGGTAATGCCGTCAATCAAAAGGTAGTCTGGAGAACAGGGGAGTGACTGTACAGCCTCCAGCATGGCCTGTCTGGTCGCTTGCAGGATATTGATCCGGTCAATGGTTTCTGCATCTGCCAGTCCAACACCAACGGCGACAGCGTATGTCATAATGAGCTCAAAAAGCTGTTCCCTGCGTTTTTCAGAGAGTTTCTTTGAGTCATTAACCCCCTCAATCGGATGATCTGGATTTAAGATAACTGCAGCAGCCACCACTGGTCCGGCCAAGGGACCTCGGCCAGCTTCATCAATACCGGCGATCTGTTTGAAGCCGTGAGACTGGGCCTGCAGTTCAAAGTGATAGAGGCTTAACGCAGGGGGATCAAAAAGTGATGTTTGCATGGTTATAAAAAAAGCCCCGCCGAAGGGCGGGGCTTTTCGATATATCAGGCCTGGCCGGGAACGTACTTGCGCTCGCGAATCCGGGCAGCCTTGCCTTTGAGCTTGCGCAGATAGTACAGTTTGGCACGACGGACATGGCCGCGGGTCACTACTTCAATTTTTTCTACGATGGGTGAATGCAGCGGGAATACCCGCTCAACACCGATGCCGTTTGATATTTTACGGACGGTGAAAGACTCACGGATACCACCATTCTGGCGTGCAATAACAACGCCTTGATACGCCTGGATCCGTTGTTTGTCACCTTCCACGATCTTAACGTGTACTTTGACCGTATCGCCGGTCTTGAAAACCGGTGTATTCTTCTTCATCTGCTCAAATTCAATGATGTCGATGGTAGTCATGATGCTGTTCCTCCTCAGATATAACCTTTTGCAGGTTTCGTTGTTGTTAGCGTTCTCCCAGCAGTCGATCCAGCATAATGGCCAGAGCCGAGCGAACCGGTAAATGATTGTAATCTCCATAGCCCTGGATCGGTTCCAGAATGGTCGTGGCTTGTTCAAAGATCTCGTCAGCCAGCCCCCAGCCAGTGCCAAGCAGCAGCAGATGGTGCTGGTCATTGTTTTGCAATTGCTGGCGCAGACCATTAAAAGAGGTGGCATTAGGCCTTCGGGCCGCCCCGGTTGCAATAATGTTTACCGGTTGTTGGTGCGTTTGCTGCAAATCAGTAAGCGCATCCTGCAGGTTATTAACAATTCTGACAATCGAAAGCGCTTCTCGCCGGTCAGGATTGTAGTCTGCTCCCCAACCTGAATCCCAGTGGGTCACGATCCGCTGGATCAGCTGTTGTTGTTCAGCGGACGGACTGACCAGATAGTAGCGGGATAGGCCAAAGGTTCGTGCGGTCCGGGCAATGTCATGGATATCCAGGTTCGTAAAAGCCGTGGTTACCAGCTGCCGATGCTTGTTGTAGACCGGGTAATGCAGCAACGCAACTGACAGGTTAGCTGACATTAGAAACCCCAAGTGTTTTTAAAAAGAGCCTGTCTTTATCGCTTAGAACTGCCTGAGTGAGCAGGTCAGGTCGTCGCTCTGCTGTCCGCTTCAACGACTGTTCCCGACGCCAGCGTATGATCTCTGCATGGTTGCCGGAGAGGAGTGGAGCAGGTACCGGTAAACCGTTAAACTCAGGTGGACGCGTGTACTGGGGATACTCAAGCAATCCATCACCAAACGAATCAGTCAGTGCAGACTCGTCAGATCCAAGCACGCCAGGTACCAGTCTGGTTACCGTATCTACCAACACCATGGCCGCTAACTCACCACCAGAAAGAACATAGTCTCCAATTGAGATCTCGTGATCAACATAGTGTTGGTGGATCCGTTCATCGATCCCTTCATAGCGGCCGCAGATAATAATTAATCCCGGCTTGAGGGATAACTCCTGAGCCAACTTCTGGGTGAGCGGTCTGCCCTGTGGTGTTGTCAAAAGAACAGCGGCTTCTGTGTTCAGTTTTTTAACGGATTCAATGGCTGCCGAAAGTGGTTCCGGTTTCATCAGCATACCGGCTCCACCGCCGTAGGGTGCATCATCAACGGTGCGGTGGCGGTCAACGGTATAATCACGAATCTGGTGCAGGGCTATTTGAATCAGCCCTTTGTCCTGTCCCCTGCGAATGATACTTTCGTCAAACGGTCCCCCGAACATGTCAGGGAAGAGGGTCAGAATATCAAATCTCATAGATCAAGCAACCCCTCCAACGGGGTAATGGTCATGCATCCTGTCTGCAGGTTGACGTTGGCAATTACGCTGGCTATGGCGGGAATCAGATATTCACGCCGGGTTGCTTCATTACGAACCAGATAGACATCATTGGCTCCGGTTTCCAGGATATCCTTGATGCAACCCAGCTCCTGCCCTTCTGTTGTAACAACTGAAAGGCCAAGCAGGTCCTGCCAGTAGTATTCGTCAGCTTCCGGTATCGGCAACTGGTCGCGTTGCAGAAGCAGTTCACAACCGGTCAGTTCCTGAGCTTTTTCGATAGTATTAAAACCGTCCAGAGTCAGTAGGAACTTGCCGCCATGGTAAGCGGCACGTTTGAGCTGAATCTGTTGAGTACCACCTGCAGGAAAACGAAGCAGTATAGTTTTGGCTGCCTGCAGGCTCTCAAGGTTGCCGGAGTATGAGTGGAGCCTCAATTGGCCTCGAATGCCATGGGTGCCACTGATTCGACCGACGGCAATCAGGTTGTTGTTGGAAACATCCATTACTCAATGATCTTAAGAATCGCCTTCTTGTTATCCCGGGTGGCAACGGCATTCAGGAGTGTCCGGACCGCCTTGGCGGTACGCCCCTCCTTGCCGATGATCCGTCCCATGTCTTCCTTAGCCACGGACAGTTTGATAACCAGAGTGTCCTCCTCCATCTCTTCGGAGGTGACCACTTTGGAGGGGTCGTCGACAAGAGCCTGCGCGATGGTTTCGACAAGTGCTTTCATCTGGCGTACCTCTGCTTCGTAGTGTCCGGGCTAGCCGGGATAGAGCAAGAAGCGTTCTACTAGGCTGCCTGGGCTGCCTTCTCCAGGATGCCTTCTTTTTTCAAAATCTGATTGACGGTGTCAGTGGGCTGTGCGCCCTTGTCTAGCCAAGCGATTACTTTTTCAACATTCAGTTTCAAAATAGCCGGATTTTTGGTTGGATCATAGTAACCGACATTTTCAATGAAGCGACCATCACGGCGTGAACGCTCATCGGCAATCACTACCTGATAAAAAGGGCGCTTTTTTGCGCCGTGACGCTGCAGTCTGATTTTTGTAGCCATTGTGTGTTTCCTCCTGCGTTGTGTCTCGATTTTATGAAAATGCGAGTTGGTTAGAGTATCAGTTTATTAACGGCCAAAAGGGAACATCCCTTTGCCAAGTCCACCCATGTTGCCGAGTCCTGGTAAGCCCCCCATCCCTTTCATCAGGTTTTTGGGACCCATTTTTGACAGTTGCTTCATCATCTTCTGCGCCTCTGTAAAACGTTTGAGCAGCAGATTTATTTCCTGTACGGTTGTGCCACTGCCTTTAGCGATCCGCAGGCGTCGGCTACCGTTGATAATACCGTGATCTGCCCGTTCAGCAGGAGTCATGGAACGGATAATTGCCTCAATCCGCTTCATCTCTTTTTCACTGGGCTGGGCTCCCTGCATCTGTTTCATCATCTTGCCCATACCGGGGATCATCCCCATGATGGACTCAAGTGAGCCGAGCTTTTTAAGCTGTTGTAGCTGGGCAAGAAAATCTTCCAGATCGAACTGATTCTTTTTTAGTTTCTGGGTCAGGCGGGCAGTCTCTTTTTCATCAAGAGCAGACTGCGCTTTTTCGACAAGGGTTAATACATCACCCATACCGAGAATACGTGAAACCAGGCGATCAGCGTGGAATACCTCAAGGGCATCCAACTTCTCTCCCAGGCCGACAAACTTGACCGGTGCTCCGGTAACCGCCTTGATCGAAAGGGCTGCGCCACCTTTTGCATCACCATCAAGTTTACTGAGTATAACACCGGTAATGCCAAGGCGGTCGTTAAAGCCGCTGGCAACCGTGACCGCTTCCTGACCGGTCATGGCATCAGCCACAAACAGGATTTCCCGAGGCTGAGCAACGGTTTTGATCCGCTCCAGTTCACTCATCAGGTAGTCATCAATCTGATGACGTCCGGCGGTGTCTAACAGTACAGTGTCAAAACCATTTAATTCTGCAAAACGGACTGCAGCCGAGCAGATATCTACCGGATCCTGGCCTGCCTGAGAGTCAAAAACATCAATATTTAGTTGTCGTCCAACGGTCTTTAGCTGTTCGATAGCTGCCGGACGGTAGACGTCAGCAGGAACCAGCAGGGGACGACGTTTCTGTTTGCGAAGCCAACTACCCAGTTTGCCGCAGGTAGTTGTTTTACCCGCGCCCTGCAGGCCGACCAGCATGAGTACTACAGGCGGCTTAGCTGCAAGATCAAGGCTGTTGTCCTGATCACCGCCCATCAGGCTGATCAGTTCATCGTGGACGATTCTGACCACCTGTTGACCAGGAGCCAGACTCTGCATGACTTCGGTGCCGACTGCCTTCAGGCGGACATTCTCAACAAAGTCTTTGACAACCTTGAAATTAACGTCAGCCTCAAGCAGCGCCAGGCGAACTTCACGCAAGGCGTCCTTGATGTTGTCCTCAGTCATTACTCCCTGACCGCGGAGCTTTTTAAAGACTGATTCCAGTTTATCCGAAAGGTTATCAAACATTTAGTGCCAATATACTCAGGGTATCCTAAAAGGAGCAAACTATAGAGGTGTCAGTGTGCTCTTGTCAAGAATTATCTGCTTGCTAGAGTCTGATGACTGAGGCTGCTGTCAGCAGATGTTCCGCTGTGCTGAACATGTTGGTGACCTGTCCAACGGCCAGTTGGTCCTTTTTCTTGAAATAATCCAGGCAGACACCGCAGGCAAACAGCTCAATCCCCCGCTCTTCCAGACGTTTGAGTGCTTCGACCGTCTCGGCACCTTCAGTAGCAAGCAGTACGCCACTATTCAAAAACAGGATCCGGTCTGGTTGCTGTGGGGTTTCAAGCAGGGTGAAAATGAAGTTTTTCATGAGCAGGTACCCAAGCTCTTCTGATCCATCACCCAGTCGGTTTGAGGTGATGAGCAGAACTCTGTCTCCTGATGCTGTAGCTGTTACAGCACCCTGTGGAGCCTCTTCAGCTGCTGTTGATCCGGTTACCAGCAGCGACCAACCATCAGCTTCTGCTGTTTCAGTAACCTGATACCCGCGGTTTTTGACAAAACGCACTACGTTTTCTCGCGGGGCACCATCATCCACCAGCATACATAGCGGCGTGCCTGACTCTTCCAATGCTTTCTTAGTGGCAATAACCGGTACTGGACAGGCCTGCCCACGGCAATCAATGGTTTTCATGCTGATACTCCCTGATGGTGATGAATGTGTTGTTTATGAACTGGCACAAAAAGGCTGGCAATAGATTCTGCTCAGTCAGTAACTCCATAATTAAATCCTGATGCTCTTCATCAAAGCGGATTGCAAGGCCGCAGTCTGCCTGCACCGCACGGGGGGCCGGAATCAGCATGATGGGTAGTCCGCTGCTTTTCAGAAGACCTTCTGCCTTTAGAACCCGATGGGTAGAATTAAATACTGCAAGGTACTGTCCTTCACTTACAACCTGCTGCACCATGGGATTGCTCCTGATTGACAATGGTAGCCGAACTTCATACTATGCCGAAAAGGGGATCTGCATGCAAGATTCATTTAGTTTCGCTGGATTGGTGATTGGTGCCTTTCTGGTAAGTATACCCTGTGGATATGTACGGGAATCATTTAAGAAATTCTCTTTGCCCTGGCTGTTTCTGGCACACCTGCCGATTCCGTTGGTGGTTCATTTCAGACACATGGCTGGATTTGGTTGGCGTGTGATTCCTTTTACTCTGGCCGCTGCAATTGGTGGACAGATAGTCGGCGGCTGGTACAAACGGAGGATGATACATGGCAGGAAAGCGCCCCAAAGGCAGCCCTGAGCCGATCAGCAAGTTACTCACAGGCCCCGGTCTTAACCCGGAACTTGGCGCACGCCTGAAAGATCTGGTGATCTGGGAAAGCTGGGATCAGGCGGTGGGGGCTGCTATTGCCGGTCGTGCCAGACCTCTGCGTCTGGTTGGCGGTGTGCTGACGGTTGTTGTGGCCAGCGGCCCCTGGATGCAGCAGTTAAGCTTTATGAAGACTGAACTGCGTGAGCGCATAAATACCCTGCTGGGTAATGAGAGAGTTAAGGAGATTGTCCTCAAGTCCGGCAGGATTCAGCATGATACCGGCGTTACAGAAGCCGTTCGTCCAACGCCCAAGCCGCTTTCTGTACAACAGCAGGCCCAGGTTGCCAAACAGGTTAGTGATTTGAAAGATGCTGAGCTGAGAGAATCGCTGAAGGCATTAATAGAATTGCATCTCCGTAACAGCTGAATTTTTCATGGTTCCATCCTGTCGATAAGCTCACGCTGTTTCGCCCCGGATGTCCGCCCGCCGGCTATCTTTTCCACCAACGCTGCTATCCGTTCCTGATCCTCCTTTAAAATATCAACAAAGCGGTGTCCGCATGCGGTCAGTTGTTGCTCATTGTCCGGTTTGCGCCAGATCAGCTCTGCCACTGCGCAGATCGGTCTTTTTTCATCCTGCAGATCAATCACAACAAGAGCAAGGTGCGTCGGTTCAGTGGCAAGAGTAACCCCAAAGCCACCGGCACTTAAATTTACGGCTGTGCTGGTAAGTTTCAGCCGTGGCGGGGCAGGTTTCTGCAGATCTTGAACGACCCGTTTCCATTCCCGTTGAAAAGCTGCCAGCGAGGATTTTTGGGGGACCAGCAGTAGCGGAAGCGACAGGTCAACGCGGGGGGATTGACGACGTTGATAGACCGCTAATTCACCCAATGGGCGCAGTTTCAGCTCTTCCGGGGAAATCAGCTCAACAAGCTCTGCCCTGATCTGAACTCCCATCCCCATCGCTTCTGTTGTCAACTTGAACTGCATGCCGGGCTTCAGGCCCGACACTTCTCCTGAATAGAGGCGATAGGCGGTTCTCAGCAGAAGCTGGTCATCACTGCAAAGCACAACCCTGCCAGTAAATGAATCAAAGACAGACGCATCCCGCTCTTCCGAAATGTTGATCAGGAAGACGTTTTGCCCGCGGGTAAAATAGCGATCATAGTTCATTTATGAGTACCGGTTCTACGTTGTGGCGTTCTGCTAATCGCGAAACATTCGGTCAAGCAGCTCCCAGTTGTTTTTCGGGTGAACTGTTTTCGTCTGTTTTTTCTGACGATGCTGGATGTAGGCCTGAATTCGTTCCTGATCGGTTTTTTTGATAAGAATAAATCGCTGCCCAATGGCGAGCCGGTCTTCATCGGGCAGAGTACGACGCCAGAGCAGTTCCGCAACGGCGCATATTGGCGTCGTTCCCGGTTCCAGGTCAATAAAAACCATGGTAAGCTCTGAATTCTGATCCGACTTATCCACCAGGTGACGGAATCCGCCTACGCCAAGGTTGATTTCGCCGGATGATAGTTCAAGCTTGTCAGTGCTGTTGGCAGACAGCAGGGCCTGGTAGCGCCCCCACTCCTGCCGGAAAAAGGTTAGTGGGGCAGTGCGTGTGAAGGTGCGAAAATCAAGAATGGTGTCCATCCGGGGGACCTGACTGCGCTGGTACATTTCAAGCTGTCCGGTTGGATGGATAATGAATTCTCTGCCAGAAACCGAGTGGATAACACCCACAAACTGCATGCCTGAGCCATAACTTTCAGTGGTTATCTTGAAGCTCATCCCCGTTTTTAGTATATGCAGCTCGCCGTGGTGCAACGGATAGCGTGAACGTAGAGTAAACTGCTGGTTTTCTCCTGCTGTAATCGTGGCAGAAAAAGCCTCGAAAAGGCTGTCGTCTCGATCAGATGAGGTGTTGATCAAAAAAACTTTTTGTCCGCGAGCAAAATAGGTAGTGTAGTTCATTGATGCGCTCCTTGCCAAACAGTTCTCACTCCATAGCTTATACAGAACTCCGTACAATCCGGTTGCGTCCTGATTCTTTTGCCTGGTAGAGGCATTGGTCAGCCTTATGCAACATGAAATCAGCATGTATGTCGTTTGTGCTGTCGGAGGGAGATCGGGTAACCGTGCCGAAGCTCGCCGTTATGCTCAGATTTTCACCTCTGAAACTGCAGGTGGATAAGGCAATCAGATTTCTCAAACGCTCGGCAACGACACTACAGCCGGCCTGGTCCGTTTCTGGCAGTACCAGTACAAATTCTTCACCACCATAGCGAGCTACCCAGTCAACTTCACGGCGGATCGTACCGGCAATAATACGGGTGCAGTGCTGTAACACTGCATCACCAGCCTGATGTCCCCAGGTGTCGTTGATTTTCTTGAAGTGATCAAGGTCCATCATGATCAGGGAAAAATCCCGCAGGTAGCGTTCTGCCCGGCGGATTTCGTGCGGTAGATTTTGATCCAGGTAGCCACGGTTGAACATGCCGGTTAACGGATCTCTGATTGAAAGTTGTTTAATCTCTTCCAGGCTCTTTTGTAGAGAGCTCTCCAGGTCAAGGATCCGGCGGGCTGTTTTGAGGCGCACCATCAGCTCTGCTTCGTTGACCGGCTTGAGCAGATATTCGTCAGCCCCGGCTTCAAGCCCTTCAATCAGCTTATCCTTGCCCTCTTGTGAGGTTAACAGGATCAGGTAGGTGTAACATTCTGCTGCTTTTTCTCTAAAGGCACGACAGAAGGCAATGCCATCCATTTCCGGCATGACCCAGTCGGTTAAAATTATGGGGAAATAGCTGGTGCGGCAAAGCTCCAGCGCCTCTTTTCCATTGGCAGCCTGACTAACCTGATACCCCGCATCCTGCAGGGTTTGGCAGAGCACTGTCCGCATAAAGCGGTCGTCATCAACCAGCAGGATCGGGATACCGGTGTCAGCCATGCTTCCTCCGAATAGATTAGCGGGTCAGTTTGCGATAGGTGATCCGGTGTGGGCGATCAGCCTCAGCTCCCAGGCGTTTGCGACGGTCTTCCTCATATTCAGAGTAGTTGCCTTCAAACCAGGTTACCTTTGAGTCCCCCTCAAAGGCAAGGATATGGGTGGCAATCCGGTCCAGGAACCAGCGATCGTGAGAGATAACCACGGCGCAGCCGCCAAAGTTCTCCAGACCTTCCTCCAGCGCCCGCATGGTGTTGACATCCAGATCGTTGGTCGGCTCATCCAAGAGTAACACGTTAGCACCACTTTTCAATACCTTGGCAAGATGGACCCGATTACGTTCACCACCGGACAGCATGCCGACCTTCTTTTGTTGATCACCACCGGTAAAGTTAAAGCGGGCCACATAGTTGCGGGCATTCACGGTCTGCTTGCCCAGCTGGATCATCTCCTGGCCGTCACTGATCTCCTCCCACAACAGGCGGTCAGGGTTCAGGCTGTCGCGACTCTGGTCCACATAGGCCACCTGTACCGTGTCACCAACCCGGATGGTGCCACTATCCGCTGTTTCAGCGCCGGTGATCATCCTGAAGAGGGTGGTTTTACCGGCGCCGTTGGGGCCGATCACCCCGACGATTCCTCCACGGGGCAGCTTGAAGGTCATCCCTTCATACAGCAGCCGGTCACCAAAGCCTTTGCTGACATTATCCGCCTCAATCACGATATCCCCCAGCCGTGGACCGGCCGGGATGTACAGTTCAAGATCTTTGCCCCGTGTTTCGCCTTCCTGGGCTGCCAGATCTTCGTATTTGCTGATTCTGGCCTGTGCCTTGGTGTGGCGTCCCTTGGGGGACATCCTGATCCACTCAAGCTCTCGTTTCAGTGTCTTGCGACGTTCACTCTCCTGTTTTTCCTCAGTTGCCAGACGATCCTGTTTCTGTTCCAGCCAGGAGGAATAGTTGCCTTTCCAGGGGATTCCTTCGCCCCGGTCCAGCTCCAGAATCCAGCCGGCCACGTTATCCAGGAAATAACGGTCGTGGGTAACGGCGATAACAGTGCCGCTGTAACTGTGCAGGTGCTTTTCCAGCCATGCCACGGTCTCGGCATCAAGGTGGTTGGTCGGTTCATCCAGCAGTAGAATGTCAGGTTTTTTCAGCAGCAGGCGGCAGAGGGCAACCCGTCTTTTTTCACCACCGGAAAGCACGTTGACCGGGGTGTCGCCATCGGGGCAGCGCAGGGCATCCATGGCCAGCTCCAGGCGGGAGTCCAGATCCCAGGCATCCATATGGTCCAGCTTTTCCTGCAGCACCGCCTGACGGTCGCACAGCTTTTCAAAATCAGCATCCGGCTCGGAAAACTTGTCGGTAATGCCGTTAAACTCGGCCAGCAGGTCAACGATCTCCTGGCAACCTTCTTCAACCACCTGGCGGACGGTTTTGCTTTCATCCAGCTTTGGTTCCTGCTCAAGGTAGCCCACAGTGTAGCCGGGGGACAGTGCCACCTGGCCGTTAAATTCGGTATCCACTCCGGCCATGATTTTTAGCAGGGTCGATTTACCGGACCCGTTCAGGCCCAGCACGCCGATTTTAGCGCCATAAAAATAGGAAAGGGAAATGTCCTTGATGATCGGTTTCTTGTCGTAGAACTTTGATACCCGCATCATGCTATAAATAACTTTTTTGTCGTCAACACTCACTGCTTTCACCTCCACTGTTTATAAGGGGTTTTTTATTGCATGGAGCGGTGTGGATGTCAATTAGTAAGCAGTGTTTTCAGTGCGACTCCCATATCCGGCTGTAGCGTTGAAAAAAGGGGTGTATAAAGCTTTGATAAGCTGTTGGGAAGGGCTTTTTACTACATCTTTACTGTTTTTATGCTATACAGCTTTTTATCCGTTGATGGTTGCCAACAGGCTAAAGCCGGGTATACTAACCATCACGCTAGATAGGGAGCATTGCCACCATGGCTTCTTACGAACAGACATTTCTGGAACAACTAACCAATATCCACGGGGTTGACTTTACCACCTGGCAGGGCTGGGAACAGCTGATGGCCTGGGTCAAACGTCAATCCTGGCGTGAAGAATTCTTCGGCGGTGAGAAGATCCCGGCACGTCTTCTCTATCCCCAGACACTTTGTGAAGAGCTTAGCCGTTATCTGGGTGGTTAACACCGGTTGGCGACGGTTCATGTCTCAACACTGGCGAAGGAGATGACAGACGTTTATGGCGCTAATTGAATGGAATCAGTCACTAAAGGTGGATATCCAGCAGTTTGATGATCAGCACCGGCAGCTTGTAGCCATGGTGAACCGGTTGCATCAGGCTTTAAAGGATGGGCAGGCGCAAGATCTGCTTGATGAGATTCTGGCAGGACTTGTTGATTATACACGGGTACATTTTACTGAAGAAGAAGCACTGATGGAGCAGTATGGGTATCCCGACTATCAGCAGCATAAACAAGCCCATGTTGATCTGGTGCGTCAGGTTGAAGATATCTATACACAGTTTAAAAACGGTAAACAGTTGCAACCAATCAATATAATGCAGTTTTTGGTTAACTGGCTAACCAGCCATATCAAAGGCGAAGATAAAAAGTACACAGCGTTTTTTCAGAGTAAAGGGATTGTTTGAAGCAGTTCAATTGATGCTTGAAGGGGATACTAAAGATGAAACAGTTGGTGCGTAGTCTGGTTGTGGTGGTGGCGTTGATGATTCCGTTGACTGTCTTTGCAGCTGAAGACCAATTTTTTACAAAGCTTGATGCCGACAAAAACAACTCTGTCAGTAAAGATGAGTTGCTGAAAGCGGATCTGCATCTGGTGACCACCCCCAAAGGTCAAAATCAGGTGGTTCATCGTGATATGCTTAAAGCAGGCACTGCCGCTGCCATGACTGAAGAGCAGAAAAAGCGTCTGTTTGATCAGTTGGATACGGATAAAAGTGGACATGTCAGCAAAAAGGAATGGAGCCGTGCTTCACGAGATGGCCTGATCCTCTTGAAATTCTGAAAACCAGTTCTGCTGTCAAGGAGGTGCATCTGATGCAGATAACCGTCACCATACAAGATGGAGTAACCGTCGCCGCCCTTGTGGGCAGGATGGATGCCATGACCACGGTTGAATTTGATCGTTGGTTTGCAGAGCAGCTTACCAACGGCAAAACCCGTTTTGTGCTTGATATGCAGGGGCTTGAGTATATCAGTAGCGCAGGGTTGCGCTCACTGCTGGCTGCTGCAAAACAGCTGAAGACCAAAAACGGTTCTTTGCTTCTGTGCCGCTTGGGCGGAACCGTTGAAGAAGTATTCAGAATATCCGGTTTTCTGGCTATTCTTTCCACGTTTCCCAATGTGGAAGAGGCCTGTGCTTCACTTGCGTAGCTGTTGCAGCTTGCATGATTGTGCTCTCTGGTAACAAATCTCCGGGCCGCTTGGTAATGTACCTGGCGGCCTTTTGTGTAGTAACAACTCCCTTCTGTTACCTGCCGCCGGTAGATGACATGCCCCTGCTGATACCTGCTGAACAAGGAACATTTCCGTGAATGCATCTGCATTAAAAATCGGTGCCTCCCACCCCCGTGGTGATGCTGCTGCCAAGGCAGCCGGTACAGAACCGTACGCCGCAGACCGCTATCCGGCCAACTGTCTCTGGGCCGGGGCGGTCCGCTCCAATCTGCCTGCCGGACGGATCATTTCCATAGACACCTCCGCTGCCAAGGCACTGCCCGGCGTGGTGGCAGTACTGACTGCTGCAGATCTGACCGCCAGCAACCGCCAGGGGATCATCCACAAAGATATGCCGGTGCTGTGCGATACGGTGGTGCGCTACATCGGTGATCCGCTGGCGCTGGTGCTGGCAGAGGACCGTAGCACCCTGCACCAGGCGCTGGAGCTGGTCCGATTTGAGCTGGAACCGCTAGCCGGTCTCTTTGATCTGGACAGCGCCCTGGCAGCGGATGCGCCGCTGATTCATGAGGACAAACCCGGTAACCTGCTGGCCCAGGCCACCATCTGTAAAGGCCAAGGGCTGGATGGCTTTAGCGACTGCGCCGTGGTGGTGGAGGGTAGCTTCAGCACGCCGGTGCAGGCCCATGCCTTTCTGGAAACCGAAAGCGGGGTGGCCCGACTGGAAGAGGATGGCGGCCTGCTGATGGATGTTTCCACCCAATCACCTTTCCGTGACCGCTTTGAGATCAGCCATGCCCTGGGCATCCCCTGGGGCTGTCTCTTAT
>NZ_JAOTRZ010000061.1 GCF_030247655.1 Trichlorobacter sp. | reverse complement strand
AGGTGGTGCTGCAACAGGTGGTCCTTGATGGCCTGGCGCTGGAGGTTGAGCGTGACAGTACAGGCAAACTGAATTTCCAGCGCTTGCTGCCAGCAGAACCTGCAGCGCCCAAGAAGACTGTTAAAAAGCCGACAAAAAAGGAAGACTCCAATCCCCTGCAGCTGATGGTAGAGAATCTGGCACTGACAGACGGAACGGTTTCATTTCATGACAAACAGCCGGCTGGCGGATTCAAAAGCCAGCTGCAGGCGATCACTGTCAAGCTCAGCAATCTCTCCACCATTACCAATGCCCAAAGCACCTATGACATTTCTTTTAATGGGGACAGTGCTGAAAAGTTTACTGCCTCGGGTACTGCTACGCTCTCACCTGTCAGCGTAACCAGCCAGTTTAATCTAAGCGGCATCACGTTGCAGCGGGGCTGGCCCTACCTGCAAAACCTGTTGACCTCTCCGGTAAAAGGCAGCCTGTCACTGGAAGGCAAGGCAGCTTTTAGCTCAGAGAATGGAGCATCGGTTCAGGATCTGGCTGTGCATCTGAAGGATATCACTGCAGAGTATGGTGACAAAGACAGCACCCGACTTGCCAGCCTTGATCTGACCGACATATCTTTTAACAAGAAAGAAAATCGAGCCGCAGTTGACGAGATAAAACTGGCAGGCGGTAAAATAAAGCTATCCCGCGAAGCTGATGGTAAACTATCTGCGCTTTCACTCCTGAAACAACCAACAACAAGTAACGTCAAACCGGTTAAGCCTGAAACAACGGTTATCAAGGCAGCAGCCAAGACCGATCAAAAGTCGTTTGCCTGGCAGGTCAAAAAAATCAACATTACCGGGCTTTCCACCAGCTTTGCTGATAAACAGTTCAGTGAGCCACCGGTTTTTACCCTCTCAAACATCCGCCTGAGCACCGGCAACCTGACCGGGCCGACCTTTTCAGCCATGCCGCTACAGTTCAGCAGTGTCTTTGGCAAAGATGCCCCGATCAAGGTTGCAGGCACCGTTACCCCGTTACCGTTCAAGTTCAACGGCACCACCAGCTTTGCTAAACTGCCGATCCAGGATTTTGAAAGCTACATCCCAGAGAACGTCAACGTCTTTGTACTGGGTGGCACGCTGGATAGCAGCATGAAGGTGAATGTCGCACTGGACAAGGATAACAAAACGGTTGGTAGTTTCAGCGGCAGTGTCGGGGTACGTGGTTTCCACACGGTTGACACGGTACAGGAAGAAGATCTGCTGAAATGGGAAAGCCTGCAGCTTGACCAGATTAACGGGAATCTGGCGCCATTCTCGTTGGCCATCCGCCAGATTGCACTGAATGGTGTCTATTCAAAGATTGCTGTCCGTAAAGATGGCACGCTGAATCTGCAAAATCTGGTAACCAAAGAACAACAGCAGAAACAGCAGCCAGTTACAGGTACGGCTACACAGGCTGCGGTTACATCTGTACCAACGACTGCGACTGCGCCCCCGCAATCATCTCAGAAGGCGCAGATAAAAGTTGATACCCTGACGGTGCAGGACGGCACCATCGCCTTCAGTGATGCCCACCTGCCCCAGCAGTTCCGCAGCACCTTCCATAACCTGGGTGGCCGGGTCAGCGGTCTGTCGTCTGACATGAACACCCGCGCCGAGGTTGACCTGCGCGGCAATCTGGAGAGCCATTCACCGCTTCAGATTACCGGAAAAATCAACCCGTTGCGTGACGATCTGTTTGTGGATCTGACCATCTCGTTTAAGGATATTGAGCTGTCGCCTGCCACCCCGTACTCCGGCACCTATCTGGGCTATGAGATTGACAAGGGAAAGCTGTTCCTTGATCTGAAGTACCATATTGAGAACAAGAAACTGGAAGCTTCCAATAAGGTGTTTGTTGATCAGTTTACCTTTGGCAAGTCTGTTGACAGCGACAAGGCGACTAAACTGCCGGTTCGTCTCGGTATCGCCTTACTAAAGGACCGTAATGGCCAGATAAACCTGGACCTGCCGGTTAGCGGCAGGACTGACGACCCCAAATTCAGCATCTGGGGTGTGGTCTGGCAGGTGGTGGCCAACCTGTTTATCAAGGCAGCCACCTCTCCCTTTGCCCTGCTGTCATCCATGATGGGTTCCAGTGAAGACCTGAGCAGCGTGACCTTTGCTCCTGGTTCAGCTGTTCTGGCACCTGCAGAGGAAAAGAAGCTGGAGACCCTTGCCACAGCGCTTAGCCAGCGACCCGGCCTAAAGGTTGAGCTATCCGGTTTTGTTGACAAACAGCGTGATCCTGAAGGGTATCGGGCTGAACTGCTACTGCAGAAAATGCGGCAAGAAAAGTATCTTGAACTGGCCAAAAGCCATCAGGCCAAAGAAGGTGAAGATGCTGAGAAGATGATCATCCAGCCAGCCGAATATTCACGTTATCTCAAGGCGGTCTACCTGAAAGAAAAGTTCCCAAAACCGCGCAACCTGATCGGCATGATCAAAGATCTGCCTGATGCGGAAATGAAGAAGCTGATCATTGCCAACACCAAAGTAACTGATCAGGACCTGCAGCAACTGGCTGCACAACGGGCTGCTGCGGTCAAAAACCACCTGATCACCAAGGGCAAGCTGGAATCGCAGCGGATCTTCCAGAAACAGGATAACGTCCCGAAACCGCCTAAACAGCAAACTGCCCCTGCCAGCCGGGTGGAGCTGAATCCGATAGCATCATGACAGGAACTGAATCATTGCATACGAAGCGATTTGCCGTAACGACTCTGGGCTGCAAGGTAAACCAGTTTGAAACAGCTGATATGGTTGAACAGATGCAGGCTGATGGCTGGCAACTGGTGTCGTTTACTGCAGAGGCTGACCTGTACCTGATCAACAGTTGCACCGTCACTGCCCGCAGTGATGCTGAATCACGGCGTCTGATCCGCCGGGCCCGGCGAGCCAACCCACACGCCAGGGTGGTTGCCACTGGTTGCTATGCCCAGGTAGCGCCATCAGATCTTCAAGCACTGCCTGAGCTGGATCAGGTGCTGGGTAATGAAGAAAAACGTGATCTTGTGCTGCACCTGGAGCAAGGTGAACATAGAGTTACCGACCTGACCTGCCTGAAGACAAGCGGACCGCTGCGCCTGACCAGCTTTAGCGAGCATACCCGCGCCTTTCTGCAGATCCAGAATGGCTGCGAAACAGGCTGCAGCTACTGCATTGTACCGATAGCCCGGGGACCGAGCCGGTCCGTCCCCCCCCAAGAAGTGGCAGAAGCGGTGCGCAGACTGGTTGCCTCCGGGTATCAGGAGGTGGTTTTAACCGGCATCCATATGGGAGCCTATGGGCTTGATCTATCCCCCTGTAGCAACCTGACTGAGTTAGTACAGCTTCTGGAAGACCAAAACACAATTCCCCGCCTGCGCCTTGGCTCCATTGAACCCAATGAGCTGACAGACGACCTGCTGTCCCTGTTCAGATATTCATCACGACTCTGCCACCACCTGCATATACCGCTGCAAAGCGGCTCAGACAGTGTGCTGCAACGGATGGGACGCGGCTATGATACCAGCTTCTATTACAACCGGATAACGACTGCTGCCCAGCTGCTGCCCGATGCCTTTTTTGCTGCAGACCTGATTGCCGGTTTCCCCGGAGAAACAGAGCAGGAGTTTAGCGAGACCTGCGCCTTTGTGGTATCGTTACCCCTGACTGATCTGCATGTCTTCCCCTACTCTATCCGTCCCGGCACCAAGGCAGCGGATATGCCGGGGCACCTCAAGCCAGGCATCATCAAAGAACGGGCAGAACAGCTACGCATCCTCGCGGCTGAAAAGCGGGCAGCATTCCAGCAGCGTTTTATCGGCGTACCGTTACAGGTACTGGGACAGCGTCACAACCCGGTTACCGGCCAGGTAACCGGACTTTCCCGCAACTACCTGGAAGTCTGCTACCCAGGATCAGCACAGTTGCTGAATCATGAAGTTATGGTACAGATAGATGGTCTGGAGCATGGTCTCCTCATTGGCAACACCACCCACCCCGTATGCTAAGGAGTCTAGTATGGCGATAACAACATCTCTTGATGAGGCCCTGAAACGTACCAGCCTTTCCCGCTCAAACCAGATGGAGATGCTGACCTTTCGCTTGAGTGATGGCCAGCTCTACGGCATCAACGTTTTTAAAATCATTGAAATCCTGGAAAGTCCAAACCGGTTTGACCGGATGCCCCACGCCAATCAGGCGGTTAAAGGCGCGGTTGACTTCAGGGGTAAACCGATTGTTGCCATTGATCTCTCTGAAGCGCTTGGCATGGAACCGGTCCCGTTTGACCGGCAACTGGCCTACCTGATTATCTGCGAATACAGCCAACAGTTAAACGCCTTTATTGTTGCTTCGCCGGAGACCTTGATTACCCGCGGCTGGGATGAGATTCACAAACCGGACGGCATTCAGGCCCGTTCGCTGGTGGCCATTGCCTACAGTGACACTGGCGAAACCATTCTGCTGCTGGATATAGAGGGGATTCTTGCAGATGTGGTCGGGTATACATCGGAAGTGACCGATGAGCTTGCCAGCCGTGGTGCTGCGCTAAAGAACTACCGGATTTTGCTGGTGGATGATTCCCGGACCGCCCTGGCCATGATGCAGCAGACCCTGAACCATCTGGGTACGACGCACAGTTCGCAATCATCTGCAGTGCAGGCATTGGCCTGGCTTGAGGAACGGGACAAGCAGGGAGAACCTCCCTTTGATCTGATTATTTCTGATATTGAGATGCCGGGGATGGATGGTTTTACCTTTACCCGGAGTCTGCGGAGCATGCCATCCTATGAAAAGACAAAGATCATACTGCACAGCTCCATGAGTAACCCCACCAACCGGCTGAAGGCGGAAGAGGCAGGGGCTGACGACTTTGTTGCCAAATTCGCCCCCAATGAACTGGCAGAACATATTCTTAACGTGTTAGAGCTGGAGCTGTCAGACGATGACTTCTTCATCACCCCAGGCGAAACATAACCACCTCTACCTCAGCCACCACCTGACCATCAAGCTCTGCCCGGCCTTTGGCATCCACCAGACGGCGACGCTCACCAACCACCTCCCCAATTACGGTAATGGTTGAGCCGGTGGGAACCGGCGCACGGTAACGCAACTTGAGCTCACTGGTGACCACCTGCATGCCGCTACCCATACAGGCCTGGGCACAAATCTCATCCAGCAAGGCAGAGATGATCCCGCCATGGGTAATCCCCTGCCAACCTTGAAAATGTTCAGGGATCTGCACCGTGGTTTCAGCGCGCCGTTTTTCAGGATCTATGATAAATTGGGCCTTCAGACCAATCGGGTTATCTTTTCCGCAGATGAAACAGCGGCCATCGTCAATAACATCCATACAACATCTCCTTACCCAGCAAAAACAAATCAGGAAACACAGAGCAACTGAGCAATAGAGAAAAAACAAAATCAAAATTATACTTTAAAAACATTGAAATTTTTATAAGGTTACCTCTGTTGCTCTGTTGCTCTGTGTTTCAAACTTTTACCCAAACCGATAGATCAGTTTGCCATCCTGATACAGCTCAATCGGCCCGTCCTGTGAGACCTTGATCACCTTGCCAAAAAAGGAGGCGGCAATGGCGGCGGTAGTCCGTCCACCGCCGGTGACCATCTCGCGGGCATGGGAGGTATCAATGATAAAACCGGTTTCCAACAACTTGCCCTTGCTGTCCAGCACCGTCAAACCATCTGAAGAAAGAATCCGCAGCAGGATGCCGGATTGCTTCAGCTGGGCAATGGTCTGGCCCTTGACCTGGCTGATCAACAGCCTGCCGATCGGATCATCACCACCCACCGAGCCTTTTTTCAGGGTTGCCAGGTGGCGCGGTGTTCCGGCATGGATCAGAATAACCGTACCGTGGCGCTGTTTTGAGACCGCATAGAGGGTCCAGAGCAGGTCATCCACCGCCTCGTTATCAATACTGTCAGCCAGGAAGGAACGGAAGATATCCGGGTCAAAGATAACCCAGGCCCCCTTGCGCCGGATCAACAGTTTGGCCGGGCTGATCAGCACCTCAATCTCTGACACCTCATTAACCGTAATGGCAAAGGCACCACTGCCGCTGCGCCTGACCAGAGAAAACAGCTCACGCTGGGTCAGACGTTCAATATCAGTCTGGCCACAGACACCGGCTGTCCGCAGCACCCCAACCACCTGCATCTGGATCGTGGCAACAAAGAACAGATTGTTGCCGTCAATAAAACGATAGGCCAGCGGATTATCCAGAAAGGTAGGGGTTACACTCTGGTGGGGTTGCAGTGGGATCAGGGTATGGCTGCGGTCCTTGATGGTTTTGCGCAGAGCCGGTTCTGTTGTCCGATGCACCAGAAACCCGGTGGTGGCCGGTTTACCTTCGTAGCGCTGATAGGAGAGATTTTTCAAGAGCTGGATCAGTTGCTGGATCGGCCAGAACCCTTTGCTGCGATCGCCCCGCAGAAACCGGGCAACCGTGATATCCATGATGGATGCCAGCAACGCAGTACGAAAATGGGCAGCATACCCTTCCAGCTTGAATCCGCTATACAGACCTGAAAAGGCGGTTAACAGCTCACGACAGAACTGAAGTTCGGTCCTGGTAAAAGGCAGCCCCTGCCTGATAGCAGAAAAACTGTATGACTTGCCTTCAATAGCCACCGGTTGTAGCAGCCTGCCCTCCCCTGTCTTTGTCTCATCCTCACCGGCACGCAGATCAACGGTAGCGCCGCCAAGGAGGGTGCTGATGGTGGGTCTGATGGCATCAAAGACATTCAGTGGCATAGTTGGCTCCTGTTATTTACCCCAATCGCGGGAGTAACGGAAATCACGGTCAATGGTGCGGCCAGACACCTTGGCAATCACCGGCAGACGACGTTTGAAGTGAGAGTTCTGCACCTTGCCATAGATACTGCTGATGAACTCCTGCTTGAATCCGGCAGCAACCAGTTCAGTGGTATCAGCCCGTTGATCCACCATCCGGTAGAGTAGTTCATCCACCTCGCGGTAGGTAAAGCCCAGCTCTTCTTCATCGGTCTGGCCTGCCCAGAGGTCAGCTGACGGCTTTTTCTCGATCACCGGCCTGGGTACCCCGACCTCTTCAGAAAGCTGCCAGACCTGGGTCTTGTACAGGTCACCAATCGGGTTAAGGGCGCTGGCCATGTCACCGTAGAGTGTGCCATAGCCCAAGAGCAACTCGGTCTTGTTGCTGGTGCCCAACACCAGTCCGCCGTACAGGGCAGAATGATCAAACAGGATCGTCATCCGCTCACGGGCCATCTTGTTGCCGCGTCGCATGTTATTTGCGTCCGGGAACTGATCAAAGTAGGCATCCACCATCGGTGTGATCCCCACCACGCTGAACTGTACGCCACTGGCCTCGGCAACCAGACGGGCATGTGCCTCGGATTCAGGATTGCTGGTCTTGTACGGCATACAGATGGCATGGACATTTTCAGGCCCCAACGCCTCGGCAGCCAGATGACAGACCAGGGCTGAGTCAATGCCGCCTGAAAGCCCCAGCACCGCTTTTTTAGCGCCAACCTTCCAGATTTCATCCTGCAGAAACCCCACCAGCATACGACGTACCAGAGGGGTGTTGATTGTCAGTCGCGACATCAGCAGCTCCTTTCCTGATCAATCCTGGCTAACTCACGCAGGGTGATATAGAGGTTTTCGTCACGCACCAACGGAGAGCTGATCCGCTCCCGCCGCAGTTCAGAATCGGCAAGCGCAACCAGCAGGGTTGCAGGATCAAACTCCGGCGCAGCGGCAACAATCTCACCGGATGGTGCCACAACATGCGACCCCCCCCAGAATCCAACACCATCTTCATAGCCCACCCGGTTGACATAGATCACCCGGCAGGTCATAAAACGGGCGGTTGAGGTGGTCAGGTTACGCCAGGCTGCTGCGGTGCCCAGCTCTCCCTCAGCAACGCCACGACCAGGGCTGCTGGAGAGACAGACCAACGTGGTTGCGCCGTCCATGGCCAACAGGTAGGGAGCCGAGAGATGCCACATATCTTCGCAGACCAGCAGACCGACCCGGCCGAATTTTGTGTCAAAGGCACGGAAGCGATCACCACGACCAAGGTAACGCTGTTCATCAAACAGGCCATAGGTGGGCAGATAAACCTTGCGGTGCAGATGCTTCAGCTCACCATCCTCAAACCAGGCAGCACTGTTATAGAACTGGTAGTCTGCAGTGACCTCCACAAACCCCACCGCAATACTGATTCTTTTGGAGAGATCCTTCAGGGCAGCAATCTCCGGGCTGTCCAGGGTCAAGGCAACTTCCGGCACCAGATCCTTCAGAAAATAGCCGGTTAAGGCCAGTTCCGGCAGCACTGCCAGGTCAGCCTTTTTGGCAATGGCCTGTTCCAACTGTTCCTGAATCAGGGCCAGGTTATCAGCCACCCGGCCAAGTTTCGGTTTTATCTGCAGTAGGGCAACACTAAAATCCATCTCACACTCCTCTAATAGGCAAGGTCAAAGGCGTTGGGTATATGCTCAACCGTTGGTGTTGCGCCATCTTGCAACAAAACCGCAATCACGTCAAACCGTGCCGCACAGTCATGCAGCCTGTTTTTTGACAGCCATGTAAGCGCACCTTTGCTGATCTGATGCTGTTTACGCGGGGTCACCGCCAGTTGGGGCAGGCCATAGGCCAGACTGCGGCGGGTCTTGACCTCTACAAAGGCGATGCAGCCCTGTCGATCTTTAGCGACAATATCAACCTCACCACCACGGCTTCTGAAGTTACGTTCAAGAATTTTGTAGCCCTGCGAGACCAGGTACTCTGCTGCGGTCTGTTCGCCCAAGGATCCAACCGCCTGATTGCGCTGGCCGATCAAAGGCATTGTGCTGCCCTGATCCGACCATAGGCTGCCAGTTCCTGGTCAAAGCGTTGTTGATCAAGGGGTGCCAGACCATTGGCAGATTCAGTAAAGAAACGCTGCGGCAAGGTATCATCAGCAGCACTGAAGCCGCACTGTTGATTGAACAGCCGTTCCTGCTGGACCGTTCTACGTCCGATCTTGAGCAGGTCCGCAGCACAGTAGCTCTGACCGGTTACTGCAGCCAACAAGGCTGCCAGCTCTTCCAGTTCTACTGCAGCAGAAGCAAAACGGCAGAGAGCCAGACAGTCCACAGCAGCATTGGCATCCTCAAACATGGCAATCACTCTGGCCTTGCCATCAAAGGAGAAGCGATCAGTGGGAACAGGCTTACGCAGTATTTCCGAGGCGATCGGCCAGGCAGGCAGATGGCTGCCACCATGGGGCGAAGTGGCGTAGGCCAGGGCCAGACCGGTTGAGGCACGGGGATCATAGGGCGGCAGTTCCAGCCCTTTAACGGTAAGGCTTGTCTCCTTGTTGACCACTGCCATTCCCGCAGCATACGAAATCGGATCAACCCCCTGATCATGGCACCAGCTGCACAGCTGAACGATCTGCTCCAGATCAGTTATGCCGCACAGACCGCCAAAGGCCGCCAGCTGGTCATAATCCGGCAGCACCGTCCCGTCTGATGCAATCCGCTTGCAGGCAACCAGACAATCATGGCAGCCACCAGGTTCAGGATGATACTGTTGTTGCAGGGCATAGGCGTTCCAACGGGTTTCATCCCCTTCAAACGAATAAAAATTTCTGCCCGGCAGCATACCGCGCTGCTTAAGGAGATCAACCAATGCGACCGTGCCATGCTCGCGGATACCCAATGGCCCCAGCAGAAACGGCGAGGCACGAAACAGCCGCATCAGGTCTTCCAAAGCCTTGTCAAAAGAGTCTTGATCAGCAATGGACGCTGTTACTGGACTGTTTTTCAGCACAATCCCTTTCAGCCTTTTACTGCCCATCACCGCACCAAGCCCGCCACGACTGAACGGTTCGCCGAATGCTGTTTCAACAGAGGCGTACAGCACCTGCTGTTCTCCGGCAGGCCCGATAACAGCCGCCGCGCCAACACAGTCAAGCTGCTGCAGTGCGTCCCTGCTTCCAAGCCCCCAAAGCTGTTCTGCAGACACCAGACAATCCCCATCATGATTGATCTCAAGCAGACAGGGTAACTCGGCCTGTCCCTGCAGCAGCACTGCCACAAGCCCGGCCCCAAGTAAACAAGGCCCCAGAGGACCACCGCTGGTACTACTGAAGATGGTAGTGGTGAGTGGAGAACAACCGGTCAGCACACAACGGGAGGACATCGGTACCGGCGTGCCGCACAGTGGGCCGACAGTCAGCACCAGCGGCATCTCCGGGATGAACGGATCAAGGCCGCCATACTCCTGCAGCAAGGCAGTACCAAGGCCGCGACCACCCAGATACTCCTGCAGCAGGTGCGCTGCAACCGGCTCCCGCTGACAGACACCGGTTGTCAGGTCAACCCGTAATAGATATCTGGTTGAGACTGATTCCACGCTCCTGGCTACTCCTGGCCGATGGGAAGTGAAATAACCGGCTTCACCGCAGCCCGATACAATAGAAAGGTCTTACCCAGCACCTGTGCCACATCAGAACCAGTAGCCTCTGACAGCGCCTCTGCTGCCTCATGACGATCAAGCATACAATTTTCCAGCACCTTTACCTTGATCAGCTCATGATACGCCAGTGCTGCTTCTGTTTCAGCGATCAAGGCCTCATCAACCTCTTTTTTCCCGATCAGAATAACCGGTTTCAGGCCATGCCCCAAACCACGCAGATGACGTTTTTGCTTTCCCGTTAACATAATAAATACGATCCTTTCATACTGAGAACATCAAAGTTAATGGATATAGCACACCCCGCAAGTCAGGCACCAGCAGAATCCTGCATGATCTACCCGGCCTCAGCCAAAGATTGTGTACATTTATTGACAATTGTGCTACAAAAACTCCATTTATCATAAATCAAGCAACTAATAGACACAAATAAACGTCAGGTTTCAGGAAAAGGCTTATTTCCATGAAGTCAAGTAAATACCCGATTTCGCACGCATTAACATCATTTAACAATACTCAGTCATCACCCGTAGATTTAACAAGCATGCCCAGTAGCCCCAAGAGTCCGGCCAAAATCCACCGGCTCCCCTCATCAATCTGGAAAAAGATGGAGGGCAGCGCAGGTAACCCCCTGGACAAGGCGATTGAGTTGACCCGCGACTTCTTTTTCCGGGAGCAGTTGCCGGACGGCTACTGGTGGGCAGAGCTTGAGTCTAATGTCACTATCACCGCAGAGTACATCATGCTGTTCCACTTCCTTGGTATGGTTGACAAGGGAAAAGAACGCAAGATGGCCAATTATCTGTTGCGCCAGCAGACCCAGGAAGGCTACTGGACAGTCTGGCACAACGGCCCGGGCGACCTTTCCACCACCATTGAAGCCTATTTTGCCCTGAAACTGGCCGGCTATCCGGCTGACCATATTGCCCTGCGCAAGGCCCGCGACTTTATCCTGGCCAATGGCGGCATCCTGAAATCACGGGTCTTTACCAAGATCTTCCTGGCACTGTTCGGTGAGTTTTCCTGGCTGGGGGTTCCCTCCATGCCGATCGAGTTGATGCTGTTGCCGGACTGGGCCTACCTGAACGTGTACGAGTTTTCCAGCTGGGCACGGGCAACCATCATTCCGCTCTCTGTCGTAATGGCCAACCGGCCGGTCTACAAGCTGCCTCCCCATGCCAGGGTACAGGAACTGTTCGTGCGTCCGCCACGTCCAACCGACTATACCTTCACCAAGGAAGACGGCATCTTCTCGCTGAAAAACTTCTTTATCGGTGTGGATCATATGCTCAAGGTGTATGAATCCAGCCCGATCCGCCCTTTTAAAAAGCGCGCAACCGCGATGGCTGAACAGTGGATTCTTGAGCATGAAGAAAAGACCGGCGATTGGGGCGGCATCCAGCCGGCCATGTTAAATGCTATTCTTGCCCTGCACTGCCTGGGCTATGCCAATGATCATCCAGCTGTAGCCAAAGGGCTTGAAGCGCTGGCCAACTTCTGTATTGAGGATGAAGACACCCTGCTGCTGCAGTCCTGTGTTTCTCCGGTCTGGGACACAGCTCTGGTACTGGTGGCCATGCAGGAGGCTGGTGTGCCGGAAGATCACCCTTCACTGGTCAAGGCATCGCAATGGCTGCTTGACCGCGAAGTACGGATCAAAGGCGACTGGAAAATTAAATCACCTGACCTTGAACCAGGTGGCTGGGCCTTTGAGTTTTTAAATGACTGGTACCCGGATGTGGATGACTCCGGCTTTGTCATGCTGGCCATCAAGGACATCAAGGTCAAGAACAGCAAGGCCAAAGATGATGCTATCCGGCGCGGCATTGCCTGGTGTCTGGGGATGCAGAGCGAGAACGGTGGCTGGGCCGCCTTTGATAAAGACAACACCAAGCATATGCTGAACAAGATTCCCTTTGCCGATCTAGAGGCACTGATTGATCCCCCCACCTCTGACCTAACCGGCAGGATGCTGGAACTGATGGGCAACTTTGGTTATTCCAAGGACTACCCACAAGCGGTCAGTGCACTGGAATTTATCAAAAACGAGCAGGAGCCGGAAGGCCCCTGGTTCGGTCGCTGGGGTGTCAACTACCTGTATGGCACCTGGTCAGTACTATCCGGCCTTGAAGCGATCAAAGAAGATATGAACAGCCCCTACATCAAGAAGGCGGTCAACTGGATCAAATCTCGTCAGAACCTTGATGGTGGTTGGGGAGAAGTCTGCGAATCCTACTGTGATCGCACTCTGATGGGTTGTGGTCCCAGTACCGCTTCCCAGACATCATGGGCGATGATGGCACTGATGGCTGCCGGTGAAGCTGGATGCCAGGCGGTTGAGCGGGGCGTTCAGTACCTGCTGGCAACCCAGAATATGGACGGCACCTGGAATGAAGATGCCTTTACCGGCACCGGATTCCCCAAGTACTTCATGATCAAGTACCACATTTATCGCAACTGCTTCCCGCTGACAGCTTTGGGCAGGTATCGCCGCCTGACCGCGGGAGCGCACGCATAGCCTGTAGAGACGGGCACTAAAACGAAACACGGGAAGCCCCGCTGTTGCAAGCCGGGGCTTTTCCCATTCTGGAGAAATGAACAGACCATGAAGACCTTTGTTACCGGCGCCACCGGTTTTATCGGTGCCAGCATAGTGCGTGAACTGCTAAAAGATGGCCACACAGTTACCGTACTGGTCAGAAATGGCTCTGACACCGCCAATCTTCATGGGCTTGACGTCACTATCCTGCGGGGTGATCTGCACTACCTGCCGCAGCTTGTCCAGGGTATGACAGATTGTGATTGGGTCTTTCATGCGGCTGCCGACTACCGACTCTGGTGCCCGGAACCACAGGCCATGTACCACGCCAATGTGGATGGCACACGCTCCCTGCTGCAGGCGGCACTTGAGGCCGGTGTCAAGCGGGTGGTCTACACCAGCAGCGTCGGCACCCTGGGCAATCCTGGCGATGGCAGGCCAGGTACAGAAGAAGCCCCGGTCAGCCTGAGCGACATGGTGGGCGACTACAAGAAGAGCAAGTTTCTGGCAGAGCGGGAAGCGGAGAAATTCGTTGACAAGGGTCTTGGCCTGATTATAGTCAACCCTTCCACCCCGGTTGGTCCGTTTGATATCAAGCCGACCCCTACCGGTAAGATTATTGTGGATTTTCTGAATCGCAAGATGCCGGCCTACCTTGATACCGGCCTGAATCTGATTGCGGTTGAAGACTGTGCCCGGGGCCATATTCTGGCAGCGGAAAAAGGCAGGATCGGACAGAAGTATATCCTGGGCAACCAGGATCTTACCCTGCGGGATATATTTGGCATGCTTGAGCAGCTGACCGGTCTTGCCGCCCCCAAAGTACGGCTGCCCTACACACCGATTCTGCTGGCTGCCTATGCAAACGAGGCGTTATCACGGCTGACCGGCAAAGAACCGCTGATTCCGCTGGCCGGTGTAAAGATGGCAAAGAAGTTCATGTTTTTTGATGCGTCAAAAGCAGTACACGAACTGGGGCTTCCCCAGACTCCGGTAGAAGAGGCGCTTAAACGGGCTGTTGACTGGTTCCGTTCCAATGGTTATGCCTCTGCATAAGGAAAACGCTATGTTACTTGAAACCATACAGAACACTGCTGACCTGAAGCAGCTGAAGCCTGAACAACTCCCTGAACTGGCTGAAGAGATCCGCACCTTCCTGCTCTCTACCGTTTCTGAAACCGGTGGACATCTGGGATCAAACCTTGGTGCCGTTGAGCTGTCACTGGCCCTGCACTACTGCTTTACCACCCCCCAGGACAAGATCGTCTGGGACGTTGGCCATCAGGCCTATACCCACAAGCTGTTGACCGGCCGCCGGGATCGTTTTGCTACCCAACGTCAGTACAAAGGAATATCCGGTTTCCCCAAACGCTGTGAATCAGAACACGATGCCTTTGGGGTGGGACACGCCTCCACCTCCATCTCCGCTGCCCTGGGCATGGCGGTTGCCGACAATCTTGATCACAAGAAAAACAATGTGATTGCTGTCATTGGTGATGGTTCCCTGACCGGCGGCATCGCCTTTGAAGGTTTGAACCAGGCCGGACATCTGAAGAAAAACCTGATTGTAGTGCTGAACGACAATGAGATGTCCATCTCAAAAAACGTCGGCGCCTTTTCCGCCTTTGTCACCCGCA
>NZ_JAOTRZ010000060.1 GCF_030247655.1 Trichlorobacter sp. | reverse complement strand
AGAGGTGATTTAATAGCACCAGCTCCAGTACCTAACTCAAGGGCTAATCTTTCATATTTCATAAAAACATTAACACGGCTGTTTGGATTTGGATTATTCACAAAGAAACGATAGTCAGTATAAAGGGAGTTCAATACACTATGAGACAAACTTGATGGTGCAGTAATTTCCCCATATGGGCTACGCTGTTGCAGTCCCTCCGGATCAATCCAGTTAATCGGATTATTTTGGACGTACGCAAATAGATTAACATCCCCTCCGGCGAAGCCTATCGGATCTTTACTGATGAACCTCCCCTCCATCGGATCATAATATCTGAACCAGTTGTAATACAGCCCGGTCTCCTTATCCCACTCCCTGGCAGTAAACTGATAGCTGTTCCTGAATCCCGTCGTCGGTCTCGGCTGCCCAAACACGCTGTAGCTGTACCGTTCTACCACAGTTCTGGCGGTATCGCTAATAGCCGTGATGCTGCCTAACCCATCGGCATGGTAGTAGTAAAACTGCCCGTTTCTCTCCAGCGCCAGATGTTCATCCGTATGCGGGCCGTGGGTGTAGAAGGTTTTGGTGGTGATACCGTTCTTGTCGGTAAAGAGTTCCAGAATGATGTTGTCACCATCATTGACGTAGCTGGTTGTCTCGGTGGTGGTTGGGTTGGTGGTGGTTGGGTTGGTGGTTTGTAGCTTTTTCTCAATCCGTCTGCCAAAGGGATCGTACTTGTAGGTTACGGTTCGCTTCTCTGCTCCTTTGCTTCGTTCTGATCTGCTGAGTTGATTCTCATAATCCCAGCTTTGAATCCAGCCTTTGGTTTCGTTGATGCTTTTTGCTGTCTGGTTACCGTTGTTGTCATAGCTGTAGCTGTACTGTCTGCCCTGGGTCATCCGGTTGGCAGCATCATGGCTGTAGCTGGTGTCACGTGGGCCGGGGCCGGTGGTTCGGTTGCCTACTTGGTCATAGCTGTAGGTTTCATACCCTTTGGGGGTGATGGCCTGCAGGATGCGGTAGGTGGCGTCGTAGCTGTAGCTTTCCGGTGTGCTGCCGCTTTTTGCGGTGCGGTTGCCGGTGTCATCCAGGGTATATCCGGCGCTGGTGATGATGGTTGTGTCGGGGTTGCTGTGGGTCAGTGCGGTCAGCCTGCCTGCATCGTCATAGCTGTAGGTTGCAATGATCTGGTTGGGATAGGCCAGTGTTGTGCGCTGGTTGTTGATGTTGTAGCCAAAGCTGAAGCTTCCGGCAGGGCTGGTCAGGGTCTCCAGGCGGCTGATGTTGTCGTAGGCATAGTTGACGATCCGCTGGTCTGCGGTACCCGGTTGCAGGGTGGTTTTGGTGCGGTTGCCGTTTAGGTCGTAGTCGTAGCTGATGCTGTAGCCTCTGCTGTCGGCTACGGTCTTGATCCGGTTGGCTGCATCATAGGTGTAGCTGTAGCTGACTGCGCTGTTTACTGCGGTCAGGATGTTGTTCCTGCTGTCGTAGGTAAAGGTGGTGGTGCTGCTGTCTGGGTAGCTGGTTTGGGTCAGACGTTGTAGTGCATCGTAAGTGTAGCTGATGGTCTGGCCATTGGCATCGGTGCGGGAGGTTGGCAGGTCGGTTGCGCCGTAGCTGTAGGCAGTGGTTTTGTTCAGGGGGTCAATGGTGCTGGTTACCCGGTTGATTGTGTCATAGACCCAGGTGCTCTTCTGATTCTTTGCGTCGGTGATACTGGTGAGCTGATCAGCACCGCTGCAGGTGGGGCAGGCGGGGGTGCCGTAGCCCAGAGTAGTGACGGCATTCAGGGCATTGGTGCTGTTTGTCTGCTGGCCACGGTAGTTGTAGCTGTAGCTGGTGGTTTTGTTGTTGGCATCGGTTATTGTCTTGAGGTTACCGTTTTTTTCATAGCTGTAGCTGGTTACCTTGCCCAGGGGGTTGGTGACCGTTGCGACCTGATTGCCGGAGTTGTAGGTGTAGGTAGTTATCTTGCCCAGGGGATCAGTAACAGTTAGGAGGTTGCCGTTTGCATCATGGGTCAGCTGATAGAGTGCAGCAATGGGCGGAGTGCCGGTGGCAGGCAGGGTAACACTGAGCAGGTCGTTGGTGGTGGCATGATAAGCCAGGCTGGTAACCTTGCTACGGGGATCGGTGATGGCCAGCAAGTTGCCTTTGCTGTCGTAGGTGTAGCTGGTGGTTTCATTTGCCGGGTTGGTGCTGGTCAGCAGGTTACCGGCGGTGTCATAGCTGTAGGCGTAGCTGCCCGGTGCGCCGCTGACGGTCAATATCTGGCCAAAGCTGTTGTAGGTAAAACTGGTGGTCTGGTTTAAGGGGTCTTTAACCGTCAGGATATTCCCCTTGCTGTCATAGGTATAGGTGGTGGTGCCGATACCGGGTTCAGTCTTGGTCAGCAGATTACCCTGGGTGTCGTAGGTATAGCTGGTATTGTTGCCCAAGGGATCAGTCTTGGAGAGGATGTTTTCTGTCAAAGCCTCGTAGCTGTAGCTCCAGCCGTTGCCGTCTTTGGCGGTGTAGGTAAGAGGTTTTGCCGCCACCACAGCTATCGGATAGGAATCGGGAACCTTGCCGGCCGGAGCTGTTGGCGCATGGGTGTAGCTGAGAGTTCTGCTGTTGGGGTCTGTGGCAATACTGAGGCGGTTATTGCTGTCATAACTGTAGCTGGTAAGGTTGCTTTCCGGGTCGGTCTTTGAGGCAAGCAGGCCGTTGCTGTTGTAACTGTAGTTCCACTGACCGGTGTCGGGATGGGTAACGGTAGTCAGTTTGCCACCGGTGTAGCTGAAGTTGTAGCTGTTGGCCTTGGGATCGGTGATGCTGCTGAGTTTGCCATCGCTATCATAACTGAAGAGAGCTGTTCTGCCATTGGCATCGGTAATGCTGCTGAGCTTGCCGCTGGTGTAGCTGAAGCTGATGGTGTTGCCATTACGGTCAATGATTGAGGTGGCAAGACCGGTTGCTGCAAAGTTACGTTTCAGTCCGTCCTTTTCTGTGATGGTGAAGCTGCTGTCGGCGTTTTGCACCAAGGTTGAGTAATCTCCCTTTGGGGGTACATAACTGCCGCTGTAGTTGTTGTAGATACGGCGCTTGCCGTTTAACCAGAGAGTTATGGTGTAGCCTGCACCGTTGGTTAGAAATGTTTCATAGCTGTGGCTCCAGCCGTTGCCGATGGTACTGGGGGATGGCTGAAGACTGCGATAGTAGAGAGAGAGGGCAAGGCGTAACGGCTGGCTGCCTTTAATGCTGAACAGTTCCTGGTCGTGGGAAAGTCTGCCGGTGCCGACGTTGACGCTGGATTCTGCACAGGTTTCATTTGCAGGGCGGTTGAAGTCACCGCCCTGGCAGACGGGAGTGGCTGGGATAATCCAGATTGGTCTGGTTATCACGTCCGTATATACAGACCCAAAAGAGTACGGCGCCATACTCTTGCCATCGATAAGACCGGTATAGTAACGGTGTACGCTTAGCAGGTGCGTACCTTCTTTGTTACGGAATACCTTGAAGTTATATGGCAGTGTGGCTGCAATTAATCCACTCGGGGTGGCCCAGCCACTTGCGCTGCTGCTATCCGGATTTTCGATAACACTTCCACCGCGGCAAATAACAGACCGAACTGTCCAGTGTATGGTTGCACCATCACTCATCCCATCGGGAATGCAGGAGTCAGCAATGTATTCGCTACCGATAATGTCAACACCATTTTGTGGGTCACAGGAGACCGCATGGGCGGCGGTGGTGGAAAACAACAGCGTAAGGCCGGCCAGTAAAGCAATCAGGCCGTGTAGAAGATGGGTGTGGTAGGAAGCTGGCTTCATCTGCATGGATAGGTCTCGTGTTTTGACGTTATAGAAAGATGTCATGGGGCTTACCTGATAACCAGGCCGTCGGCAATGATGGTACCGTCGCTGATGGTGAGTTCGCCGTTCAGGATCGGTTCACCAACGATGCTGGTGTAGCCGCTGTCGTAGCCGCCCTGCAGGGTGGTGGTTATCGGACGGTTGCAGGTGAGGGATTCGGTATAGGTGGTGGCCCAGAGTTTGATGATACTGCTGTCTGCTATGACGTTGTAGGCGGCCTGAATGGATGAGTAGTAAGAACCGTTACTTGCCTTGACCTGATGAGACGTGTCGTAGGTATAGTTGGCGGTGATGCTGCTGTCTGCATTCATGGTTAGATGGCAATCGCCGGTGCCGTTGCAGGCTCCGTTACTCCAGCCGTTAAGATTGAATAGTGCGGTGTCTGGCGCAGGGTGACAATGCTGCCTTCTGGAAAGGAGGCAGAGCAGTTGGTGTTGCAGGCGATTCCGGTCGGGTCGCTGATGACAGTGCCGCTGCCGGTGCCGTTGAAGAGCAGACTTAAGGTGCGGTTTTGTACAAGACTTAGATCAATAAAGCGAAAGGATCGGCCTGCCAGGGTCTGGATATTGCCGTAGTTGCTGATGAGGCTCAGGTAGTGGCTGCCGTCATCCTGTGAGATGCCTGATCCAAAATCAGCTGCATTGGCTGCCGAGAAGGTCTGATAGTCAAAGCGGATCGTGCCGTCGGGAAAGAGTACGGCTTCAAAGCTGTTGGGCAGGAAGCCGCCTTCATCGCTCCATGTTTCAGTCTGCCATTCAACAACCACCCGCTCTGGATTGGTTTTGTGCTGGATAAAGACGCCGCCGTAGCTGTAGGTGGAAAGGTCGTTGTTCCAGGGGCTGATAACCGGGCCTTTAGCGGTGATCCCCAGGCTGAAGGCATAGGTGGAAGCGGTGTTGCTAAACCAGATGGAGCCGTTGGTATCAACGTTGATCTGGGTGTAGGGTTGGCGGTAGAAGGTAAAGCCGGAGAAGGAGGCAGGCAGGGTGTAGGTAAGAACGGCATCGTCGCCAAGCAGGGCATCGTAATCAACAGTGGGAGTAGCAGGAAAAACAGCGTCGGTGCCGTCCCAGCTACTGGTTACTTCCGAGAGTTGGTAGATGCCGTCGGTGGTGGTTGCCGGGGATGCAATGGGGACGGAAAGCAGCATGAGCGCTGCACAGGCCAGGGAGGTATACTTCATCAACTGCTCCTACGGTGTTGGGGTGACGCAATGCAATCTGTCGTAAAAGCGGATTGATTACGATATATGGATATTTAGATAGCACCCTTTTCCGTAATTGCAAGGGGGAATAGAAAAATATTTTTTGGCGCATCTTCGTTTCAAGGTGCTGGATAGGGGGTAGGCTTAGTTAGCAGATGCAAAAGAGAGCCATGCTAATGTGTTCTGAGTCTTAACGTGCTATTTCCCCCCCTTTTCTGAGGTGCCCCCAAGTTGCTGCACCCTATGCAGGCTCATCAAGTGGCAGCCTGACGTCCATATCCAGATCAAACCGCCCGTAGGGGTTGATGTGTTTTGTAATCAGCGGACTAAGCGCCGCTAGATCACGGGTTGTCATTTTGTCAGACCAGACCGGTTCTTTGAGCACCTGCTGGATCATCAGGGTATTGATGTACACCATGCTGGCCTGCAGCAGGTGCAGGCAAAGCAATCCCATCTCCTGACCATCCCTGCGGTTGGTTGATATTTCTCCCTGCTTACCGTAATAGATGAAGCCGTTGGTGCTGTTCCAGCTCTCAACTACATTCAATCCTTCATGAACTTCACGACGCAACTCCTCTGAATCCAGATACCGGCAGAGGAAGATGGTCTTGATTGCTTTTCCCAGTTCTGCCAAAGCCTTGTAAGCAGGGTGCTGGATATTATTCCGGCTGAACCGGCGCAGCAGGCTCTCTGCATCAGCCATCCCCAGTTTCAAGGCAGCAGCGTGCTTGACCATGGTATCCAGCTGTTCCTCAATTAACTCCCAGTTGATAGCCTTGCCTGCTATGATCGGATTGATGTTCGGGAAGTCTTGTTTGCTGTCGGCCTTATACAGCTTCTGTTTATTGATTCCTTTCAGCCTCGGCATCAGGTCAAACCCCAACAGCCTGCAGAAGGCAAAGGCGATTGCATTCTGGCCGTGGCTGTCCACATACTGTCGTTCAACCTCCATCTCTGTGCAGTGTCGCAGCACCCCCTGGATCATGGCCGCTGCCTCTGACGACGAGACTCGCTTGAACTGGGAGTAGATGCAGGCGGCATTCTTTTCCACATGCCAGTAAACCATGACGCCCCGGCCTCCATAACGCAGGTGCCATTCAGTCAGCAGGTTCTGATCCCAGGCACCGAACTGTTTGGAGTCGGAAGCACAGGCGGTGGTTGCTTCACCCCATATTTGGGGCAACCGTATTGCCAGGGTTGCATTCACCACCTGGGCAATGGCCTGACGCAATCCCTCGTTGGAGATGAATCGGCGACGGACGTAGAGCAAATCCTTGTAATCATCGTCTGGCAATGATTCCATACTCTTAATACCGGTATTGGTACCCATACCGAACAAACAGAGTAGAATCCTACGCCTGAGGGTGGCCTTATCCATATGGCTGCGTTCAGTACCGCTCTGAATAAAGCGGGTAAAGTCTGTCCGCAGGTCTGCCTCTTTCAATACATCCAGGAGACTGGTGCCTGGCCAGCGCTGGGTAATCTCCCGTTTAAGGGTTGCTAGGTTTTCTGGCTCTGCCTGGGGTTCAAAGGGGGTGACCGAAATCCGGTGGTCATCCTTCACTGCTACAATCCTGACCTTGGGGTTGAGCGGTATGCACTTATTGAAATTGTCGAGGTGGCGGGTCAGCTCCTGTCGCAATGATGCTGTGAACTCCTTTGCATCAATAGGTATGCTCAAGTCCTCATAGTAGGTAGCCTTCCGTTCTTCAAAGTCCTGAGGCAGGTCTTCTTCCGGGTCTCGATAGCGTCGGCTGCCAACTACCCAGATCTCACGGCAGCGCAGTTGTTCCCGCAAGGCCCTGAGGACGCAGATTTCATAGGCGTTACGATTGATCACACCATCTTCAACCACCAGTGGTAGCCAGTTTGATGGGACAATGCCCTTCAAAGGGGCTTGTATCTCTTCCGGGAAGGTTGGTTTCTTGTGTTCAAGTTGTGAAGTGATCAGATCAAGGGCCTGCAGGAGTGGTTGGTATTGAACATTGGTGCAGCGGAATTCCAGGTTATGAAGCAGTTCAGGCAGCATTCTGCGGTAGTGGTGCCGATAGGCTTTCTGTAAGGCTGTTCTGACTTTTCCGGTATAACCGGAACTGGCTTCTACTTCCTTGATCAGTGTTTTAAGCCATGGCTCCGGGGCTTCAGGAAAGATGACATCGGAGACAATGCCCTGGGGTGCTTCAACAGACGCCTTGGCAATCCGGTAGAGCTTGATCATCTTGCTGGGGGCCTTCTGCAGTGCTTCGCCAAGCCCTTCATCAATCCGCTTCTCTGCCTTTTTGCCCATTTTGTGGACGGTCTCGATCAGTAGATCCACCAGGTGGTCGGTAAGCTCTTCACTACGTCGATGAAGGAAGGCTGCCATCAGCGTGGCCCGAAGAGAGGCTTCATGCCGCCTAAGTTCAAACGGTTCTTCAACAGCTACACGCTTGGCATAGCGTTCCAGCAGTTTGGGAGAGACTTCTTTGAAAAGATCACGTGGAAGGCCAATGTCTCTGACTGTCTGCAGGCGGACGACAGCCTCTTTAATGCTGTCAATACCCGCCTTGCCGGGATCACTTTTAAGGTTCTGCCAAATCGTCCAGTCACCATCATCTGCCGGATGAATCTGGAGAAGGGCATCCATACGCTTCAGGATGATGAGGGTGAGAACACTGGCAATTGCTGTACAGAAACGGTTTTCGTGTTCAGTGATGGCAGACTGGATCAGACGGCGAAGCTGTTCATGGGTAGGTGGTTCAACGCATAATGTTCGATACCGCTCAAGGACTAATGATTGAAGTCGCTCTGGCCGTTGTTCCTGATTAAGAAGTTCATCAGCCAACCATTTGACCATTGCTTTTGTATCGCGTGCTGATGTCTTACGATATGCATAAAATTTGCGTATTTCGTTCCGGTGGTAAACTGTAGCACGTCCCGACCATGGATATTCTCGCCAATCTTTGCTGGGTTGATCAAGTTGCTTGGCGACATATCGGATAACTTCCAAAGCTATTTCCCGTGGGGTATCTGAAAATCGCCCTTCAATCTGGAAAAATTTGAGCAATATGGCAAACCCCAGGCGGGTTGATCCGGTTTTGTTTTTCAGCAGCTTAAGCTCATGAGGGAAGATGGTCCATTGTTGTTCCAGCTCTTCTTGTATCCATTTGCGCTTCATGTTGTCTCCAGTATTTGCTGACGATGTATATTGAGTCACATAATCAACCTGATGACATTTTACAAGACATAGTTTAAGGTGCTTTTAAAATGACATTTTTAGAATACAAATCTGACATCAACTTTGTTGTCGTACAAACGACCGTTTAGGTGACATATGCTGATAGGATATATGCGGGTTTCAAAAATGGATGGCTCCCAGACAACAGATCTGCAACGTGACGCACTTGTCGCCGCCGGAGTTAAGCCCGGACATATTTATGAAGACAGAGCATCAGGTAAGCTAGATGCACGTCCTGGACTCGAATCCGCGCTGAAGGCGCTACGAGAAGGCGATACCCTGATGGTATGGAAATTGGATCGCCTGGGCCGGGATCTCAAGCATCTGGTAAATACAGTTCATGATCTGGCAACAAGGAAGGTTGGGTTCAAGGTTTTATCCGGGCATGGCGCATCAATTGACACCACGACTCCGGCAGGTAAACTGGTGTTCGGTATCTTTGCTGCCCTTGCAGAGTTTGAGAGGGAGCTTATTTCAGAGCGGACAAAAGCAGGGCTGGCTGCGGCGAGAGCAAGAGGCCGATCTGGAGGAGCACCGTATAAGATGACAGTGGCAAAATTGCGTCTTGCGATGGCCGCAATGGGGCAACCTGAAACCAAAGTAGGAGAGCTATGCAAGGAGCTTGGCATCACCAGGCAGACTTTGTACCGTCATGTCGGCCCTGATGGCAGTCTGCGTAATGATGGAGAAAATCTACTCAAAACTAAACACAAATAGAGTTTTAATTCCATCATGTTAGCCAACAATCAAAGCACTACTTTGCACTTGGTTACACGAATGTTGGGGTTACCCCTACCTGGTGTTTAAAATCACCTGTTGTTGATTTGACTTTAGAGGGTTAGCTAGCGAGCTGCAAGAAACGATATCAAGCCAGAAGAAGTGCAAAAATCACAACTCATTGAAATTGCTTGTGACCTCAAAATTTCAGTGCAGCATGAAAGGGGTTGGGGTAATAAAACATACAATCTTGAAACTGCTATCGCATTACTTAATGCAACTGAAAACTTCCTCCCTGAGTGGAATAAAGATAGTGCAACTCAGGCGGTTGAGAGAGCGTTTGAATGGGCCAAGGCTGAAGCTGACACCAATCCAGCCCGACTGCTGCGGAAACGTCTTGCGGTAGAGCGCCAGAAGAAGTGCAAAAATCACAACTTATTGAAATTGCTTGTGACTTAAAAATATCCGATAGAGATGATCGAGGCAAGCCCAATAAAACATACAATCTTGATGCAGCCATCGCATTCCCACCAACTCTGAACTTTAATAAATAAAAAACCACTTGTTCCCATGGATGTTCCCATGGGAAAACAAAAAGGGTTAGGCGATTTGCCTAACCCTTTGATTTCTTTGGAGCGGGAAACGGGATTCGAACCCGCGACCTTCAGCTTGGGAAGCTGACACTCTACCACTGAGTTATTCCCGCAAAATGGAGCACCTTTATAGCGAAAGGCGCTCCGCCTTGTCAATCTCTAGTTATGCACATTCAGAGTAGCCGCAGACGTGGCAGACCATGCAGCCACCTTCGTGCTCAACAATGCCACCGCACTCTGGGCAGGCGCCACGCTCATGCTGGGCTGCTTCAGCATTCAGGTCGTAGCCGTTCTCCAGCATGTGGGCCTGAATTGCCTTGGCTACGGCGTCGGCACAGGAGAGGACACGGTTTTCGCCATAGCCGGAAGGGCAGTGGCAGGAGATGCCCAGCAGCTGCTTGATGACCTGGCGGGCCTGGATGCCGCTGCGCCATGCCAGGGAGACCATCCGTCCGATCGCCTCTGATTGTGATGCTGCGCAGCCACCGGCCTTGCCCATGGTGGTGAACAGCTCAAACAGGCCGTTCTTGTCTTCGTTGACGGTGATGTAAAGCGGGCCGCAGCCGGTTTGCATCTGGTAGGTCCAGCCTTTCAGGGCCTTGGGACGTTCACGCTTGATGGCGTGTTTATCATCTTCCATTGCCAGTGACGAAACAACGGCCTTTTCTTCTTTCTTGGTGGTGGACAGAACCTGCTCGTCGCGGGAACCGTCGCGGTAGATGGTGACCCCTTTGCAGCCGGTCTTGTAGGCCAGCATGTAGACGTTTTCAACATCTTCAATGGTGGCGGTGTTGGGGAAGTTAACGGTCTTTGATACGGCGTTGTCAGTGTGGTGCTGGAAGGCAGCCTGCATCTGGATATGGTCTTCCGGCGTGATGTCATGGGCAGTGACAAAGACACGACGGACGTCGGCAGGAACTTCGTCCAGATCATGCACCGTGCCGTGTTCTGCAATCTTCTCCATCAGTTCTGCAGAATAGAAACCACGCTCTTTGGCCAGTTGTTCAAAGGTGGGGTTTACCTCCACCAGCTTAGTGCCGTCCATGACGTTCTTGACATAGGAGATGGCAAAGAGCGGCTCTACGCCGGAAGAGGCGTTGGCTATCATGGAGATGGTACCGGTGGGGGCGATGGTGGTGACGGTGGCGTTGCGCTGTGGAAGGGCACCCTTTTTGTCAAAAGTTGAACCGATGAAGTTGGGGAAAGACCCGCGCTTCTGGCCCAGTTCACGGGAGGCGGCATGGCCTTCATCGTTGATGAACTGCATGAGCTTTTTGCCCAGTTTTACCGCTTCTGCAGAGTTGTACGGGATACCCATCAGGATCAGCATGTCTGCCCAGCCCATAACCCCCAGCCCGATTTTGCGATTTGCGTGGGTCATGTCGTGGATCTGTTGCAGCGGGTACTTGTTGGCCTCGATCACGTTGTCCAGGAAATGGACGGAGTCATGGATGACCTCCTTAAGGCGGCTCCAGTCAATGGCCCCTTCGCTGACAAAACGTCCCAGGTTGATGGAACCCAAATTGCAGGATTCATAGGGCAGCAACGGCTGCTCACCACAGGGGTTGGTGGATTCGATTTCGCCAATATGGGGGGTCGGGTTGTCACGGTTCAGACGATCCAGGAAGATGATACCGGGCTCGCCGTTCTCCCAGGCCTGGTTGACGACCCGCTGAAACACTTTGCGGGCATTCAGGGAGCCCATCTTGGTTTTGTCGCGGGGGTTGAGCAGGTCGTATTCTTCGTCCTGTTCAACCGCTTCCATGAACTTCTCGGTCAGGCCGACCGAGATATTGAAGTTGTTGAACAGCTTCTGATCAGCCTTACACATGATGAAATCCATGATGTTGGGGTGATCAACCCGCAGGATTCCCATGTTGGCACCACGGCGGGTGCCGCCCTGCTTGATGGTTTCAGTGGCGGTATCAAAGACCCGCATAAAGGAGATCGGACCACTGGAAACGCCGGTGGTGGTCTTGACCAGATCATTAGCAGGACGCAGACGGGAGAAGGAGAAACCGGTGCCGCCACCTGATTTGTGGATCATGGCAGTGAACTTGACAGCGTCAAAGATTTCTTCAATGGAGTCACCCACTGGAAGTACGAAACAGGCGGAAAGCTGGCCCAGTTCACGGCCTGCGTTCATAAGGGTAGGGGAGTTGGGGAGAAAGTCAAAGCTGACAATCATCTCATAAAAACGGTCGGCAAGCTTTTTGACATCAGCCTTTTTGTCAAACTTCTTGTCAGGCTCGGCAATGGTTTCTGCAACCCTGCGAAACATATCAGAAGGGGTCTCAAGCGGCTTCCCGCTGGTATCCCGTTTGAGGTAGCGTTTTTCGAGAACCGTAAGGGCGTTGGGGGTGAGCGCAGGTTGACCGGCAGTGGACGCTTGTGCGGACATGGTTGTGTTCTCCTTGTCAGATGGTTCCTATATGCTTTATAACGTGGTACAGGGAAGTGCTGATGAAAGATGATGCAGGTTGCTATGGGTAAATCACAACATTTTGTGCTGATGGCTGGATAGAACCACAACATATATGTGCTGTCAACAGCAAATGTTAAGATATGTTGGGCGTGGTTGGCGAAGTTTTTGAATACAGGAAGCTTTTTAAAAATTTACTCCCGTTGGATACTGTGCTATGAACTTTATCTGTATATTCAGTAATTTGAATGTTTGTCTGATCAGGATACCCTTCGTGAAAAATATTCGATTTTCCCCCGTTTTTACGGTTCGTTGCCTGCTTTTGGGCTGCCTGATTCTGACTCAGGCCGGCTGCCAACAGCTGTTTCATGCCCAGGATGCTCCGTTAAAGGGACAGACGGTAACGGTTTCCATGACGGTTCCTCAGCCGCCGCCACCAGCAGCAAAACCGCTGCAGCAGGTAACCGAGCAGCCGGTTCTGCAGAAAAATCCCCAGAGCCCCCTTGATAGCCGCCTGTTGCCGACTGAGACATCGCTGCATACCGATCCTCTGGCAATCAGAAATCAGGCGGATCTTCCTGTAATGAGTCAGTCAAAACCGGCCCGGGCTGTGATTGATAAGGCCGGTACCGTACTGGTCAATAAGACGGTTGCTGAAGATATGGTGCTGCGTGGCACAGTTCTGATTAAAGGGGCGCTGGTGGTTACTCCCCAGGCAACCTTGCGGATTGATCCCGGTGCCCGGATTTTGTTCGCTTCTGCTCCCGGGTCTATAGAACTTTCTCGCCTGGTGGTACAGGGGCGGATTGTTGCCAATGGTACGCTGCAGCAACCGATTCTGTTTGTGCCTGCCTTGAATCAGCCCCTTGCCGGTGACTGGGGCGGTGTGGTGCTGTTAAACAGTGAGAAGAAGAACAGCTTTGACCATTGTCGTATTGAAGGAGCCCAGACCGGTATTGAGGCTCATTTTTCACGTTTTACCGGGCGAGGCGTGATGGTTTCCAAATCCCGGACCGGTATTGCGCTGTATGATTCTGAAGCCGGTCTGCAGGGCAGTACCATCAGCCGCTGTGACAGGGGGGGCAGGCTCGCTGACAGCGAACTTGATCTGCGTGACAGTACGCTGCAGGAGAACCGCCGGGGCCTGGAGGCGCAGCGTTCTTCTTTTACCTTATCCAGTGTTAAGGTACTGAATAATTCCCAGGAAGGGGTTGCGGCAGACCAGTGCCGTTTCCGCCTGACCAGCAGCCAGTTTTTGGAGAACCGGAGCGGCCTCAGGTTGACCGGTGGCGATGGTCAGCTGTTGCTCTGCCGTTTTTCTCAAAATCGTGAAAGCGGTGCTGAACTGGTGGGGGTGCGGGTCAGAATCAGTAGTTCATCATTTATTCAGAACAATGGCGTTGGTATCCTGCTGGAAAACGCACGGGGCAGTGTTGTTGGCTCTGTTTTTAGTGATAACAGGTCAGGCAATCTGCACAACCGTGGCAGTGAACCTTTTGCCGCGCTGCTTAACTGGTGGGGCAGCGCTGATGAGAAACAGGTGCTGGCCGGTATTCATGATCCAGAGCGGAAGAATGATGCTGCGTTAATTCTGTTTGCTCCTTTTTTGAAAGAACGTCCGGTCACGGCGCCCTAGTCTGTTTATATACTCATGTCTATCTATCTTGATAACGCAGCCACCAGTTTTCCCAAGCCTGAACAGGTCTATCAGGCAGCCATGCAGGCGCTGCAGCAGGTTGGTGCGTCACCAGGAAGAGGCAGCTATGGTCGGGCATTGGATGCCTCACGTCTGGTGCTGGATACCCGCGAGGCTGCTGCACAACTTGTCAATTGTGCTGATTCATCCCGCATCGTCTTTACCAGCAATGCCACCATGGCCCTGAATCTGGCAACCATAGGCACCCTGCAGCCAGGGGACCATGTGGTTACCAGCTCTATGGAGCATAATTCCCTTTTGAGACCGCTGTTTATGCTTGAAAAAGCAGGCGTTGAGCTGACCATTGTGTCTGCTGATCCGCAGGGGCTGGTTGATCCTGATCAGATCAGGCAGGCATTGCGTAAGAACACCAGAATGATTGCGGTGGCCCATGTCTCCAATGTCACCGGCGGGATTCAGGATATTCGGCAGATAGCCGGTATTGCCCAAACGGCTGGTGTTTTGATGCTGCTTGATGCAGCCCAGTCTGCCGGGACTCTTCCCCTTGATATGCAGGCATTGGGGATAGATCTTCTGGCTGCGCCAGGCCATAAGGGGCTGCTGGGGCCACAAGGTACCGGTTTTCTGGCGGTTGCGCCGGGTGTGCAGTTGCGGCCTATCATGGCTGGTGGAACCGGCAGCAGTTCAGATCAGGACCATCAGCCTGATACCTTTCCTGAAGGGTTTGAGGCTGGCACCCATAATCTGTCCGGTATTGCCGGTTTGGGGGCAGGGCTGGGTTTTTTGCTTGAAACTGGTGTTGCCAGAGTTGGGCAGCATGAACAGCAGCTGGCTGAACATGCCCGGCAACGACTGGAAGGTATGGCTGGTTGCAGCCTGTTTGGACCGATAAACCCAGAACAGCGATCCGGTGTGGTCTCTTTGACCATTGAGGGATGGGATCCCGCTATTTTGGCCTTTTACCTTGACCGTGAGTATGGTATTGCGGTTCGGGCAGGTCTGCACTGTGCCCCCCGTGCCCACCGTACCATCGGAAGTTATCCAACCGGCACCCTGCGGATAAGTCCGGGCTGGTTTAACACCCTTGCTGATGTTGAA